>JAKMDW010000009.1 GCA_022426245.1 Alphaproteobacteria bacterium | reverse complement strand
AGACGATTTGGGAGCGCGAGCATCGCACGCTGAACCCGAACGCCTTTGGCGTTGGCCGCATGTAAAGAATAGGGGAATTATCATGCAAGCACCTGAAACCAGCGTCGTTATTCTCGAAGAAGATCGCCACTGGGCAACTGTTTGGCTGAACAGGCCTGAGGCGCGCAATGCCATGTCGGACGCGCTGATGTCGGAATTGCAGGCCGTATTTGATTACCTCAAAACTCGCCAAGATATTCGTGGCGTCACCGTGCGCGGCAAGGGCGAGGTGTTTTGTGCCGGTGGCGATTTGAAAGGCTTTAAAAGCAATTTCCAGGACGTGCATACGGATGAGCAGGTGATTGAGGATAATTCCAAAATGGGACGTTTCTTCCTGACCGTCCGCTCGATGCCGCAAGTCATTATTTTTGTGCTGCACGGCGCGGCGATGGCCGGTGGGCTGGGCATGGCCTCGGCTGCTGATATTGTGATTGCCGTTAAGGACACCAAAATGGCGTTGACCGAAACCGCTATCGGCATCGTGCCGGCGCAAATCGGTCGCTATATCGTCGCGCGCGCAGGGGATATTAAGGCGCGTCGGATTATGCTGACGGGCCATCGTTTCACGGCGGAACAAGGGGCTGATTACGGGCTGGTTGATTTCGCGGTTGATGATATGGCGGCGGCGGAGGCGCAACTGGCCGAACTTGTGGCCGGTGTGCGCCGGTGCGCGCCCGGTGCCAATGCGGCGACCAAAGAATTGCTGGAAGCCAATAAGCATCTCGATGATGTGGCGATGATACGCTATGCGGGCGAGGCATTTGCCAAAAGCGTCAAAAGCGATGAAGGCAAAGAGGGCGTTGCCAGCTTCCTTGAAAAACGCAAGCCCAATTGGGTGCAGGAGTAATTATGGCGCAGAAGAAAAAACCCGTTCACCGCACTATTCGTAAGATTTTGGTTGCCAATCGCGGCGAAATTGCCTGCCGCGTCATGCGCACAGCGCGCGATTTGGGCATTCGAACCGTGGCGGTTTATTCAGAACCCGATACACATGCCCCGCATGTCACCATGGCTGATGAGGCGGTGCTTATCGGCCCCGGTCCGGTCGGCATGTCTTATTTGGTGGCCGAAAAAATTATCGAAGCGGCCAAACAAACCGGTGCGGACGCCATTCACCCCGGCTATGGGTTCCTGTCCGAAAATGCCGATTTCTCTGCCACGGTTGAAAAAGCCGGTCTGACATTTATTGGCCCGACGGCGGAGGCAATTGATTTAATGGGCAATAAAGCGGCGGCCAAGCGGCGTATGATTGAGGCCGATGTGCCTTGCGTGCCGGGCTATGAGGGCGAAGACCAGAGCGATGATGTGTTGATTGCTGAAGGCAAGAAAATAGGTTTTCCCGTTATGGTAAAAGCGGCGGCAGGCGGCGGCGGGCGCGGCATGCGGCTGGTTGAGGCAGCGGACGGGCTGGCAGCGGCGATTTCGACCGCCCGCTCGGAGGCGGAAAACGCCTTCGGCTCAGGCGAGTTGATTTTGGAGAAAGCCATCGTCAAACCGCGCCATGTTGAAATTCAGATATTTGCCGATACGCACGGTAATGTTGTGCATCTGGGTGAACGCGATTGTTCGGTGCAGCGGCGTCATCAAAAAGTCATTGAAGAAGCGCCATGTCCGGTAATGACGCCGGATTTGCGCGATGCGATGGGCAAGGCGGCGGTCGATGCTGCCAAGTCGATAAATTATCGCGGTGCGGGCACGGTGGAGTTTCTGCTTGATACCGATGGCAGCTTTTACTTCCTGGAAATGAATACGCGTTTGCAGGTTGAGCATCCGGTGACCGAAGAAGTAACCGGCCTCGATCTGGTGGCGCTGCAAATAAAAGTGGCCGAAGGCGACACGCTGGGCATGACGCAAGAAGACGTTAGCCTTTCCGGCCATTCGATCGAAGTGCGGCTTTACGCCGAAGACCCGACCAAAGGGTTTTTGCCAAGCACCGGCAAGGTGGCCTGTTTCAATCAGGTGGCGCGCGCCGGTGTGCGCTATGACACGGGCATTCGCGGCGGACAGGAAATATCGCCGTTTTATGACCCGATGATTGCCAAGCTCATCACCACCGGCCCAACCCGCGAGGCGGCGCGTAAGTTGATGGTGGAGGCGCTGACCGATACGGCTTTATTTGGCCCGAAGACCAATCGCGATTTTTTGATTGCCTGTCTTGAAAAAGATGATTTCATCTCCGGCGATTTCTCAACTGCCTTCATTGCCGAGAATTTTTCCGACGCAGAGCTTGCGGCGCCAATGGCGGATGCGACCGCGCTGGCAGTTTTGGCGGTGCGCCATTTTGAATGTGACCACGCCAAGGCGCGCGCCAAGGCGATGCATGTGCCCCAAGCGCTGATTAATTTCTCGGCTGATGAAACGCTGCGCACGCCTTATAAGCTGGCGGTTGGCGAACAGGAGGTCATGGTTTCTGTGCGCACAAAAAACCACGCTCAATATGCGGTGCATGTCGGCGCGGAGATTATTGAGCTGGAAGTGCAGGCGCATGATGGCACGCATATGGTGCTGAATAGCAGCGCCGAAAAAGGTGGGGGGCAATATGTCAGCCAGGCATTTTTGAGCGGTGAAACGCTGTATGCGACGATTGATGGCAAGAGCTTTACCTGCAGCAATATGCTGATGCGCAATGCCACGGCGGATGAGACGGGCGATGGCAGTAAAGTGACCGCGCCGATGCACGGCAAGGTGATTGATGTGTTCGTCAGCAAGGGTGATGTGATTGCCACCGGCGACAGGCTGGCGATTATTGAGGCGATGAAAATGCAGCATGAAATTCTGGCCAGCGTTGATGGCACAGTGGAAGATGTGCTGGTTGTGTCCGACGCGCAAGTGGCGGCTGATGATTTAATGATTGCCATTGATACGGGCGAAGAATAGGAGACACCGATGTTGCAAGAGGCACTGGACTTCAAAGCGGAGAGCGACGCGCTTTATGCGCTGATGCGCGACATGAATGAGGCGGATTTCGATGCGCCGACACAGTTTAAAGGTTGGACGCTGAATAATGTGCTGGAGCATTTGCACATGTGGAATTGGGCGGCCAATGAAAGCTATGTCGATGAGGATAATTTCGCCGCTTGGCTGGGTGATGCGATGACCGCCATAGGAAAAAGCAGCATGCGTGCCTATGAAGCCGATTGGAATGGCGGCGCGAAAGGTCAGGCCCTGCTGGAAAAATGGCACAGTTTTTACACTGATATGGCAGCGCGCTTTGTCGAGGTTGACCCGAAAAAGCGTCTGAAATGGGCCGGGCCGGATATGAGCGCGCGCTCATCTATTTCGGCGCGGCTGATGGAAACATGGGCGCATGGACAAGAGGTTTTCGACCAGCTTGGCGCGGTGCGTAATGACCAAGACACCATTCGCTCCATTGCGGTTTTGGGCACAAATACATTTGGCTGGACCTATGCGACCCGCGGCGAAACGCCGCCGGGGCCGATGCCGTTTGTCAAATTAACCGCTCCTTCCGGCGCGATTTGGGAATTTGGCGAGGCATCTAACGCGGAACGCATTGAAGGAAAAGCGGCTGAATTCTGCCAAGTTGTGACACAAGTGCGCAATATTGCCGACACTGATTTGACCGTCACGGGTGACGTGGCGGCCGATTGGATGTCAAAGGCGCAGTGTTTTGCCGGTGCGCCGGAAACCCCGCCTGCCCCCGGCACACGCTTCACAAAATAAGCGCCACTTGATAGAATATAAAGCAATCGAGATGGATCGGACCCTATAGCAGGAGACAGACATGGATTTGAAACTGACCCCCGAAGAACAAAGCTTCCAACAGGAAGTCCGTACATGGTTTGAAGACGTGATTCCGGAAGGGCATCCGTATAAGGGCGGCAGCATCATCAATATGACCAAGGAAGAAATGGCCGATTGGCAAGCCACATTGAACAGCAATAGCTGGGGCGCGATTGGCTGGCCGAAAGAGCTTGGCGGCACAGGGTGGAGCGAACCGCAAAAAGCGATATTCCAATCAGAAGCTGCGCGCGCCAACGCACCGGGACAGTCACCTTTCGGGGTGACCATGGTCGGCCCGGTCATTTGTGCTTTCGGCACGGATGAACAAAAAGCCGAGCATTTGCCGAAAATTCTCAATGGTGAGCAATTCTGGTGTCAGGGTTATTCGGAGCCGGGTTCAGGTTCTGACCTCGCATCCTTGCGGACGGCGGCCATTCGCGACGGTGATGACTATGTCGTTAACGGCCAGAAAATTTGGACCACGCAGGCGCATATCGCCGATTGGATTTTCTGTCTCGTGCGCACCAGCACGGAAGGCAAGCCCCAGCAGGGCATTTCCTTCCTGCTCATTGATATGAAAACACCCGGTATCGAAGTGAAGCCGATTTACTCGATTGATGGCGACCATCATTTGAACGAGGTCTATTTCACCGATGTCCGCGTGCCGGTGAAAAATCTGGTTGGCGAAGAAAACGAAGGCTGGACCTATGCGAAATTCCTGCTTGGCAATGAGCGCGCCGGTATCGCCGGAACCGATATCATCGTCAACGGTCTCGCCAATTTGAAAACCGTGCATGGCTATCTGGCCGAAACCGCCGGCGACAGCTATCAAGCCGACGCTTTTGCCAAACGCCATGCCGAATTGTCAGTGCGCTATGAAGCGCTGCAAATGCTTGAAAACCGCACTTTGTTTGCTGAGGAAGGGTCGGGCGATTCGATGATTTTGCCGCTGCCGATGAAAACACTGGGCACTGAATTGCAGCAGGATATGGGTGATTTGGCCTATGACATGCTGGCGGCCGACTCGACCGTATTGTTCTCGGCTGATTTTGATCCGACCGTTGGCGACAATGAGCCGAATTATCGGGCGCAAGCACCGGATATGACCCATTCCATGCTGTTCAATCGTGCTTCAACCATTTTCGGCGGCACGACGGAAGTGCAAAAAGGCATTATGTCGAAATTTGTGTTGGGGCTTTAGGTCTCAATCTTCTCGCTTATTGGAAAATGGCGATGTGCTGCATCGAGTCCATCACCCTGCGGCCTTCGCTATTCCATATTTGAATAAGCTGCGAAGAATATCCGTCGCGGATGAAGCGGGTGGCTGAGCGCATCAGCCACCAGCCATCCTCGGTCGAAAAATCATCCGTCAGAAAATTAATATTCCAATTCATGGAAGACAACGCACGCACGCCGCTAATTGTGCCAAAGGCGGCGGGTGGTGTGTCTGCGAGAACAACCAGGGGCAGCAGCCCTTTATCCCAGCTTTCCGGATCGGTCAGCCGGGTCCAAATCAGCATGTCAGGGTTGTCGGATTGCTCGAAAAATGTCGGGCCTGATACCCAGCGGCGGTCGAAATTCACCAAGAAACTGGGTGCTTCGCCGCGCGGCACATAAGGCTCAAGCTCGTCAGGGCGCTTGGGAATATCTTTCAGCGGATAATCCATCACCATATCCAATGTGCGCTCAACGCCGAAAGTGAAAAGCCCGTGTGTTCCGGCACCGGCATCGCTATCCAGTTCGGCGCTGAACGTCACATTGTTTTTGCCTTTGCGCAAAATCTTGCTGGTGACGGTCAAATCGTCAACGGCAGGGCCAATAAAATTGATCTGCATGGTGCGCAAGGGGGGCAGGTCGTTATGGTCGTTCAAAATGGCGGCCAGCAGCAGCGCCGATGAAATCCCACCAAAGGCGGTGCGCCCTTGTTTCCATGTCTCCGGCAAGTTGGTTTTATAATTATGTGGGCCGGAGGCCAAAAAGGCTTCCATCATTTGCGTGTAACTGCTCATCTTTTTATCCCTCTTTGCCCAATATACGTTTCCGCTCAGGGCGATTATTCTTCAATTCATATTCCCGCGACATGGCTTCGCCTCGGGTTTTGAAAACCTCACTGTGCACAAGCCGCCATTGGCGCCCGCGCGTTGACTTGGCACCGCTGCCGTCATTATGTGCGGCGAGGCGTTTTTCCAAGTCCATTGTCCAGCCGACATAGGACTTCGAAGGCCCGCCATCACAGCTTTTCAGCAGGTAGACATAGCAGGATTTCGGCTGTTGACGGGGCTTTTTCATGCCCTATTTTTGCGCGATTCCCGCTCTGTATGAATTTGCTTTACAGCCCTGAAAAAAGTGTCTAATCACGCCCTCAGTCGTCCATATTGGCGGCATTGGAGGTGACTCACGGGTCCTGTTTTTTGGTGAATTCGCGGAGGGTGACTTGGCGACTGTTCTGGTGATTGGAGCCGGCGGCGTCGGCTCGGTAGCAGTGCATAAAATGGCAATGCTGCCTGATATATTTAACGATATTACCCTCGCCAGCCGACGCTTGGGGCCTTGTGAAGATATTCAAAAAGCGGTTGCGACACGCACCGGTAAATCTATAAATATTGCGCAAGTTGATGCCGATAATACGGCTGAAACCATTGCGCTTATCAACCAAGTCGAGCCTGACCTTGTGGTCAATCTGGCGCTGCCATATCAGGATTTAGCGATTATGGATGCGTGTCTGGAAACCGGCGTGCATTACCTCGACACGGCGAATTATGAGCCGCGCGATGAGGCCAAGTTTGAGTATCACTGGCAGTGGGCCTATCAGCAGCGCTTTGCTGAAAAAGGGCTGATGGCACTGCTCGGTTCGGGTTTCGACCCGGGCGTCACCAATGTGTTCACCGCTTATATTCAAAAGCATTTGGTCTCAAACATGCGCACGCTCGATATTCTTGACTGCAATGGCGGCGATCATGGGCAGGCTTTTGCTACAAATTTCAACCCTGAGATTAACATTCGCGAGGTCACGGCACCGGCGCGGCACTGGGCAAACGGAAAATGGGTCGAGACACCGGCGCTCTCTCACAAGCAGAGCTTCGAATTTCCCGAAGTCGGCCCGCGCAATATGTATCTGATGTATCACGAGGAATTGGAAAGCCTGTCCAAGCATTTTCCGGAGCTTGAGCGCGCGCGCTTTTGGATGACCTTCGGCGATGCCTATCTGACGCATTTGGAGGTGCTGCAAAATGTCGGCATGACCGCGATTGAGCCGGTGCTTTATGAGGGTCGCGAGATTGTGCCATTACAATTTCTGAAAGCCGTGTTGCCCAATCCGGGTGATTTAGGCAAAACCACCATCGGCAAGACCTGTATCGGTAATATTGTCAGCGGCACGCATGAGGGTCGGCCCCGCACGGTTTATCTCTATAATAATTGCGATCATGAAGCCTGTTTTGAAGAAGTCGGCAGTCAGGCGGTGAGTTATACCACCGGCGTTCCAGCGATGATTGGCGCCGCTTTAATGCTCGACGGCACATGGATGCAGCCGGGCGTGTTTAACCTTGAGCAGCTTAACCCTGACCCGTTTATGGACATGCTGAACGCGCATGGCTTGGCGTGGCAGTATGATGAGCTGGCTGAAGCGCCGGAGTTTGACTGATGTTGAGAACGCAATCTTCCGGCGCTGGCCGATTTGCCGATTTTGATTTAAGCCGCGTCCCCTCGCCTTGCTTTGTCATTGATGAAGTGCGCCTGCGCGAAAACTTGGAAGTGCTGCGCGGCGTCTCCGAGGCGGCGGACACCAAGGTTTTACTGGCGCTGAAAGCGTTTTCCATGTGGGCTGTTGCGCCGCTTATCAGCGACCATCTGACCGGCACATGCGCGTCGGGCTTATGGGAAGCCAAATTGGCGCGCAACCATTTCGGCGGTGAATTGGCGACCTATGCGCCGGCTTTTAAGCCGTCAGAGTTTGATGAAATTGCAGCGCTTTCAGACCATATTGTGTTTAACAGCACGGCGCAGTTTGAGCGTTATTCTGCACAGGCCAAAGCGGCCGGCGCGGACCTTGCGTTACGCATTAACCCGGAACATTCAGAAGCCGAGATTGAGCTATATGACCCGTGTGCAGTCGGCTCGCGGCTTGGTCACCCGATTTCGAAGCTCGACACATTGCCCGATAATATTTCGGGCCTGCATTTGCACAATTTATGCGAGCAGGGGTTGGAACCGCTAAAACGCACAATTGCGGCGGTGCGACCATTTCTTGAGGCGCATAAGGGCAAATATCAATGGCTTAATCTGGGCGGCGGTCATTTGGTGACGCGAAATGATTATGACCGTGGCGGACTGATTGAGATATTGAAGGAATTATCTGAAGATCTCGGCGTGCAAACCTATATCGAGCCGGGCACGGCGATTGGTTTCGATGCGGCCATTCTGGTCGGTGAAGTGCTCGATGTGACGGAAAATAACGGGCCGGTCGGCATTACCGATATTTCCCCGACCTGCCATATGCCGGATGTGATTGAAGCACCTTATCGTCCGGCCATGCTGGGCGAGGCAGGCGCGCTGGATGTGCGGCTGGGCGGCGCAAGCTGTCTGTCGGGCGATATTATCGGCAGTTATAAATTTGACGGCGTGCCGCAAAGCGGGCAACGCATCGCGTTTCTTGACCAAGCGCATTACACAATGGTCAAAACAACGACGTTTAACGGCGCACATTTGCCGTCGTTGGCGATTTGGAACAGCGATACTGACGCGCTGCGCATTATTAAACAATTCGATTATGAAGATTTTGAAGGGCGCTTATCTTGAGGTCGCACCAAAAACATGACCAGTTTCTTGGAGAAGAATTAAGCGCCGCCGAAAATGACATGGCGAGCGCGCGCTTTGAGGTTGTGCCGTGCGGGCTCGAAGCCACTGTGTCTTATGGCACGGGCGCGGCCAATGGGCCTGCCGCCATTATCGCCGCCAGTCATCAGCTTGAGCGTCTGACCAATGGTCAAGTGCCATGCGCCGATGGCATATTTACGCATGCCCCGATTGATTGCGCCCAAAATATTGAGGCCGTGATGGCCGATTTGCGCGCGCTCAGCGGCGCCATTTCAGGACGCGGGCATATACCGGTCACGCTTGGCGGGGAACACTCTGTCAGCTATGGCGCGGTAATGGGGGTGGTTGATGCGTTAGATGCACCGCTCGGTTTGGTGCATATTGATGCGCATGCCGATTTCCGCAATGCCTATCAAGGGCACAAACATTCGCATGCCAGCGTCATGTATTTATTGGCGCAAGAGGGTTTGCCGATGGCCTCATTCGGTGTGCGGGCCCTGGCTGAAGAAGAAGAAACGGCGCGGCGCGCGCATGGGGTGATGACTTATGACGCGCCGGAACTGGTGCGCGGCAATATTTCAGCCGTCACGCTGCCGGATGACTTTCCCGAAAATATTTATGTTACTTTTGACCTGGATGGTCTCGACCCGTCCGTTTTACCGGCGACCGGCACGCCTGTCCCCGGAGGCTTGGGCTATTATCAAGCCCTTGATTTGGTGGCAAGCGCGCTGAAAGGGCGGCGTTGCGTCGGTATCGATGTGATGGAACTGGCGCCCGTGGCGGGGCAACCGGCCAGCGATTTTACCGCCGCCCAAATTGCGTATAATTTAATGGCCTTATGTCAATAAAGTCGGATAATTACATCGGGTAAAAATTAGCCCTCGACGTGGGAGGAACGCCGAGGGCATGTTAGGAACATATTTGTCGGGGAGGACGACAAACATCTCGTTTTTAATACGTATCGTTTTACCTTTTGGATGGTTAAAAAAGCGTTACATTAAAATAACTTTGGGGGGTGTTATGAAGAAGCTTAAGTTTTTGGCGGTTTTTGCCGCTATTTCGTTTTCGATTGCGCCGTTTTCGGCCGCATCGGAACAGGAGAGTCGACCCGAAAATCGACAAGTGCTTTTCGGTGAGACGCATCTGCATACTGTTTTATCTTTCGATAGTTATGTTTTCGGAAATCGTAACACGCCTGACGATGCCTATCGTTATGCTAAGGGCGAGACGATTAAACATCCCGCCGGTTTTGATATGACGCTGACCGAGCCGTTGGATTTTCAGTCTGTAACCGACCACGCGATTTATCTCGGCATGTTGCCGGCTATGCACGACCCGAAATTGCCGGTGTCGAAGCACCCGATTTCGCTGGAAATGCGTAAAGCCAAGACGCCGGCAGACCGCCTTACGGCCTTTCAAAAACTGTTTCCCTATCTGACTAAAAGTGACAAGCCCGATGATTTGGTTGATGTCGAGATTATGAAATCGGCGTGGCAGGAGATTGTCGAAACCGCCAATCGGCATAATGAGCCGGGCAAGTTCACGACGCTTATCGGCTATGAGTATACCTCCGGCCCGCAAAATCAAAACCTGCACCGCAATGTGTTTTTCCGAGGCGCCAAAGCGCCGACCTTGCCGTTCAGCCGCATTATGTCACCCAATCCGGAAGACCTTTGGGCGTGGATGGACGGTTTGCGCGAGAAGGGCATGGACACGATTGCCGTTCCGCACAACGCCAACGGCTCTAACGGGCTGATGTTCATGACCAAAAAATGGGACGGCAGCGCTATGGATATGGAATATGCCGAAAC
The DNA here is from genome assembly GCA_022426245.1 of Alphaproteobacteria bacterium. GTDB lineage: Bacteria > Pseudomonadota > Alphaproteobacteria > RS24 > RS24 > UBA8337. The sequence continues at coordinate 23,456 of JAKMDW010000009.1, read as the reverse complement.
CCGTATGCGCAATGAGCCGATTGTCGAAGTGACGCAAGTTAAAGGCGATAGCGAAACCCATCCGCTTTTGTCACCGAATGATGAATTTGCCGATTTCGAGATTATGCCGTTCCGCGTGGGCGCTTGGATTGAGAGCAAGCCCGATGGCTCCTATGTGCGCCAAGCCTATTTGCGTGGGCTGGAAATGGCCGCGAAGGGAAGAGGAAACCCCTATAAATTCGGCCTTATCGGCGCGTCCGATACGCATGTCGGCGCGGGGGCGTTTGACGAGCATAATTACTGGTCAAAAATCGGACTGATCGACGCCAATTCAGCATTGCGCGGCTCTGTGCCAATGGCCAAGCCTAACCCCGATGGCAGCACATATAATGTCAATAATTTCCACACTTGGGGCGCGTCAGGGCTGGCGGCGGTTTGGTCTGATAACAATACGCGCGGCGATATTTTTGACGCCATGCGCCGCAAAGAAACCTATGCCACGACCGGCCCGCGCATAAAGCTCCGTTTTTTCGCCTCGGCCAATTTCAGCCGCAATATCGAAAACCGCACGGATATGGTGAAGCGCGCTTATAAAGAGGGTGTGTCAATGGGGGGTGATTTGACGGTCAAAGGCCGCCGGTCGCCCGCGTTTTTGGTTTGGGCGATGCGCGATGCTAAATCCTATGGCTTGCAGCGCCTGCAAATCGTTAAGGGCTGGCTGAAGCCCGATGGGCAGAGTGCCGAGAAGGTTTTTGATATCGCTTGCGCGGGTGGCAAAAAGCCCGGTCGCAATCATCGCTGCCCCGATAATGGTGCGACGGTTGACCTCAAAACCTGCAAAGCCGATGCCAAAACATCAGCCAACGCGTTGAAGACGGTATGGCGAGACCCTGAATATAAACAAGACCAGCAGGCCTTTTATTATGTTCGCGTGATGGAAAACCCGTCCTGTCGTTGGTCAAGCTGGGATGCGTTGCGCGCCGGTGTGCCGCCGCGCCCGGGTGTTGCGACGACCATTCAAGAGCGCGCTTATTCGTCGCCGATTTGGGTTAATTAGACTTTTTGAACCGGCTACTGAAACGGTCGATGAGAAGCCGCCCGGTCAATACGGCCATAAACAAGGTGACGCTGAGCGTCACGATAGCCGGACCAAGCGGCACGTCTATCGCCGTGGCAAAGGGCAGGCCGCCCAACATGCACAAAGCCGCCATCACGCTGCCGCCAATCGCCATTGTTTCCGGTCGTTTGGCAAACAGTCGAGCTGTTGAGGAGGGGATGATGAGCAGCGATGTAATCAACAAAATGCCGACAATTTGGATTGCGGCGGCAACCAAAACGCCGAGCAGAAGCATTAGCAAAAACTCATAAGTGCGAACGGGCACGCCCTCGGCGTGCGCCAATTCCTCGCTGGAGGTCATCAGCAATAAGCCGGGCCAGAGGCGCATTAACAGTCCCAGCGACAGGCCACAGCCGAGAACCACATAAACCAGCATATCGGCGGTGACACTGTCGAGACTGCCGAGCAGGTAATCATGCAACTCGGCATCTTCTACCCCCAATAAGGCCATTGCGACGACGCCGAGTGATAAGGCGGCATGCGCCAAGATACCCAGCAGCGTGTCGGTTGCCAGCAAACGTTGGGCGCGCAGCCAGAGCAGCATTATGGCGAATAAAATCGCCACAAGAATCATGCCCAGTTGATTGCTCATACCGATGACAAGGCCGACCGCGACGCCCAATAGAGCTGAATGGGCGAGGCCATCGCCGAAATAGGCCATACGCCGCCAGACGACAAAACAGCCCAGCGGGCCGGCCAGCATAGCCAGGGCAATGGCGGTGATGAGCATGGGGGTCATCATGGTTTAATCTCGTGTAAATGCGCGTGGTCATGATCATGTGTGTGGTCATGCGCGTGGCTGTGTTGATACACCGCCATCATCTGCGCCATTTCGGCGCCGAACATTTGAACGAATTCAGGGTCACGCGCTACGCTGTCGGGCGCGCCCGAGCAGCAAATATGGTGATACAGGCAGACCACTTGGCGTGTGGAGCTCATCACCATATGCAGGTCATGGCTGACCATCAGCACGGACAGATTGCGCTTTTCATAAAGCTCATCAATCAGCTGATAAAATTGCAATTGCCCACTGACATCGAGGTTTTGCGCCGGTTCGTCGAGCATCAACACATGCGGGTCGCTGCTCAAGGCGCGCGCCAAAAGCACGCGCTGCAACTCGCCGCCGGACAAATTAGCCAATGGCTTATCAAGCAAGCCTTCGCAATTTGCTTCTGCCGCCAATGCCTCAACCGCGTCTGCCGATTGATTATTATTCAGCGTCAAAAAGCGCCGCACCGGCAAGGGCAGGGTCGGGTCGATTTGAAACCGTTCCGGCACATAGCCAATGCGTATGGCGTGGCGGTGTTTTACCGTGCCGCTATTCGGGCTTTCAAATTTCAGAAGATGGCGTAACAGCACAGACTTGCCGGCGCCATTCGGCCCGATAAGGGTAATGAAATCGCGCTCGCCCAACGTCAGCGACACATTATCCAATACCAGCCCGCCTTGACGGCGCACACATAAATCTCTCGCTTCAATCAGCGGCTCAGACACGCTTACTCTCCCCTGATGGCAGGGCTTGCCGACGGTTACGCAGAAGCTTGTTCAAGCTGCGCGCCCATTTGCTGCCACAACATATTGACCGCCTGCAGAGGCCGCACCATGACTTTGACCTGGGTGATAGGCCCCGCATCATCGAAGTCGATAATAACGACGCCATTGATATATTTGCCGTCCATTTCGGCTTCAAATTCCAAAATCATGCGATTGCCGGTTTCGAGCTCATGCACATATTTGAATTTGGTATCTTGAAACACAATGCCCGCAGACAGCAGATATTGCATGGCGACGGCTTTGCCTTTTTGCGGCGTAAAGACCACCGGCGAAACAAAGGTTACGTCATCATGAAGCATTTCAGACAGCGCGTCTTCGCTGGGCTTGTCCATATAGGCGTGCCATTTGGCAAGAAGTTGATTGGTCATTTCGGTTCCCTCACTGGCGGCCAGCTTACGGCCTGACGTCGTGCCTGCCAATAAGAAAGGACAAAAAAAGGGCCGACGCAAAGCGCCGACCCTTAAAATCAATCTAGTGAAAGATTATTTTTTCTTGGCTTTGCCTTCACTCTCCGTGACAGCAACGTGCCAGATGATCAGACCAAAGGCGATCTTGTTCAACACGTCAGCCAGATTATAGATAATGTTCAGCGTGTCTGCATCGACGCTGCCCATCATATAACCCATCAGATAACCGATTGGGTAAATCGCCCAACCGAAAGTCACAATGTAGCGCATCAGGCTGAAAGCGGACTGCACAGCAGGGCTGGCATTCTCAGCATTCAACTGACCGGCTTCACCACGGAAGATTTCATAAAGAACATACAACCAAGCTGCGGTTCCCAAAACAAAGCCTGAGGTTACATCCATGTAACCTGCTTCGCCCAGATAACCAAATACCAGCATCAGCGTTGTACCGATAAGCAGGCGCCAGAAGACGCGCGCCGGAACGGCGGTGATGGCCGACAAGATGAGGAAGAATTCTACCATCAGCAGCGGCACAGTAATCAGCCAGTCAATATAACGATAGACGGTCGGTGTTTCGCCAGTGGCGACCCACACATCGCGCATATAGAAATAGTGCACGGCAGCAACCAATGTCACCAAACCGGAAACCGTCAGAGAAGTTTTCCATTTTGAATCGACGCGGTCGCGTTCAATGAAGAAGAAAACGGTTGAGGCCACAAGAGCCATAGAAATCAACCAGAAAGAAATGCCGACAAAATCGTCGGACTGAAGATTGGCATCTGCCGCCATAGCTAGCGACGGAACACCAGAGAAAGCCAAAGCTGCAGCAGCGACTTTCCAACGCTTAACAATATTCATGTTAATACTCCCATGATTTAACATGACTAACATAACGCGGCAGAATGCCGCGGCTAGTAAAAAAGTGGCATTTTTCCAAAAAAAAACACTGTTTCACGAAATTTTGGCTAAAATCTTAGGTAAATTACGGATGGTTTGGGTGTGTTGTGGATATTTCTAAGTTAAAACAAAGTCTTCGAGACGATTTGGCAGATATTTTGGAGCGGTCGCGCTTTGTCGAACGCCAAAAACAGGCGCGCACCAATGCCGTTCATCGCCTGACGCGGGCCGAAGCCATCGCCATTGCCGCGAATTTGCATGAATTATTGGGCTGGATACCCGAACTTGCGGTTGATACGGCAACCCAAACCATGGCCACCGCCATTAATGTGACGGCAACAGTAACCGGTCGCGAGACGATTTCGATTACCGGACTTGTGGCCGTGCCGGGCGATCTTTTAACCGCTGATTATGATGCGATTGAGCATCCGTCTTATTTATTGCTCGATGAATTTAGCGGCGACTCGCGCCCGATTGAATCGCGTGAGGCGCTGTCGGTCGCCCTGTTTGAGGGGTTCACGCGCAGCTATCGCGAACGCTATGAGTTTGTGCTGACGGATCCGGTTTTGCGCGAAAAGGCACTGCTGAAAGCGGCGCATTTCGACAGTGACTGACCTTAATGTCCGTGATGATGCATTTTCTTATGCATTTTATCATGCGCCTTATCATGGTTTGGTTTGGCGCGGGCAGATGGCGTTGCCGCGACGGCCAGTTCTTCGCCATTGGCAAAAGTCAGTGTCACAGTAACCGCTTGTTCTCCATCACCGCGATAACCGAACATCATTAAATGGTGACCACCGGGCTTGAGGTGCAGTTTGCCATTGGCCGGCACAGCGAAATCGGTGACTTCGACCATGCGCATCATGCCGCCATTCATTTCATGTGTATGTAATTCAATGCGCGCGAATGCATCGCTGCTGGCACCAATAAGCCGCGTTGCTGCGCCTTTATTATGCACATGCACAAACATTACGGCCGGGCGCGCGCCAATACCGAGTTTGATTTGCGGCTGCATGGCCGTGACAGATGTCGCCCTTTCGGCGCCGGCATGTGCGCCGGAAAACACCAACAAAGCAAACGCGAAGATGACATGTTTCATAACCAAAACCTTTGACGTTGATGACATAGGTTTTAATGCGCTGGCGGCAAAATACAAATATGACGCGAAAGGCGGGGAATATGCCGCAGGGTAAAAACTGCTTGGAAGGGATGATTTCTTCTTGTGGCATGGGGGCTTTTTTTTCTAGAGTTTATCGGAGGAAGTTGTCATTGGGAGGACGCTTAAATGGCTCATCCAACATTGGATCAAAAACAAGGCACAATCGTAAATGTGGTTGCCCTCGGCTTGATTGCGCTGGGCATGATAGCCGCCACGGTCAGTCAAAACAGCGATAGCAGTTCGGGCAATATCAGCGCGGGCAACGCATCAGCCAGCGCGACGATCGGTAAAATCGACACAAACCGCATCATTAATGCGGAAAGCGAACCGGGTAACTGGTTGGCTTATGGCCGCACTTATGCCGAGCAGCGCCATTCGCCATTGACGCAGGTTAATAAGAAAACCGTCAAAGACCTCGAACTGGCTTTTTCCGTTGATATGTATACAACGCGCGGGCTGGAAGCTTCACCGATTGTGGTCGATGGCATTATGTATATGACCGGCTCTTGGAGCGTGGTTTACGCGGTTGATGCAACGACCGGTGAAGAGGTGTGGTCTTATGACCCCGAAGTGCCGGGCGATTGGGCGCGCAAGGCGTGTTGCGATGTCGTCAATCGCGGGGTTGCGGTTTATGACGGCGCGGTTTACGTCGCCAGCCTTGACGGCTATTTGATTTCGCTGAATGCCGAAACCGGCGAAGAAATTTGGCGCATCAATACGATTATCGACCGCACCAAAGCCTACACCATCACCGGTGCACCACGCGTTGCCAATGGCCGCGTGTTTATCGGCAATGGTGGTGGCGAATATGGTGTGCGCGGTTATGTGACGGCCTATGATGCGAAAACCGGCGCGCAAGACTGGCGCTTCTTCACGGTGCCGGGTGACCCGAACAAACCGTTTGAGCATCCCGAAATGGCCGAGGCTGCCCCGACTTGGAAGGGTGGCGAATGGTGGAAGATCGGCGGTGGCGGCACTGTCTGGAACTCCATTGTTTATGACCCCGATACCGACACGGTCTTTTTGGGCGTCGGCAATGGCAGCCCCTGGACGCGCTCCATTCGCTCCCCGGGTGGCGGCGACAATCTGTTCTTGTCTTCCATTGTGGCACTTGACCCGAATACCGGCCGCAAGAAATGGCACTATCAAACCACGCCGGGTGACACATGGGACTATACAGCCGTGCAGGACATGATGCTGGCCGATTTGGAAATTGACGGGCGCGACCGCAAAGTGATTATGCAAGCGCCGAAAAACGGTTTCTTCTATGTGTTGGACCGCGAAACCGGCGAATTGCTGCGCGCCAACCCTTATGTGACGGTTAACTGGGCCAGCCATATTGATATGGAAACTGGTCGTCCGGTGGAAAATGACTCGCGCAATTTTGCCGAGAGCAATAAATCGCAATGGATTTTGCCCGGCCCGCTTGGCGGTCATAATTGGCAGTCGATGAGCTTCAACCCGAACACCGGTCTGGTTTACATTCCGGCAATGGAAAGCCCGCTGGTGTTTGATGTTGACCATGATTTCAAAGCGACCGGTCGCTATAAATATATTGAAGGCGGCTGGAACACCGGCATTGAGTTTGGTCGTTTGCTGCCGCTCTTGGCCGAGCATCCGGACTTCCCGGCCAATAAGGGCTACATCACGGCGTTTGACCCGCTGACCGGTAAAACCCATTGGATGCGCGAACATTCGATGCACTGGAATGGCGGCACCATGTCAACCGAAGCGGGTTTGGTGTTTCAGGGTAATGGCGATGGCTATTTCGTCGCTTATGATGCCAGCACCGGTAAAGAATTGTGGAAGGTCAACACCTACACCTCAACCATTGCCCCCCCCATCACCTATGCGATTGACGGCGTGCAATATGTCGCCATTCAAGTCGGCTCCGGTGGGGCAGGCGGTCTGACCGACGGGTCGGCTATGCCGGCCTCGAATAAATGGGGCAATTTCGGTCGTCTGCTGGTGTTTACGCTCAATGGCGGCGGGTCGATTGAGCAGCCTGACCATTGGGCGCGTGACATTCCGCTGCCGCCGACCATTGAGGCGACAGAAGCCTCGATTGACAATGGCATGGAGCTATATCACGAGGTCTGCACTTTCTGTCACGGCATTGCTGTGATTGGGGGCGCGGCAGTGCCTGATTTGCGCAAAATGAGCGAGCAAACGCATCGCATGTTTAAGGAAATCGTGCTGGAGGGCGTGCTGGAAGATCGCGGAATGTCGAGCTTTGCCGACCGTCTGAGCGAGAAAGATGTCGAGGATATTTATGCCTTCATCAATCTGCGTGCGTGGCAAGACTATGAAGTGCAGGAAGCGGCCAAAAAAGACGCCGACAAAACCAGCAAGCTCAACCTCAACTGAGCAGCCTCACGCTGAAAATTGAAGGGCGGCCCGATAAATTCGGGTCGCCCTTTGCTTGATTATGGGGCTTAAGCTGCTATCCTTCTCCGGTGAAGAAAAATAAAACCGGACCACGGTCAACCATTTGGACTTTCATTCTTGCAGCCTGCGGTGGTGGTGGCGGCGGTGCATCAGTGCCGCCCGAAACGCCAACCGACCCGCCGCGCGAAACGCAGCGCCTGCAAGAGCTGCCCGAAACGCCGCCAACCGAAACGCCGCCATTGCCGTTATGGTCCTGCGCGACTTCACCGAACCCCTGACCATCGACATGTTCGAGGTGGTGTAGTTTTTATTGGCTGGTAGATTTTGGCGGCAAATCCGGCGCAGAAAGTTCACGGAAGTTGAGCTTCAGCCTTTCCTCTTCACCGGCGCTATCGGGGCGGCTTTTTTGGCCGTCCCTTTTTTGTATGTCATCAACCTCGTCGGGCGTGGCGGCCTTATAGCTGAGGCGCGCTTCCAAATCGCGGCCATCTTCCTTTTTGGTCAGCGCGTCATCGACCTGTTCGGCAAGCTCGGGCGTGAAGGGGAGGCGAAACAGTCGCGGCTCACCAATGGCCACCCCGCGCGCGCTGAGGCGCTGCCCTAGAATATAAATCGCGCCTTTGGTGCCGCGCGCCTTATCGGGTTCTTCAACCACCGCCCAATGCAGTTTGAACGGATTAGGCGGCGCGGCAGAAATCGCCCAACCGCGCAGGTTTTGCGCGCCGTGATACGCGCCGATATATAAAAGGCTTACGCCAAGAATGGCGGCGATTTTAATGCCACGGCGATATTTGGTCTGAAGGTTGAGGGATAAAAGCAGCGCGGCCACCACCGCATAAGCAAGGCCGAGCAGAAGCGGAATACTCATTTCGCGTCCTCCGATTGCTTGGCATTAAAGTCATCGGCCCGGATAAGCAGCTTGTCGCGTGTCGCCAGCCCAAGCACTTTGCCCGTCGCGTCGAGCTTGAAGCGCACGGCGGTTTGTTCGTCGCCCGCGCCGGTCAATTCATTGGTGCCGGCGAAAATGACGGTCACTTGCGGATTGAGTTTCTCGACTTTCACCTTCACCGGCACAGGGCGGCCGGTTTCGGCTTTATAATGCAGCAGATTGACGACATATTCGCCCGCCGCAATGCCTCGAATGGTAACAGTTTCTTGGTTGAGCGGATTTTCAATCTTTTTGCCCGAAACAGTGATGCTGTCGCCCAGCCAACCACGGTCATCGCGGTCGAGATGCATCAGTCCGGCCTCGCGCGCATCGAACCAAACCAGATTGCCCTCGCCATCCTCGACAATCAGGTCGATATCGTCTTGATGGCCATCGGGCCATTGTGCGGTAATCATAAATTCGGCTTTGGGGTTAATTTTGCCCTCGGTCACTTCCGGTCGAATGAGAATAAAGGCAACCGAAAACATGAAGGCGAAGCCCAATAGCGCATTGAACAAAATGTCGGTAAAGGCATTTTGGTCTTCGGGCGGTGCGAGAAGTTTATCGCCCCTCATGCGGCCTCTTCGCGGCTTATCAGGCGTTGCTGCATGGCGTCGGCCAAAAATTGGAACTGAAAGCGCAGAATGATATTGGCAATCAGGCCGGTCAGCGTTGTGTAAAGCGCTACCGCCATACCGGCAGACATGGCGGCCAGCGCATTTTGTAGGCTGGCGGCGTCAAAGCTGGTCAATTCGCCAATCGGCGCGAGCATAAGAATAAAACCGATAATCGTGCCCAAAAGGCCGATTTTCAAAACGCTATCGGCGGCAAACCAACCATGGTTGAGCCAGCGCAGCATATCCTCTTCGGCAATCTCGTCTGTGCTCTCCATGCGCCGCAGCAAGAAAAGCCAGCGGCCGCTCATGCCCAGCCAGATAGCGAGAATAAGCCAAGACAGGCGGCTTTTGTCGCCCTCCAACAGCACGCCAACAAGGCCGCGCTCGAACAGCAAATAGCCACCGAATAAAACCAGCCCTAAAACAATCAAACCCTGTTGCAGGGCTTTGCCGTTAGTGTGCGCCGAAGTGTCAGACATGCGGTTTCCTCCCGAGTGATGCTCAGTCTATGTCTGGCAATGGCTGCTGTCGAGACTGCTTTTCAGCCGAAATCCGTTTAAATAACGTCATCGTGGCTCTTGCCATTTGAGCCGATAAATGGTGCTGTTTGGCAAGGGAGAATCTCATGAGTGTAACGAATGCAGACGATATGGCTGTGCCATCGGCGCGCGAGATAAGTTGGCTGGAAGTCTTTAGCTATGCGCTTCCGCCCGTCGGGGCGGGTTATATGTTCTGCCTCGTCACACTTTATACACTTAAGTTTTCAACCGATGTGTTGCTCATCGCGCCGGCATTGATGGGTTTGATTTACGGCATTTCACGTTTCTGGGATGCCATATCCGATCCGTTGGTCGGCTATTTATCCGACAAAACCAAAACACCAATGGGCCGCCGCCGCCCGTGGCTGCTGGGTGCTGTGTTGCCTGCCGTATTGTTTTTCTGGATGTTGTCGGCACCGCCTGATGGCATGTCGGCCGGATCTCTGGCGCTGTGGATGGGTGTCGCGATTATCGGCTTCTTCTCGGCACAAACCATGTTCATCGTGCCGCATATGTCATTGGGCGCTGAGTTGACCGATGATTATCACGAGCGCACGAAAATTTTTGCGGCCCGTCATGCCGGTTGGATTGCCGGTTACATATCGGCGCTCGGCACAATGTATTTTCTCATTCTGGCAGAGGGCGAGAGCGAGGAAGCGGTGCGCGCCTTGAACGCCGACCAGTCGCTTTATGCCGGATTATTTGCCGCCATTTGCCTATTAGTCTGCGTGTGGGTGCTGCGCGAGCGACCGGAATTTGCCGATAAAGCGCCTGAAAAGCCCTGGGCTGCGGCGCGCGATATTTGGCAAAACAAACATGCGCGCCTTCTTCTGATTGTCATTTTTATTGAAAATTTGGGCAGCGCAGCGATTACGATTTTGACGCTCTACACCGCGCAATATGTCATGAACGCGCCGCAAATGGCGCCGTTTTTCATTCTCTCTTATATGGTCTTCTCTTTTGCGCTGACGCCTTTATGGACACCGCTGGCCAAACGCTTCGGTAAAAAGCAGCTTTGGTTGGTCTCTATGTTGACCACCGCGTTTGCCTTTGGCTGCATGATAACTTTGGAGCCGGGCATGGAAGTGCGGCTGCTTGCATTGGCAGCCCTGGCCGGTGCAGCAGGCTCTTGCGGCGGCACGATTAACCCGTCAATTAAATCCGACATTATCGATCTCGACGAATATCACACCGGCGAACGCAAAGAAGGTGCTTATTTCGCTGCTTGGTATTTCGTCTCGAAATCGGCATATGGGGTGATGCTGACAGTCACCGGCTTCGCCTTGTCATTATCCGGCTTTGTGCCGAATGTCGAACAAAGCGCCACCGTGGTCTGGACCTTTAAAGGTCTTTATGCGGGCGTGCCATTCTTTGCCTATATCATCGGCGCGATTTTGTTCTCAACTTTCAAATTCGACGAAAATGAACATAAGAAAGTTATCGCTGAACTGGAAGCGCAACGCAGCAAATCCTAATGCTGAGTGTCCGACGCGGTAAAAACATCTTGGTCTCCTATTCTCTTTTGGATAGACTTTTGCTGAAAGGGGAGTTCGATATGATACAAAAAGTACTTGCCGTTATTCTAACATTTGGTCTTGCTACCGCCCATGCTGCGGATCCGGCTCTTTTGGGAACTGAATTAACCGCCAATGGCGCAAACCCTGCGGCTTCGGCAGATGGGGTTATTCCGGCTTATACGGGCGGCATCACCACGCCACCGGCGGGCTATGTCAAAGGCGGCGACCATATCGACCCGTTCGCCGATGATGCGCCGCTTTACACCATCACGGCGCAAAATAAGGCGCAATATGACGCGCGTTTGAGCGAAGGCCAAAAGACCATGTTCACGCGTCATCCCGACACTTATCGGCTGGATGTCTATCCGACACGGCGTTCATGTGCTTTGCCCGAATTCGTGCAGCAGGAAACGCGCAAAAATGTTGCGCGGGCGCAATTGACCAATGACGGCAATAAAGTTGTCGGCGCCCGCATTGGCGTGCCGTTTCCGATACCGAAAAATGCGCTGGAAGTTTTCTGGAACCATAATTTTCATTGGCACGGCCATCGCTATCATGCTGTTACCAGCGGTGCGAACGTCTATCCAAACGGCAGCCGCACCAAAATTATTCGTGAGGACTGGCGTTATAATTTCTATGCCGACCCGCAAGGGCCGAACGCCAAGCATGAGAATGACCAATTTCACTGGATGGGCATTTGGAAAGCGCCGGCGCAGTTTAGCGCCTCGGGTTTTTCAATGTTCAATACAATCGACCAAGTTGAAGAGCCGCGTAACGGCGTGATGTTTAATCCCAATACGCGCAAAATTATGCGCGCCACACCAAATGCAGTGACCTATGACGGCCCGATGTCCACCGCTGACGGTATGCGCCAAAACCACAATATGTTTGTCTTTAGCGGCGCGCCGAACCGCTATGAATGGAAGTTGCTGGGCAAAAAGCGCATGATTGTGCCCTATAATGCATATAAGGCTTCGGCCACCACCACGCCGCGCGAAGGGCTGTTGACGCCCAAACATTTAAACCCTGATTATTTGCGCTATGAAGAGCATCGGGTCTGGGTTTTGGAGGCGACGCTGAAATCTGAATATAATATGGAGCAGGCGCGGCGGGTGTTTTATGTCGATGAGGATAGCTGGATTTTCCTCATGTCGGATATTTACAATGCCGATAATGAACTTGAGCGCGTGCATCACACATTCATCAAAAATTATTATGAGGCTCCGGCCTGCGTTTTTGAGTTTGACGCTATTTATGATGTCGCGTCAGGACGCTATACCGTTGACCATATCAAGCTCGACCACGGACCGGCAGATTTGGATGCCAAAGACCTCGATGAAAGCGATTTCGGGTCTTCAGCCCTGCGCCGTAAGATTGGGCGGTAATGCAATACCCGATTGAGTTGGACAGCGTAAAAGGATTTCTCGACGCGGCTGAGGGCGACGCGCTTTATGCCGCGGCGGAAGAAATGTTACCGCACGGTCTATGCGTGGAAATCGGCTCTTATTGCGGCAAATCGACAATCATTCTGGGCACAGCCTGCCAAAAAGCCGGTGGCGTATTATTGGCGATCGACCATCATCGCGGCTCGGAAGAAAACCAGCCGGGCGAAGAATATTTCGACCCGGATTTGGGCGATGGCGAAGGCGGCATGTCCACGCTGGCACAGTTTCGCGCCAATATCCGCCGTGCCGGATTGGAGGACACGGTCATTCCCGCGCTCAGTCCGTCGCAACTGGTCGCCCGCCTGCCAATGGCCGCACCGGCTTTTGTGTTTATCGATGGCGGCCACTCCATGCCCGCCGCGTTAGCCGATTATCGAAATTGGGGCGCGCGGGTGATGCAAGGCGGCTTGCTGGCCATTCACGACGTCTTCCCCAATCCGGCAGATGGTGGTCGCCCACCGCACGAGATTTACAAACTCGCTTTGCATAGCGGCCTGTTCAAAGAAGAACAGGCGGTGAAGAGTTTGAGAATTCTTAGACGCATCTAATCTCTATTGTTGAATGTGGCACGTTACGCTCAACGGCGTCAGCCGTTGACGCCCCGTTTTTGGGTGCGAATGACAGCCCTGCCAAGCTTAAGGCCGGCTTAGGGCTGGAGATTACGCCTACCCAAAAATAAACCTGAATTAGATGTCCCAACAAAGACGGTCTTAATTCGAGCTTTTCTCAAAAAGCTGGATATCTTCAATCAAGAGAAATATAAAAAAATAGAGCGGTTAAAGCATTTTAGGCAGTCACTATCCCCCCTTTTTACTTTTAAGGTAATGAGATGCTAGGCCATGTTTACCGCCCGACCAACACCCCGCAGGCGGGGGTTGTTTGGTGGACCGCGTCGTGGGCGAGGATGACGGCGCCCGATGTCCAGGCGGGGCGTTCGACCGGCCAAAACACCCGCTCTTCCACCTGCATCCCCATCCAATAGGCGCCGTTTTCGTCGCGGAATTGGTCGAGCCATGCCAGATGGGTTTCGGCGCGGGCTTTGTCGCCATGCGCCAGCAGCGCCATCACCAATTCGGCACTTTCGGCCACGGTCACCCACGGTTCATCCGCCACACAGCGGCACCCGAAACCGTCTATCACGAAATCATCCCAGCGGGCGGCGAGGCGGGCTTTTTCCTGCGCCGGCGATAGCGCACCCGACAGCACCGGATAATACCAATCCATCGAATAGCGCGTCTTCGGCGCCCATGTGCGGTCATAGCGTTCAGGCTTATGAGCCAGCGCATCGGCCAGCTTCACCCGCGCCGCCGTCCATTTCTCAGCGTCCTTGCCCAAAGCGGCGGCCAGATTTTCGGCGCATATCAGGCTTTTGTGAATCGAGCTATTGCCGGTCACCAGCGCATCATCTTCCGGCGTTTGCGGGTCGGGCGCGGTCCAGCGAATATCGCCCTCGGGCGCTTGCAAGGCGATGACGAAATCAACCGCTGCCCTGACCATCGGCCAGTTGGCGGCGGCGTAATCGGTGTCGCCATGCAGGCAATAATGGTGCCAAATGGCGGTGGCAATATAGGCGATGAAATTCGTGTCGCGAATCTTGTGGCCTTCCTCGACGCCCTGCATGGTGAATTGGTGCAGCGCTTCGTCAATCGGCACGGCACTGCCCAACTGCCCAAACCATGAACCGTCTTCCGCTTGGCTGTCGCGCAAATATTGAATGGCGTGTTCGGCGGCGGCGCGCTCGCCGATAAGGTTCAGCCCCATCGCGGCTTCCAAATGGTTCCACGGATCGATGACGCCGTTTTGAAACCACGGTATCGAGCCGTCAGGGTTTTGCAGGGCTAAAATCGTGTCGCGCGCGCCGGAGAAATAGCCGTCGGTCAAGCTGGTCGGGCGGCTCATGTGGCTCATATGGCTCATATGGCAGTGTCCGGCTTTTGGAAATACAGCACCAGGCTCTTACCCATTAGCGGGTCGGCAATGGCCGACAGCAGCCGCAGCGGCAGCGGGTTTTTCAAAATCTCAATTTCCAGCAATTTCTTGAAGCCGCGCACCAGCAGGTTTTTGTCATTATTGACGCCGACGGCGCAGCGCAGCCACCAATAGGGGCTGTGCAGGCCGTGTTTCAAATGCCTGCCGGTAAAGGTAAAGCCAAGCGCCTCGAAATCGGCGCGCAGGTCTCCGGCGCGGAAAATGCGCACATGGCCGCCCGGCGTGTCGTGATATTCTTCCGAGAATAGCCAGCAAATTTGCTCGGGCCAGCGATGCGGCACCGAAATACCAATGCGCCCACCCGGTTTGACAACGCGCCAGATTTCCGTCAGCGCGCCCTGATAATCGGGGATATGCTCCAGCACTTCCGAGCAGATGAGGCGGTCGAAATGCCCGTCCTCAAATGGCAGATTGAGCGCATCCCCAACCATTAAATCATAGCGCCGCGCCGCACCGGTTTGCGGCTCCAAATCCGGATTGGCTTCAAAACCGCTTCGGGTCACTTTGACGTCTTCAAAGCCGAGGTCGAGGCCGACAGCTTGGCAACGCTTATGGAAATAAGCAGCATGGGTATGGCGGCCATGACCGCAGCCCAAATCAAGCAGGGCGTGTCCGTCTTGTAAGTCCAGTCGGTTGAGATTGATGGTTTGCATAATTTACAGCGATATCCCGTGATGCGCTGCCAGCGTTTGGCGATACAGCGCGACGACATTGCGCGCGCAACGCTCCCATTTAAAATTGTCGAGAATATGCTGGCGCGCTTTCACCGACATGGCCTCGCGCCGTGCCGGGTCTTTCAGCAAAGCATCAATCGCTTCGGCCAAAGCCGGTGGGTTGGAATGGGGCACAACAATACCGGCATCACCGACCACTTCGGGCAGAGAGCCGCCATCAGTGGCAATGGTCGGCACGCCGCACGACAAGGCCTCGCCGGCGGGGAAGCCGAAGCCTTCATAGACAGATGGCGAGACAGCAATGGTTGCCTCGGCATAGAGGTCGCGAATATCCTCGCTGGTCAGGCCGGAGACAAATTTCACGCGGTCACGAATGCCGAGCTTATTCAGCAAGTTCATTGTCTGACCCTCGCGCAAGCGGCCAACGACCAGCAATTCCAAATCAGGATGCGCGGCGATCAGGGAGGCATAGGCCTCGATCAGATAAATCAACCCTTTCAGTGGCACATCGGCACTGGCCGTTACCATCAGGCGATTGGTCTTGCGGGTGATATGTGGTTGCGGTTGGAAAAGCTCATGGTCAATGCCGTGATGGATACGCACCATTTTGGATGGGTTAACCCCGAAATCCTTTTCCACATCGCGCTTGGTGCTGTCGGATACGACGATTAGCGGGTCAAGCTGGCGCGCTACTTTGATTTGCATATTCAAAAATGAATACCAGCGCCATTTGAGAAACTTCATATGCGGCCATTTCGCATGGGCGATATCAATGCGCTTATCCATGGTAATCGGGTGATGAATCGTGCCGACGACGGGCAGGCCCATATCGCGCACATCAAGCATGCCGTAACACAGCGTCTGGTTGTCGTGCATGATGTCATATTGGTCGATTTTATCGCGCATATAATCGGCCATGCGAACGCCGAAAGTATAGGGTTCGGGAAAACCGCCCCAATTATGGCTCCACCATTCAAACAGGTCGGTTTTATTCGCCATAATTTCTCGATTGAGGCAGGCAATCGGGTTTTCGCGCGCATACATATCGAGCGAGGGCAGCTTAATCAGCCCGACACGCGCATCTAAAATCGGATAGGGCGGGCCGGAAATGACATCGACATGATGGCCAAGATCAACCAGCGCTTTTGAAATCAGACGCATATAAATGCCCTGACCGCCAGTGTGCGGGTCAGAACGATAGGATGGCAGCAAAATGCGCAGCGGCGCATCACCCTTAATTGCCTCAATCGGCAAGGCACCGGCATCACCGATATGGGTTTCTGGACGGTTCATAAAATCCCCAAACATATGGATTCAACTTTGGCGCGACTATAAGAGGCTGTGCGGTTTGTCTCAAGGCTTAGGCGACGTTTTTAAGCAAACCGTCGCATCACCCAATCGGTGATCTAAGCGGCCAGTTTTTCCGGCTGCTCGTTTTGTGTCTAATGCCATAGGCGTCGAGTAAATGCGCCAGCTATAAGCAAGTTCGGGCCAGCCATGACACAGCACCAGCGAAGGCATGTCGTCGGGTTTTTCACCGGCCTCGAAAACCGCCATGCGGAGGTCGGGCAGGTCTGGGTATTTTGGGTTCTGCCAGTCAATCATGACGCCATTGTAACTTATTTTTTTGCGAAGTAACTAAAAATTGGCATGGTAAGTGCCAAATTATTGTGATGCATTATTTATGTGCCTTTGGCGCGGATAAACCGTGCCGGGTGCCCATCACGAGATAGCCATCAGTCATTGCCTTATCAACCTCCGGCGCGCGATCTGGTAAATGGCAATATGCGCGCCGTGCCGCGCCATCGGCGGGGCTGCGCAGCGTTTAGCGGTCGCGTCGGCAGCCGCACAATTTTGGCACTGCGGGCGTGGCGCATATGCTGCAAGGTGTTGGTCTTGGTTCCGTGAAGGCGGGTCATGGCGGATAGTCCTTATTTATGCAACTAATAATCATTATCAACTAAATAAAGGGGAGTCAAGTAATCCCACCGACACGGCTCGGCATCTCAAATAATGGGGGGAAGGGGAAATAGACTTGAGCCAATGAGGCTATCCCCAAAGCGCGGCACTTGGTGGGTGAATGGTCGCGCCATCATAACGCAGGCCATGTGGGCAATCCTCGGCCAGCCAAAGCGGCCCATCCAAATCAACCATATCGGCGTGTTGCGCCAATAGCATGGCAGGTGCCATAGACAGTGAGGTCGCAACCATGCAGCCAACCATGATTTTGCGGTTATCGGCTTTTGCAGCGGCGGCGCAGGCCAGTGCCTCGGTCAGGCCACCGGTTTTGTCGAGCTTCAAATTGACCCAATCATAAGCGCGCGGCAGGGCGATCAGCGAACCACGATCATGCACGCTTTCATCGGCGCAAAAAGGCAAGTCGATATCGGCCAATCCGGCCTCTTGCGCTTGCGGCACGGGCTGCTCGAAAAATATCACGCCATAACGCCCCAGCAGATCGGCATAGCGCGCCAGCTCATCGATTTGCCAACCCTCATTGCTGTCAACGATAAGCTGTGCATCGGGGCGCGCCTCGGCCACGGCGGCGAGACGTGACATATCGGCCATCACGCCGTCGCGTCCGCCCAATTTGATTTTCAATAGCGGATAGGCTTGCGCCCTCTCGGCTTGAGCCGCCATTTTATCGGCATCATCTATCACCACGGTAAAGGCGGTTTGTATCGGCTTGGGCTGAATGCCCGATAGCTTAGCGGCGCTGGTGTTTTGTTGTTTGGCTTCCAAATCCCACAGGGCGCAATCAATGGCATTGCGGGCTGCGCCGGGCAGCAGGGCATCAAGCAATGACGCGCGGTCCAGGCCATTTTCCAGAGCGGTTTGAATGCTTTCAACGGCTGCAGTGACGGTTTCCATGCTCTCGCCATAACGCCGATAGGGCACAGCCTCGCCCCGCCCGACCGCATCGCCGGAGGTTAATTCAACAGCCAAAACATCGGCGCTGATCTTGCTACCGCGCGCGATGGAAAAGCGGTGTTTTAACGGCCAGCTTTCGGCGCGAATGGTCAGTTTTCTGCTTATTGTCATATCGTCCTTTGAGGGTCAGCTATATGTCATTATGCCGCGTCGCAACGCTTGCCCTCAAGCCAAATTTCCGTATAGTCTTTGGGAAATTTGGGAGATATTTATGACTAAAGTGACATTCGTCGGTTCCGATGGTTCAGAAACAATTTGCGAAGGCAATGATGGCATGACCCTGATGGAGGTTGCCATTAAGAATTCAGTCAATGGTATCGACGCTGATTGCGGCGGCGCGTGTGCGTGTGCCACTTGTCACATCTATGTGCGTGAGGATTGGCAAGCTGCCACGGGCGAGCGTACTGAGATGGAAAGCGACATGCTGGATTTCGCCTTTGAGGTAAAAGACAATAGCCGCTTGTCCTGTCAGATTAAAATCTCCGACGCGCTGGACGGCCTGACCGTCGATGTGCCGGAAAAACAATTCTAGTTTTTTTATAACCTCAATTAGCGTTTATCAAACACGCCATATTCATAGGCGATTGAGCTTTCGATAAGCTGTCGCCATACCGGTTCGGCGATTTCGGCTGCCAGTCCGGCGGCATTCGCTTCGGCCAAGACCAGAGCAATCACCTCTTCAATGCGCGCTTCATCGCGCACCGTGTCGCGGCTTGGCTTTACTTTACCGGCGGCCGCAATCAGCTTTTGTCGCGCCGCCAGCAGTTCGACCAGACGCTTATCCAGCGTATCAATCTGCTCGCGAATATCTTGCATTTCAGGGCAAGGTAGGGGCGCGCGCTCAGACATTATAGGTCGCTCCATTTGGCGTGTTTCATGCCCTGACGCACATAATCATAGCCGGTAATCAGCGTCAGACCGGCGGCCAGCCATAAGAGGCCAAGCCCGATTTCAGGTGCATGGGTCAAAATCAGACGCCCTGTTTCATCAATCAATAAAAAGCCGATGGCAATCATCTGAATGGCGGTTTTATATTTTGCCAGTGTCGAGACCGGCAGGGCAACATGCAGCTCCATAAGATATTCGCGCAAGCCCGAGACCAGTATTTCGCGGCACAAAATAATCAACGCAGCAATGATATGGAAATCGACGATAATGTCATAGCCGACCAGCAAGAGCAGGCAGGTGGCGACCATCAGCTTATCGGCAATCGGGTCGAGCATGCGACCAAAGCCGGATTGCACTTCATATTTGCGCGCCAGCCAGCCATCAAAAAAATCGGTAAAACCGGCAATTGAGAAAAGCAAAAGCGCCAAAGCGTCTCCCACTGCGCCGGGCACGAAAAACGCCAAGTAAATTCCCGGGATTAAAAGAATACGCAAAAGCGTCAATATATTGGGCAAGTGCTGCATGAGTGCCTTCACTAGTCGTTACTGTTGAAATGGTTGTATATGCGTTGCGCAATTTTTGCACTAATTCCTTCAACTTTTTCCAATTCCGATAATGCGGCGCGGCCAACGGCGCGGCCTGAGCCGAAATGGTGCAGCAGGGCACGTTTGCGCGCCGCGCCAATGCCATCAATGCCGTCCAGGGGGTTTTTACGAATATCGGCGCTGCGTCGGGCGCGGTGACTGCCAATGGCAAAGCGGTGCGCTTCGTCACGCAGACGTTGCAGATAATAAAGCACCGGCGAATTATGCGGCATCATAAAATCGGCGCGCCCTTGCATGAAAAAGCGTTCACGCCCTGCGTCACGGTCGGGGCCTTTGGCAATGCCGACCAGCGGCACATCTTCCAGCCCCAATTCGACCATCACCTCGCGGGCTATATTCAGCTGTCCACGCCCGCCATCAACCAGCACCAAATCCGGCCAGGCCGCGCTGTCGCGATTTTCCTCGCGCGCTAAACGGCCATAGCGGCGGGTAAAGACCTCGCGCATCATGGCGTAGTCATCGCCGGGCTGCGTCGTCTCATCCTTGATGTTGAATTTGCGATATTGATTTTTCATAAACCCGTCAGGGCCGGCGACGATCATGCCACCCAATTGATTGGTGCCTTGCAAATGTGAATTGTCAAAAACCTCAATTCGGTCGGGCGCAGTGTCGAGGCCAAAGGCTTCAGCGACGCCCCGCAATAATTTGCGTTGGCTCGCGCTCTCTGACACATGGCGCGCCAATGCCTCTTTGGCATTTTGTTCGGCATGGCGCATCAACCCCATTTTATCGCCGCGCTGGGGTTTGTGCAGTTTCACATTATGCCCCATGCGTGTGCTCAGCGCCTCACCGATAAGCGCGGCACCATCAAGTGCATGATTGACAAAAATCTCGCGCGGCACCGGCCGGCTTTCATAAAACTGCCCGATAAAGGCTTCCAAAATCTCCGGCTCGGCTTGGTCGCGCTCATGGCGCGGGAAGTAAGCCTTATTGCCGAGGTTTTGACCGGCGCGGAAAAAGAACACTTGCACGCAAGACTGACCGCCTTGTTTCTCAATCGCAATCACATCGGCCTCGGTAATGTCGCCCGGATTGATGCCGCTATCTTGCTGCACATAGGTTAGGGCGCGAATGCGGTCGCGCGCCGCGGCGGCGGCTTCAAAATCTGTCGCCGCGCTGGCTGTTTGCATTTTCTCCAATAGCGCTTCTTGCACTTGGCGGCTTTTGCCGTTCAGGAAATCGCGCGCCTCCTCAACCAATTCTTTATAATCATCTCTCGATATTTCGCCGGTGCAGGGCGCGCTGCAGCGTTTGATTTGATAGAGCAGGCAGGGCCGCGAGCGGCTTTCGTAAACACTGTCCGAACAAGAGCGCAGCAAAAAAGCGCGCTGCAATGTATTCAGCGAACGATTGACTGCGCCGGCTGAGGCGAAGGGGCCAAAATAAGCCCCCGGGCGTTTGCGGGCGCCGCGATGTTTATAAAGCTGGGCGACCTCATGATCTTCAGCGAGCAGAATATATGGAAAACTTTTATCGTCGCGCAGCAGCACATTATAACGGGGCTTCATTCTCTTAATCAGATTGGCTTCCAGCAGCAGCGCATCGGTCTCGGTTTCCGTGCGGATAAATTCCATATCGCGGGTCGCGTCAATCATGCGCGAGATACGATTATTGTGACCGGTCGGGCGCGCGTAAGAACGCACCCTGGCTTTTAGGTTCTTCGCCTTGCCGACATAAAGCGCATTACCTTCCGCATCGAGCATGCGATATACGCCCGGCGCACTGGGCAGCGTTGCCACTTTGGCTTCAATCAGAGCGCGGCCGGTTTTTTCAACCGGCTCGTTTTGCACTTCTGAGGCCGCATCTGTCGGGCTGTCTTTCACGTATTTCGTTTTCCGTCCATAATCGTCTCGCAGTTTAACGAATTTGTTCGAATTAGGGTGAATTTCTGGCCTAAATTTAATTCACTACTCCTGTGGATAAACATGTGAAGAAAATTACCGATACGGGGTCAAGCTATTGATTTATATAGCCTCCAAACCCATTGCTTAAAAAATAGGCAATATTGTTAAGTTACCGAATTTATTGATAAAAACAAAATCAAGCGGGTCAAAAAAATATTTTTTTGAATGAATTTTTGGGCTTTACAAGAATGAAAAATTTGTGCAGGCGCGTGTGAATTACTCGCGTCTTACGATTTTCTCAATTCAATCAGTATCTTATTGGGTGTTTTGCCGTCCAGGGGCTGCCAAAAAGGGCTGAAAAGTGGGATATTCTGCGCTTTGAAGTCAGCCCCGCAGCCGAGAAATTGCAATTCCGACCGACGTCGCCCCAGCAATTGCCTCAGGCTTTTCAATTTGCACACGAATTTGGGTAATGCGCATGTCCTGCATCAGCCGGTCAGCGATCCGTTCAGCCAGCGTTTCGACCAAATCAATATGCTCGTGCTGGGCCAGTGCGGTGACGGTTTTGCATATATTCTCATAGCACACAACGTCGCCAATGTTTTCGGGTGTATCGCCCGCATCATGCGCATCTTCTATCACGCCGGCATCAATGGTCAGCCAGATGGTCTGCTCCGCTTCTCGTTCATGCGGGTGAATACCGATGCTGGCCTGCACAGCCAGACGATTGACGAAAACCTGGCGCAGACCGCGCGTCGCGCTGGCGAAGTCCGGTCGATGATTGGGTGTTTGCTGGTTCATTACTCTTTTACCTCAACCACATCTGGGGTTTGCCAGGCCAAATGCTGGCCGCCATCTTGCATGATGGTCTGTCCTGTCATGGCGCGCGCCGTCAAAATATACCGCGCGGCAGCGACAATATCGTCAGGTGTCGCGCCATGCCCTAATGGCACAAGGCGCGCTTGCTTGTCGAACTCGGCCTGCGCTTGCCGCGGATTGGGTAGGGTCGGTCCGGGGGCAATGGCATTGACGCGAATATGTTGCGGCGCGAGGGCTTGCGCGAATGTCTCAGTCAGCGTCGCGAGGCCGGTTTTGGAAACCGTATAGCTGGTGAAATCAGGGGTTAGCCGATCAACGCGCTGGTCGGTGATATTGATGATGCAAGAATCGGCAAGGCCGTCATTTTGCAGCGCGGTTTGATTGGCAAAATCGCGCATCAACAAAGCGGGCGCGCGCAAATTGGCATTAATATGTGTGTCCCAGCTTTCGGCGGTCAGCGTATGCGCCGTGTCGCGCTCAAAAGTTGAGGCATTATTGATAAGCGCGCTGAGCGGCCCCAATGCGGCGGCGGCATCTGTCACCAGTGTCTCAACGGCGGCGGCATCTCGCAAATCGGCCTGCAAAGCCACGGCTTTGCCGCCTTTATCGGTAATGTCGGCAACCAGCGCCTCGGCTTCGGATTTTGAGCCGGCATAATGCGCCGCAATGGCCCAGCCATCGGCGGCTAACGCCTCAGCCAGAGCGCGGCCAATGCGTTTACCAGCTCCGGTAATGAGAACAGTCTTGTGGTGTGTCTCCGCCATGCCCCACCATGTAGCAGTTTTTGGGAAGCGACCCTAACCGTTTTTTAATTTCTGAGCGGTAGGAAAGGATCATGAAGAATAAGAAAAAGGAGGAGATCCATGCATCGCCGTTATTCTTACACATTCCGCCGTTTTATGCCCCTGCGCCCATGGGTACTGGCGGTTCTTTCCTTGCTGGTCCTTGGCCTAACCTCATTGGTTATCAACACGGCCAATGCGCAAGACAATATGGCCTATGAGGATTGGCCACAGCAATCACGCGCCGACCTCCTCGGCACTTTCACTTATGTCTATGGTGGTGCGGGTTTTGTGTCGCATAGCACTACTAATGAAGGCCTAACCAGCACAACCGAAGGTTATGCGCGTGAGATTGGCGACAGTGATGTTCCTGCCAT
>JAKMDW010000035.1 GCA_022426245.1 Alphaproteobacteria bacterium | reverse complement strand
GTATAAATACGATCCGATTTGGACCAAAGCGAAGCAGATAATTCCAGCGGAAGTCATTCGCCCAAGCGGCTATCTGGCGCGCAACCATAATCACTAATTGCAGAGCAGGTTTCGCATCGCCCTCCGCTCTTTGAAACAAAGAGGCAGAGGTCAGAGCCTTACCTCACCACAATTCCGGTTTGGATAATGCGCCAGCACACTCAAACTTTATTGGGTCCATTGGGGCGGAAGCTTCACTGATCATCATTCCTAGCCATCCAAAAGGGCGGGCCAATGGATATGGTGGAACGAATGAGAGAGCGGTCTTTTCTCGAAACCCAAAGCGTCCGTAATAAGCAGGGTCTCCATATACCAAAAGAACATCAACCCCGTCTCTGGTAAGCATCTCAATGCCGGTTTTTATGAGGCTTGACCCTATGCCTTGCTTCTGATGGTTTGCCGATACGCCAAGCGGCGACAGAATATACCCCGATATAGGCGAAGCTGACTTATGGCTGATCGGGCTAAAGGACACATAGCCGATGACATGACCGTCAAGCTCGGCAATCAGCGATTTGACCGGTGGATGAGAGGCTTCTTTAGAAAGCGCAGCTACGAGCTTCATAATGGCTTTGTTCTCTTCAGCAGAAAACGACGTTTCAATAACCTTCCGGATCGAAGGCAGATCTTTTTCTCCAGCCAATCTGATGGTTTTAGATATCATAGGTAAGTGATACCTTTTTTTCCAACCCTCATTCAACGACATATGCGCGCTGAGACGGCAGCCCCGACCATTTCATTTGAAAAAGACGATTGCGACTAATGATGCGTCCATCACGCACTATATATTCGCGGCAAAAGCTTACTCGCGCTATCGCAGAATTTTCATAATGGTGTGCGCCATTTCCAGCCCCGAATTTTGGTTCTGTCCGGTAACGAAGCGCCGCTCCTCATCAACCGTCATGTGCGCGGCAAAGAAATCGCGGAAAGCCGTTTGGCTTTCATAAAGCGCCCCCGCTTTACGCAGTTCCGTGTCCGGATGCTTGGGGGTTATTGAATATACACCAAGCTCCTTTATCTGTTTGTCGGACACACCTGTCATGCGGCGTCCTTTAATGAGCAAATTACCATCAGTGTCGCGGGCACTAACCAGCCCCAGCGCGCCGTGGCAAACGCCAGCGATAATCGCCCTCTTGTCACCGTAATAGGCCTCGCTCACTTTGTCCGCCAGTGCCGGTGATTGAGCCAAATCATAGGCAGCACCAAAGCCACCCGAGATAAATACGATGTCGTATTGGTCAATATCTACCTCGGCAATTGGAATGGAGTTTTTCACCTTGGCCTGTGCGACCGCGTCATTGAGATAGCGTTCGTCTTCGGGTGATTTAATCATGTAGAAGAAACTGGTGGGATCCATGGGAATTTCGCCACCTTGAATGCTGGCTAGGTCCACCTCCATGCCGCCGTCCAGAAAGGCGTAATAGGGGTGCGTCATCTCTGAGCTAAGAAGACCTGTGACATCACCCTCGGTTTCCCCGGGGGCTGACAGCACGCCATGGCTGGTCGTGACGATCAGCGCGCGTTTGCCCGGCAAATCAATCAATGGTCCGGTGTATTCGGGGTGTAGCCCGCTTTTGTGTAAAATGGTTGGCAGCGATAAAAACAATACCCCAATCAGGCCAACTAATACGGCAAGGCCGGTCAGTATTTTTCGGTTTTTCATCGGTAATCCTCTGGTCTTCGTGTGAGTTTTTTCATTCGATAAGCGACAGCGAATGGGCATAATACCAGCATGGTCAGCAGCAATATCAATAAGGGCGTGCGTGTGCTGGCATATAGAGTGTTAATCGCCAATTGCTTCATATTATCGAACCCAGTCGGGACCGGCAGAACCTTGTTTTCGCGTGTATAGGTGTCATAGGCGGACAGCATTTGCTGTAGCTGCTGTGGCATTTGATGCGCCAGATCGAGGGTCTCGCCCGGGTCCTCAACAATATTGAATAAGCGCCACTGCCCATCCCCTAATGGCGGGCGATTAAAAGTGATTTTGTAGTCTCCCTGGAACAGCGCCGCATGTCCGGCGAGTTCATAGCCTACCGCTTCGTTCTCCCCGTAAATCCTGTCAGCGGGGTTTTGCAGCAAAGGCCTGACATCATGGCCGGTAATTGGTTCTATCGGGCGCCCGCCATGGCGCTCACCCGGCTGTGAAACGCCTGCAAAGGAGAGAATGGTCGGGGTAATATCGGTGACGAACGAAAAGGCATGACTAAGCACGCCTTTAAGCGGTAGCTCTTCGCCGGCGATAATCAACGGTACGCGCATGCCGCCCTCGCCAACATAGAATTTGTAATAGGCCAGTGGGCTGGCTGCGGCGCTTGCAAAACTGGGGCTGATGGCATTGTAGCTACCCTTCAGCCCCAAGGTCTCATAGTCAGTGCGATAGCCCAGCGTATTCGCCATCATTCTAGGGCCAAAAGAATTGAGGTCATCCGGGCCGCTGGCCTCAGCGCCATTATCAGAGGTAAAGATGAAAACCGTGTTGTCGTATTGCCCGGTTTTTTTGAGATGGTCGATTAACCGGCCAATGTGAAAATCCATCGCCTCGACCATGCCGCCATATACGGCCATGCGTTTGGCTTCAAACCGGCGGTGCTCATCGTCCAACGCATCCCAGTCTCTGGTGGTATGCATACGCACTGTGCTCACACCTTGCTTCACAATGCCCAACGCGGTCGCACGTTCAAGCCGTTGCGCGCGCAACTTATCCCAACCTTCATCATACACGCCCATATAGCGGTCGATAAATTCCTGCGGCGCCTGCACGGGGATATGGACTGCCTGAAAGGGCAGGTAGGCGAAGAACGGGCTGTTGTCGGCGCGATTGCTATCGATAAACTCAATGGTCTTGTCGACCAGAAAGCGGGAGGAGTAAAAGTCTTCAGGCAGTTGGTATTCCTTGCCATCGGCATACCAGTTGGCCTTGTCATATATGGGGATATAGGGGCGTTGCTCCCAATTATCCGCTCCGGAATCAGCCAGTGCCACGGTGCGTGCAAAACCACGTCGGCTCGGCAGCTTGTCGGGCGCGGAACCCAAATGCCATTTGCCCGCCATATAAGTGTGGTAGCCCGTTTCTTCCAACAGGGTTGCAACCGTGACGACATTATCGCCCAGCACACCCTGATAATGGGCATGGCGCCGCTGCTCGGGTCCCAGCATTTCAGGAATGTTCGGCACACCGGCAAGGTGAGCGTCTACGCCGGTCAGCAACATTGCCCGCGAAGGCGCACAATTAGCGGCCGTGTGATAATTGGTGAAACTCACACCGGTCTCAGCCAGCGCCGATAGAGCAGGCGTATCGATTTCGCTGCCATAAGGGGCAATATCGGTAAAACCGAGGTCATCGGCCAAGATGAGCACGATGTTTGGGCGCTGAGTCGGCGTCGGCTCAGCCATTGCGTGTTCTGTTTTTTCCAAATTTTCCGCTGCCACGGCGCTAGACCAGCCACTCCATAGAGCGCAGGCCAGCAGCAGCTTGCAGGCAAATAGCGGGTTTGCGTGATTAGGCTTCATCAGGCAATCGGCGGGAGGCTATAAGTAAAATAATAGCCATTATGAGTTCCGGAGCGATGAGGTTAAGCGCTAACGCAGCGTCATGGATAAGCCAAGCGATGATGCGCCCGACAGCTGCGATACTCAGCAGTAGAATGGCGGGGTAGTAAAAGCTACGTCGCCCGCTAACCAGTGCGCTCAGCAAACAGACACCTATGGTCAGAAAGAATGCCGCCAAGTCGCCGACTTGAGTGCTCAGGCCTACACCGTGGCCTAAAGTCAGGCCCAATTCCGGGGCAATGCCCGCAGGCGCCACCAGCCAGCGAAGTCCATTAACAATGAAGATAACGGCCAGCAATAAAACCAAAATGCTCAGTATTCTGTTTGCCACAAGCTCGGCCCAGCCTGCCAATCCGAGCGCCGATTGCGCCTGTTTTGACTTCGCCAAAAGTCTGTCCAATGGGGTTTTCATCTTTGATACTCGAATTTGCTGATAATATATTATGGCACTTATGATGCCAGTATATTAACGGGTTTTTATAGTGTCAATGTCTTTGGC
>JAKMDW010000004.1 GCA_022426245.1 Alphaproteobacteria bacterium | reverse complement strand
TAGTCCGGTTGGGGCGCGTGGCATCAGCATTGAAAATATCACCACCCCGCCTTGGTTCGTGCCTGAGACGACGACATTGTCGGAACAGCTAAACGCATTTCGTGAACGCAAGGCGCATTTTGCCCTTGTCGTTGATGAATATGGCGCGCTGATGGGGCTGGTGACGATAGAAGATATTTTGGAAGAAATCGTCGGCTCGATTGATGATGAGCATGACCGCCCCGATAATATGCTACGCCGCCGCCCTGATGGCGCTTTGGAAGTTGCCGGCGCGCTATCTTTGCGCGACCTCAATCGTGAGATGGGCTGGTCGCTGCCCGATGACGAGGCCAGCTCGGTTGCCGGTTTGATCATTCATGAGGCGCGGGTTATTCCCGATATCGGCCAAGTATTTGAGTTTCACGGCCTACGCTTTCGCATTATGGGGCGCCAACGCAATCGCATTATGCAGGTGCGCATCTCTGAATTGCGTTAGGTTTTTGCTGCCTCTTGCGGGCTTTTCAATTTGAGCGCCAGTGCATGCACAGGCCCTTTCAACTGATCGGCCAAACAATCCAAAACATGCCGCTGACGGTCAATACGGCTCATGCCCTCAAACATGGCGGCGACCATATGAACCCGAAAATGCGTCTCGCCGCCGGGCTGTGCGCCGGCATGGCCCTCGTGCAAATGCGATTCATCCGTAACTTGCAAATGCTGCGGCGTATAGGTCTCGCGCAGTTTTTGTTCTATAATCGTGTAAACTTGCGTCATATAAATTCCCTCCCTCTCGCTGGTTGGGTTTTGTAGCATGGTGGGCTTGCTTGTTGAGCTTAGGCACGATTTGCGTTTGCGGCCATATGACATATATCGCGTTCATGGAAGAGACGCCAGTTTAGGAAATCGACATATCAGAAGCTTTTTCGCTTACCTTTTTAACCCTTTCGCTTTACCCCTTTCAATATAGCGATTTTGAAACAATGAGAACAGGACGGTCGGAACGTTCATGAATTTGAACTCTAAATATTTTGATATGATACGCGCGTCACGCGACCAGGGTCGCGAGGAGAAAAAACGCGCGCAAATGGTTGCCGACGGCACGCGATGCGACTGGCCGGATTGCACAAAATCGGGAGACTATCCTGCACCGGCCGGCCCGCAAGCCAATGAACGGCGCAATTTTTGTTACGACCATGTGCGCGAATATAATCGCAGCTATAATTATTTTGAGGGCATGTCGCAGGACGAAGCCGAGAGCTTTCGCCGCGCCGCTCAAACCGGCCACCGTCCCACATGGTCCATGGGCACGCGGCGGGCGCACGGCAGCAAGGTTGAGGATTGGCAGTTTCAAGACCCGCTGGAGATTATGGGCGAAGCCGGTTTCAATGCGGAAAATCCTATCGGGCAGGGTACAGGCGGTCGGGCCTCGAAAGTCACTTCAGGCCAAAAGCGCGCCCTCGACGTTATGGAATTACCCGAGACGGCAAAACCCGCCGATGTGCGTAAAAAGTTCAAAATTCTGGTCAAACAATATCACCCGGACGCCAATGGCGGCGACCGCTCCCATGAGGACGAACTGCAAAGTGTCATTCAGGCACATGATTTTTTGAAGGCTTCCGGCTTTTGTTAAGCCGGGCTTTCTGCTAACACCTTTTCCAAGCAAGCGATTAATTTTCGGAGAAACCAATGAGTAAAGCGGCAGAAAACAAAGCTATGCCAAACGGCCCCATGCCGGAGGCACCCGATACGGAAGTCAATGCACGCGACGTTTTCGGCGTTGATATTGATATGACTGTGCCGGCTTTTTCTGAGCACAATGAATATGTGCCAGATTTTGACGAAGATTACCTGTTCGACAAGCAGACCACTTTGGCCCTGCTCGCCGGTTTTGCTCATAATCGCCGCGTCATGGTGCAGGGTTATCACGGCACCGGTAAATCGACCCATATTGAACAAATCGCAGCGCGGCTGAACTGGCCTTGCGTGCGTGTCAATCTCGACAGCCATGTCAGCCGTATTGATTTGGTCGGCAAGGATGCGATTGTGCTGAAAGACGGCAAACAAATTACCGAATTTCAAGAAGGCATTTTGCCCTGGGCGTTGCAAAACCCCGTCGCTTTGGTGTTTGACGAATATGATGCGGGTCGTCCTGATGTGATGTTTGTTATCCAGCGCGTGCTGGAAGTCGCCGGTAAGCTGACGCTTTTGGACCAAAATAAAGTCATTCGCCCGAACCCGTTTTTCCGCCTATTCGCCACCACCAACACAATCGGTCTGGGCGATACAAGCGGCCTGTATCACGGCACACAGCAAATTAACCAAGGTCAAATGGACCGCTGGAATATTGTCACCACGCTCAACTATCTGGCGCATGACAAGGAAACCGATATTGTCCACGCCAAAGCGCCCGGTTATCAGGGGGCGGAGGGCCGCGAGAAAATCGCCGCCATGGTGCGTGTCGCTGACCTGACCCGCGCAGCATTCATCAATGGTGATATTTCAACCGTGATGAGCCCGCGGACGGTTTTGACTTGGGCTGAAAATGCCGAAATTATTGGCGCCGATATTGCGCTGGCTTTCCAGCTCACCTTCTTGAACAAATGCGATGAGTTGGAACGCCCGACCGTCGCGGAATTTTACCAGCGTTGCTTTGGCGATGACCTGCCCGATAGCGCGGTGTCGGTTCTGGCCGATTAACAGAAGCGGATAAAGCGTGGCCGAAAAATCCCCGGTTGAAGAATTTAAGCGTGCTCTGACGCAGACCATGCGCTCGATTGCCGAGGAGGCCGAATTATCGGTCAGCTTCGGTACGGAAAAACCGGCTCTGGCCGGTTTGAAAGCGCGTCTGCCGCAACCGGCCCGCGACCTCGACCCGGCTGACCGTCAAAATGTACGGGGTCAATCCGACAGCTTTGCCCTGCAATTGGCGCATCACAATGCGGCCATCACCATGGATCTCGCACCGTCTGAGACCGATGCCCGCGCCTCTTTCGATGCGGCTGAAACGGCGCGTTGCGAAGCCATCGGTGCGCGCGCCATGGCCGGTATCGGCAGCAATATCAACGCCATGCATGAAGCACGCTGCACCAAGCTGGGCTATGGCCCACAGATGAGCCGCGATGATGCGCCCCTGGCTGAGGCTTTGGGCTTTATGGTGCGCGAGCAATTAACCGGCCTGACGCCGCCGCCGGCCGCCAATGGTGTGGTCACGGCCTGGCGCGAGTGGGTTGAGGAACGCGTTGGCGATAAAATGGCAGCGCTGGAAAGCGTGGTCGATGACCAACAGCAATTTGCCGCCCTCACCCGCGATATTCTGGTCGATTTGGGCCTCACGGAAGCCGCCGGTGAGAGCGAAGATGGTGACGGCGAAGACGGCGACGGACAAGACGGTGATGAAGGCCCGCAAGATGGCGAAGGCGGTGAGGCGGAAAGCCCGGACGGCATGTCAGCCGAAGACATGGAAGTCGGCGACGCTGCCATGGAGGAAGGCGACGAACAGACGCTGCAAATGGAAGGCGATGAGATGGAGGGCGAAAGCGACGGCGAGGAAGCCGGCGAAGCGGCCCAGCCCTATGCGCCCGACGGCCCGCTCAATCCCGAAAAATCAGCCTATAATATTTACACCTCGCAATTTGACGAAACGATTGAAGCCGAGGAGCTTTGCGACGCCGAGGAGCTTGAGCGTTTGCGCCAATATCTCGACCAGCAGCTGCAGCAAATGCAAGGCGTGGTGGCCCGCCTCGCCAATCGCCTGCAGCGGCGTCTGCAAGCCAAGCAAAACCGGTCTTGGGAATTTGACCTTGAAGAGGGCTATCTTGATCCGGCGCGCCTATCGCGCATCATTATGGACCCGATGCAGCCGCTTTCTTACAAAATGGAAAGCGATACTAAATTTCGCGATACGGTTGTAACGCTGCTTTTGGATAATTCCGGCTCAATGCGCGGTCGCCCCATCACCGTTGCGGCCATGTGCGCCGATATTTTGGCCCGCACGCTGGAGCGGTGCAATGTGAAGACCGAAATTTTGGGCTTCACCACACGCGCTTGGAAAGGCGGCCAAGCCCGCGAGGTTTGGATGTCGAACGGCAAGCCCGGTCACCCCGGTCGCCTCAATGATTTGCGTCATATTATTTACAAAAGCGCCGATGCGCCATGGCGGCGCGCGCGCAAAAATCTTGGCCTGATGATGCGCGAAGGCTTGTTGAAAGAAAACATTGATGGCGAGGCACTGATCTGGGCGCATAATCGCTTGCTGGCGCGGCCTGAACAGCGTCGCATCCTAATGGTGATTTCGGACGGCGCGCCGGTCGATGATTCAACGCTTAGCGTCAATGCAGGCAATTATCTCGAAAAGCATTTACGCAATGTCATTGAGGATATTGAAACACAATCGCCGGTCGAACTTATCGCCATTGGTATCGGCCATGATGTGACGCGCTATTATCGCCGCGCCGTGACCATTGTCGATGCCGAACAGCTTGGCGGCGCGATGACCGACAAGCTGGCTGAATTATTTGATGAGAATGACACCACCCATAAGGGGGGCAAAGCGGCCAAAAAAGAAAAAGGTATGAACACCGGCGCTCTTAAAGCCGGTGGTGCCAAAACCGCACCCAAAACCACATCAGCACGCGGCGGTGTGCGCACGAGCGCAAAACCGGTGCGCGGCGCATCCGACCAATAATCACTTTCAATTTTTAAGAATTAAGCCTGCTTGGCAGCGATCTGCTTTTTCAGCTTCAATGCTTTGGAAGACAATTGTGCGTCTTTGGCTTTTGTCAAAAACGCGTCAATGCCGCCATTATGCTCAACCGAGCGCAGCGCATTGGCTGAAATACGGAATTTCAGCGCACGACCCAAAATCTCACTGGGCAGGCTGACTTGTTGCAAATTGGGCAGAAAGCGCCGACGCGTGCGGTTCATCGCATGGCTTACATTGTTTCCGCTCATTACCGATTTTCCGGTCAGTTCGCATACACGTGACATGGGTCACTCTCCATATTGTTTGCCGCTTGGCGGCATTAAAAAGCGAGGCCAAAAGCCTCGTTGCTGGGTTTGATATAGAAAATGGCTCTGCCCCCGTCAAGTGGTTTTGCCATCCCCCCTATCGAAGCCGATATCGGTGATTTTCATAATGCCACTGCCGGTTATCACCGGCCCGTCTTTGCCGGTGAGTCGGCCTGTTACAAAACCGGTATTTTTCGTATATCGCGTGCATTCACCCTCGCATATCAGAAAGTCTCCCATTTGCCCGGGCGCGACAAAATCAAAATTAAAACTGACCGATGGGGTGAACACATGCTCGCCCATCGCATTGTGCAGGATAAAAGCCAGCCCGACATCCATCACCGACATCAACATGCCACCATGGCAAATGCCCGCCGGATTGCACATATGCGGTAAAACCTTGAAACCAAGCTGGCGCGCGCCTTCGTTTCCGCGCATATAAACCGGGCCGACATGGTCGATAAAATGCGTATCAAGATGCTCTAAGCGCCCGCCGAAATCGAGCGGCGCCCAGCCTTCAGGAATTGTCATAAACTATGCCTTATCTATGCCTTGCTTTTTTTGCGCGGCTTATGCGGGTCAATGAAACCGAATAAATGCGCCGCCACTTTGCGAATTTGAATCTCTTCCGAGCCTTCGGTAATGCGGTAGCGGCGATGGTGTCGGTAAATATGTTCAAACGGCATATGGCGTGAATAGCCGATGCCACCATGCACTTGAATGGCGCGGTCCGCCGCCTCGCAGACCAGCCGATTGGCGCGATAATTACACATGGACACTTTATCGGAGAGATAGATCGCCACTTCGGGCTTCGACATCTCGTCCATTTGGGCGGCCGTTTTATAAACCAGATTGCGTATCATTTCGCATTCCGTATGCAGCTCGGTAAGCGGAAACTGTATCGCCTGATTGGTCGCCAGCGGTTTGCCGAAGGGCGCGCGCTGCTTGGCATAGGCAACCGATTGGTCGATGCAATATTGCGCCGCGCCGACACCGCTGGCCGCTTGGCGAATGCGGTTTTCATGCACAAAATGCTGCGCCAGCGCCAAACCGTTTTCCGGCTCCCCGAAAATAGCGCTATCCGGCACCCAAATATCGGTGAACGACACACGCGGATGGTCGGTCGGCATGTTGAACGTCCACATATATTCTTCAATCTTCACGCCCGGGTCATCAGCCGGCACCAGAAAGCAGGTAATGCCCTTGGCCGCGCCATCATCGCCGGAGGTGCGCGCGAACAGCATGACATGGCTCGCCACATGCATGCCGGTCGTCCACATTTTTTCACCGTTCAGCAGCCAGCCATCGACGCCGTCGCGGGTTTCGCGCACGCCTTTGGATTCCATCCAAGTGGCGTCAGAGCCGTGCTCGGGTTCGGTCAGGCCAAAACAAATGCGATGCGTGCCCTTGAGCATGCCATTGATAAATTCATCTGCTTGGGACGGCGTGCCGAAATCGCGAAACATCAACACTTGCGGAAAATTGCCGACAATCGAGCTTTCATTTTGCAAATCATTATGCAGGCCCAGCCCCTTATGCGCCAAATGCTCGCGAATGACCGCCATCGCCAAATTTGAGCCGTCGGCACCCCCAAACTCCTTTGGCAGGCCAAATCGCAAATGTCCGGCCGCATCGGCACGACGGCGCATTTCACGCAGCAATTCTTCCCATTCGGGACGCGGCAAACCGTTATTATCCCAATCAGTGCGCGCATGTTCACGCCGATGGTCGAAAAAGCGATTATTGTCGTCTTGCGTTTGCAATGGCGCGATTTCCTTTTCAATAAAATCGTCCAAAGCCGCTAAATATGTGCGGATGTCATCCGGTATTGAAAAATCCATGAAAAACGCCTCCCTGCGCCGATAAGCACCGTCTATCTGGCGTATATCTCGCGCTTATCTGCCGCTTATCATGACGAAGCGCGGGTTTAATGGCAAGGCTTAAGCAAGCCCGATTGCGAAAAGGGACAATATGCGCACCCACAACATATTGTCGTGAACAGATGTGGCACGGCTACTATGTAAGTGATTCGGACATGCTTCGTTCCCTAGCTGTTCAGGATAAAACAGCAAATTTGAGTCGGCATGTCCTACGGTCCGAATCGATTCGCCAAACACGAATCGACAAATCGTCGCGAGGCCGGAGTTGGGCTTGCCAAAACCGCCCTGCTTGGTCATGGTGAGCCTATGTCGTCAAAAGGGTCTTTGAGCGGTTTTTCGCCGCAATTGCGCGTTGTATTAGGGCCAACCAATACCGGTAAAACCCATCTCG
Organism: Alphaproteobacteria bacterium; assembly: GCA_022426245.1. Taxonomy (GTDB): domain Bacteria; phylum Pseudomonadota; class Alphaproteobacteria; order RS24; family RS24; genus UBA8337. The sequence continues at coordinate 17,658 of JAKMDW010000004.1, read as the reverse complement.
CTATGGAGCGCTTATTGGCGCATCAAAGCGGCATGATTGGTCTGCCTTTGCGGCTTTTGGCGCGCGAGGTCTATGACCGCTGCTTGAAAGGCGATTTTGGCCGCGTGCATAAGGCCGATATTGCGCTGATAACCGGCGAGGAGAAAATTCTGCCGCCGAAGGCGCGCTATTTCATTTGCACCACCGAAGCCATGCCGATTAGCCGCGAGGTTGAATTTGTCGCCATTGATGAGTGTCAGCTTGCGGCAGATGAGGAACGCGGTCATGTATTTACCGACCGCATTTTGCACGCGCGCGGCACATCTGAGACCATATTGCTTGGCGCTGCCACCATGGCGCCGATCTTACGCCAGCTTTTGGGCACGAAAGATATCGAGACCCGGGCGCGGTTCTCGCGACTTGGCTGGGATGGCGCGCATAAGCTGTCGCGCCTGCCACGGCGCAGCGCCATTGCGGCTTTTTCAGCCGATAATGTCTATGCCATTGCCGAGATTATTCGCCAGCAACGCGGCGGCGCGGCAGTGGTTATGGGGGGCTTGAGCCCCCGCACGCGCAATGCCCAGGTCGAGATGTATCAATCGGGCGAGGTGGATTTTTTGGTCGCCACCGATGCGATAGGCATGGGGCTAAACATGGATGTTGACCATGTCGCTTTTGCCCAAACGCGCAAATTTGATGGACGCCGCCACCGCGAATTGAGCCCTGCCGAACTGGCGCAAATTGCCGGACGTGCCGGCCGTCATCATGCCGATGGCAGTTTTGGTGTCACCGCCGACGTGCCGCAATTTGAAGACGCGCTGATCGAACAAATCGAGACGCATGATTTCGATCCGGTCAAAGGTCTGTATTGGCGCAACCCCAATCTCGATTTTTCATCATTGGAAGCCCTGCTGTTGAGCCTTGAAAAGCCGGCACCGCGCCCCGGTCTGGTGCGTGCAACTGTGGCTGATGATGTGCAAGCGACAAAATTATTGAGCCGCGATCCGGCAACGCTCGACCGGTTAAGCGATGAGGCGCGGGTGCGCCTGTTGTGGCAAGTGGCACAAATTCCCGATTTCCGCAAAACCACAATGGGCGAACATGCCGCACTGGTGGGCGAGATATTTGCCTTTTTGTCCGACGGCGAAGGGTTTATTCCTGAAAACTGGTTGGCCGATCAAATTGAACGTTGCGACCGCGTTGAGGGCGATTTGGATACGCTGTCGACAAGGCTGGCGCATATACGCACTTGGACCTATATTGCCCAGCGCAATGACTGGATGGCCGATCCGGCGCTTTGGCAAGCGGAAAGCCGCAAGGTTGAAGAGCGTTTATCGGATGCGTTGCATATGAAACTGATGGGTCAATTCGTTGACCGCAAGACCTCGGCATTGATGCGCCGACTGGTCGGGAAAGAGGAAATCGTGGCGGAAATAGAAGCCAATGGCGACATACTTATCGCCGGTGAATATATGGGGCGCTTGAACGGTTTGCATGTCGAGCGCGACCCGCGTCTCAAAGGCGCGCCCGGTGGCACAGCGCGCGCGGCTGTCGAAAAAGCGGTCGGTGAAGCTTTGCGCCAACGCGCCCAAGCAGTTTGTGTCGCGGCTGATAGCGCCTTTACTTTTACCGAGCAGGGCGAAATTTTATGGGATAATGCCATTATCGGTCAGATTCAAATTGCCAATGGGCAAGGCGGGCCCGATAGCGACCGGCTGGCTTATTTGGCGCCGGAGGCGGTATTGGCCGCCGATGAAACCCTGACCGGCGAGATACGCACACAAGCCCAAACCCGCTTGACCGACTGGCTGCGTTTGCAAATCAGCCAGCAATTGGAGCCGCTCAAAAATTTACAAAATGCCGAATTAACCGGCTTGGCGCGCGGGCTGGCTTTCCAGCTTTTGGAGCATAAAGGCTGTTTGCCGCGCCGCGATATTGCCGATTTGCTGAGCAAGCTTGACCAAGACTTGCGCGGCACACTTCGAAAATGCGGCGTGCGTTTCGGCTTTTATCACATTTTCATGCCAACGCTTTTAAAGCCCGCACCGGCCCGGCTTTTGGCACTGCTCAGTCTGGTTGAGGAAAACACCCGCCGGGTGCAGCGTGATGAAAAGCCGCGGCCGATCGGTGAAAGTCTGGCGCAATTACCTGCCGCCGGCCTGACCTCCGCCCCCACCGGCAAGCTGCCCGGATGGCTGTATCGAGCTACCGGGTTTTACACCAGCCGCGCGCGCATTATCCGCTTCGATATGCTCGAACGTCTGGCCGATATTATTCGCCCGCTTTTGGCTGAGAGCAAAGAGGGCTTTGAAGCCAATGAAGCGATGATGTCCATTATGGGTTGTAGCGGCGAGGAGCTGGCTGAAATTTTGACGGCGCTTGGCTATCGGTCGCATGAGGTGGAGGCTCAAAAACCGCAAGACATAAAACCGGAAGACATAAAAGAACAGTCGAAACATGACATACCGGTCGAAACACAAACAGATAATCCGACGGATAATCAGACGGATAAGCAGACGGAACAGACAGAACCGCCGGCGCCGGAAGCGACCGAAGCAAAAACAGAAGAACCAATAAAAACACCTAAAACCGAAGAGACAGTCGAAGCCACAATGCGGCTTTTGTGGCGTCCCGTGCCGCGCGGTCACAATGCTCGCACCAAGGGCAATGCTCGCGCCAAGGGCAATGCGAACGCCAAAAATAAACACCGTGCACCAAATGACAAAGCCGCTCAGGCACGGCCACAAAACAATCGCCCGCACCGTTCCGCAAACGGCCAAAGAGGTGGCAAAAGAGCCGAGAAACAGCCCGACCCGTCTTCACCTTTTGCCGTGCTGAAGCAATTGCAAAACAATCAAAATAAAGCCACCAAAAAGCGTGACGAGGCCTAACGCCCAATGGCTGACCCACCGATTGCCATGCGTGTCGATAAATGGCTGTGGCATGCGCGGTTTTTCAAAACCCGAACGCTGGCTACCAAGCTGGCCGCCGCCGGTAATATTCGTATCAATGGCCACAAGCAAAGCCGCGCCGCCGCCACCATTCGCATTGGTGATGTGCTGACCTTTCCGTTGCATCAAAATGTGCGGGTGATTGAGGTGGTCACGCTGAGCACACGTCGTGGCCCGGCACCGGAGGCGCAGACGCTTTATATTGACCGCGACCCGCCCCAGCCAAAAAAACGCGCCGAGAAAATCACCCTCAGCCCGGCTTTTCGCGAAGCCGGTGCCGGTCGCCCAACCAAAAAGCAACGCCGCGATGAGGATAGTTTTACCGGCAAGGGCCGCGTCGGATAAGCGCGCGCGATTTATATCGCCCAAGCTGCGACCAAAACAATCATTGCAAGCTTTTCGCCAAGCGGTTAGACAGTCCCCCATGTTAGATAAAATGAAATCTCTGTTCACCGAGCCGGTAAGCGAAACCGCTGCCCCGCGCTCAGACGCACTGCATATTGCGGCCGCTGCCCTTTTGGTGCGCGCGGCCCAAATTGACGGTGTGATGGACGACAATGAAACCAAACTTTTGACCCGTCTGGTCGGGCCGCATTTCGGCCTTGAGAGCGATGCCGCCGCGCTGTTGATTGAAGAAGCCAAACACGCCGCCAATGAGGCCAGCGACTTGTTTCAATTCACCCATCGCATCAATACCCATTTTGGCGAGACGCATAAAATCATGCTGATTGAATTGCTCTGGCAAATTGTGCTGGCCGATGGCGTGGTTGATGATTACGAGGCCAATTTGCTGCGCCGCGTGGCCGGTCTTATTCATGTCACCGACCTGCAAGCCGGACAGGCCCGTAAAAAAGCCGAAGCGGCATTAGGAGAGTAAATCGCGATGACTTATATCGTCACGGAAGATTGTATTAAGTGCAAATATACGGACTGCGTTGAAGTTTGCCCGGTTGACTGCTTCTATGAAGGCGAGAACATGTTGGTCATTCATCCTGATGAATGTATCGATTGCGGGGTGTGCGAACCCGAATGCCCGGCCGACGCCATTAAGGCTGACACCGAAGACGGGCTTGAAAAATGGCTCGACGTAAACACCAAATTTGCCGATATCTGGCCCAATATCACCATGCGCAAAGACGCCCCCGCCGATGCCGATGACTGGTTGCAAAAGGCCAATAAATTCGCGGAGCATTTTTCGGAAAATCCGGGCGCAGGCGACTGATAAGGCGATGTCCCCCAAGCATTTGGGAAAACACGGTTTTTGTGATATAATGCCGTTAATTCGTAGATTTTTGTAAAGTATGCGGTGCTTCACCCTATATGGTCGTGCCGCTGACAGGAGCATTTAATGCCGACCAAGAAAAAGCCAGCGCCGAAAAAACCGGCGGCGCGTAAGCCTGCGGCCAAAAAGGCTTCTCCTAAAGCCGCTCCTAAAGCCGCTCCTAAAACAGCGGCGAAAAAAGCCCCTGCTAAAAAAGCCCCTGCCCAGAAGGCTGTGGCCAAAAAAACTACTGCTAAAAAGGCACCTGCTAAAAAGGCACCTGCAAAAAAAGCACCGGCCAAAGAAGTCGTGCGCCGCTCGGCGCTCGGGTTTCGGGTGAATGAGCATATTGTCTATCCGGCGCATGGCGTCGGCCTGATTGTCGAGATTAGCGCGCAAGAAATTGCCGGTATGAGCCTCGATCTTTTCGTGATTAATTTCGAAAAAGAGAAAATGGTGCTGCGCGTGCCCATCGATAAGGCCGAGCAAACCGGTATGCGCAAATTGGCTGAGCCTAAGGTCATGGACGGTGCCATTAAGACGCTGAAAGGCCGTGCCCGTGTTAAGCGCACAATGTGGTCGCGCCGCGCGCAAGAATATGAAGCCAAGATTAATAGTGGCGATTTAATCGCCATTGCCGAAGTGGTGCGCGACTTGTTCCGCAATGAGAACCAGCCCGAGCAGAGCTATTCGGAGCGCCAGCTTTATGAAGCGGCTCTGGAGCGCATGGCGCGCGAGGTTGCAACGGTTGAAAAAACCACGGAAGATGCAGCCATTGTCAAATTAGAGGCAATTTTGGCCAAGACCACTGGCGGCGCGCGCCGACAACCGGGGTCTGACGCCGCTTAAATAGCCCAATTTTCCGTGAACCAATCGCGGCCTGTTTGCGTATCAATTACAGAGGTATGCAATTATGGCACATATAGACACACGCGAGACTGTTCAATCCGGTCGTAAATTTATCAAAAAGGCGATGAAGTTGCCGATGCTCGAGCTTGAGCACGAGCAAAAGCTGGCTCGTCTTTGGAAAGACAAGCGCGATGAGCGCGCCATGCACGAATTGACCTCGGCGCATGTGCGCCTTGTCGTCGCCATTGCCGCCAAGTTCAGAAATTATGGCCTGCCAATGGGCGATTTGGTGCAAGAGGGCAATATCGGCCTGATGCAAGCTGCCGAACGCTTTGACCCGGATCGCGAAGTGCGTTTTTCAACCTATGCAGGGTGGTGGATTCGCTCGCAAATTCAGGATTTTGTGCTGCGTAATTGGTCGATTGTCCGCACCGGCACAACCTCGGCGCAAAAATCTTTGTTCTTCAATATGCGCCGCTTGCGCGCCCGCATTAATGATGTCGGTGCCAATATGACGCCCGAAAGCCGCACCTATGTAGCGCGCGAATTGGGTGTGCGCATGATCGACGTGGAAGCGATGGAAGGCCGCATGGAGGCCAATGATCGATCGCTTAACGCAACCATTTCAGACCGCTCGGGTGATGGTGGCGTCACCGAATGGCAAGATTTCCTCGTCTGCGACCGCGACCTGCCCGATGCAACCGTGGCAAACCGCCTCGACAGTCGTCAAAAGCTGCGCTGGATCGCCGAGGCCATGACTGAATTGAGCGAACGCGAAATGACGATTATTCGCGCCCGCCGTTTGGCTGAAGAGACCGTAACGCTGGAAAGTCTGGGCAAGACGCTCGGCATTTCAAAAGAACGGGTGCGCCAAATTGAGCATGAGGCGCTGGGTAAATTGCGCGGTGTGCTGCTGACCAAAACCGATGGCGACCCGCGCCAAGCGGGTCTTTTATAGAGCTGTCTTTTAATCGCTAACCAGCTTAACACGCGACCCCGCAGCCAGCGTGTCGTCTTTTTGCAAGCCATTCAGCACGCGAAACAGACCCTCTTTATCGCCGGCAGACCCACGCATTTTACGCGCCAAAGACGCCACGCTCTCGCCCTCTTTCACCGTCACCACCCGCAGACGATACGGGCGAATGGCACCGGCCTGACGCGGCGACAGAAAATCGATCGCGCGGCGCAAGCTAGCCATTGCCGCCTCAGCATCGCTTTCGCGGCCGCGTGGGGCCAATACGCCAAAACGCATGATTTGTTTTTCGCCACCATCAATGGCCAGCAAGACGGCTATGCCATTTTGCGTTTTCAATGTGCCAAGCGCGGCGTCGCGGCCGTCAATTTTGAGGTTTTGAAATCCGGTTAGCCTTTGTCCGGTCGCCCATGTGCTTCGCAGATATGCCTCCGGCACTTCATTGGCGATGCGCGCATCAAGGTCGAAAATAATCTGCACTTCATTATCGTGCGTCGCGGTGACGCGGGTTTTGCCGTTTTTCAATTTGAAACCGCGCGGCACGTCAAACCGCAAAGCCAGCGCGGCATGCTCATAACGCTGCCCGCGCATAATGCCCTGGCGCGCGCTGTCGCCATACACCATGCCATCAATCATTTGCAGGTGACGGTTCGTGCCGATTTGGCCAGGGGCAGACATTTTCTCGCCGGCAGCATTGGCCTTTTGCTGCGCTTTGGCAATGCGCGCATTACTATTCGGATGGGTTGAAAACCAGCTCGCATTGGCTTCTTTGCCGCCCGATTGAAATTTTGAGAACGCTGCCAGCGATGTCAAAAGTTCGCCCTGCGCATGCGGTTCATAGCCTGCCCGCGCCATCGCCTTAATGCCCAGATTATCGGCTTCATACTCATTGTCGCGGCTATAGCCGGCTAAAATCGCAGAACCGCCGACATTTAAGAGGTCACCCGTTGCACGCCCGCTCATGCCGGTGCGCGCATTCAGCACTGCGCCCAGAACCCCGGCCACCACGGCAGTGCCCACCGCCGCCGTTTGGCGTCGTGCGCCGTGCCGCGCCGTGACATGGGCAATTTCATGCCCGATCACACCCGCCAATTCGGCTTCATTATCGGCCAGCGCCAAAAGCCCCCGCGTGACATAAGTATAGCCGCCGGGCAATGCAAAGGCATTGACCATGGGCGTGTCGAGCACGGTAATGTGGTAGTCAATGTCGGGGCGGTCGGAAAATCGACCAATGCGCGCCATCACCGCTTCGACATAAGCGTTTATCTTTGGCTCGATATAAGCACCGCCATATTCACGGACAATATTGGGATGTTGCGTAGCGCCGATTTTCGCTTCCTCGGCTTCGCTCATCAGCGTCACGCCGCCGCACGCCGACGCCGTTAACGCCAGACATAAAGTCGAAATCAGCTTTGCGCGTTTAATCATCTGATTAGGTGACCCATTTAAAGGCCTTTGGTCAAGTAGCGAAGCGGCATGCGCAAGCAACTGGACGAATGAAACAGGCTTCGTTAGGTTCAACGCATGGTCCCGTAGCTCAGCCGGATAGAGCACCAGATTCCTAATCTGGGGGCCGGTGGTTCGAATCCACCCGGGATCATTTTTTACGTCTATCCGTCACGCTTTGCCCGGCAATACCCCAATTATCGGTCTCCACCTCATCAATAATAACAATGGTGGTATCAGGGTTTTTGCCCAATTCAGTCGCCAGCAGGTCAGTGACTTTGGCAATCAATGTGCGTTTTTTATCAGCCGTCAAGCCTTCGGGTGTCAATTTGAAATTGACCAAGGGCATCAGCTTAAAACCGGTAAATTGTGCCGAAACTCAAGCGATCGCTATCGGCATCGCCCATATCGGACTGAACATATTCGAGGCGCAGGGACGAATTATAATTCATGCTGAAATCAGCACCGAGGCCGAAAATAAAGCCGTCTTCCGTGCCGTCATTGTCATTGTTTGCAATATCAGAGTCGCCGCGCGCAATGCCGAGGCGCAAAAACGGTTCAAAACCCTCGCCCGGTGAGCGCAAAATGCCCGACAAGGCCATTACCGAGGCTTTGTAATCAGCGCCCTCAACCTCAACGCTGGAATGCGAGCTATAGGAAAATTCAATCGCCAATATCGGGTCAAACTGACCGCCGGCAACCACGGTAAAGCCCTGGCTGTCAATTTCCGTATCATTGGCTTCATAGGTCATGAGACCGCCGCTAATACCGACATAGTTTTGCGCTTGCGCTGCGCCAACGGGCATAGCCATTAGTGAAATCGCGAAAAAGAGAATGCGCATCAGACTGCTCCTGCAAGTGATTCGTTTTACTGATTCTGCGCTTTTGGCAGAAAAAACACCAGACCTATCAGCTTATTTTGTCAGATGGCCTGCATGCGCTATATGAAAGCCTATGAGCGACACACCATTTGACCAAAAACCGCAAACCAATAGCGGCCCGCCCTTATTGTCCTGCTATGACGATTTGACGGCCAGCGCGGCCTATGGCTGGTCAATGTTGGCGCGCGGTGTCAAAGACCGCAAAAGCGCGTTTCACACACCCAGCGTCGCGACCATAACCGACACCAATGCCCCAACCATTCGCACGGTTGTTTTACGCGGATGCGATACCCAAGCCAAAACCTTGCGTTTTCATACCGATACGCGCTCAGGCAAAATTGCCGAACTGACGGATAACCCGCTCGGCGCTATGCATTTTTACGATGCCGGGGCCAAAATTCAGCTGCGCCTTGCGGTGCGCTTGGAGGCGCTCTCCGGCCCGACCCATCAAGCGGCATATGACGCGGCATGGCAGGCAACGCGGCCCATGAGCCGCGAGTGCTATCAAGTGACACAAGGCCCGGGCAGCGTGATTGACGACCCATATAATGTTGATTTTGATGCCGCGCGCACGCGGGATGGCGCAGATTATTTTATCCCCGTGGCCGCTCATATATTGCGCATGGAGTGGCTTTATCTGGCCGCGCGCGGTCATCGTCGGGCGCTATTCGACTTTGAGAATGACACACAAAACTGGCTTGTCCCTTGATTTATGCGACCGCATGCCGCCGCTCAAACGCTTGGCAGCACGCCCAAAAGCCCCTATATCGACACCATCAACACAGGAGATGCATGATGCGCAGAGCAATTATCGCGGCTTTTGGCCTATTCCTTTTCACCCTTCCGGTGCAGGCCGGTGATGCCGAAAAAGGGGCGAAGGTCTATCGAAAATGCGTGTCCTGCCACATGATTGGGGACGGCGCAAAAAACCGCGTCGGCCCGCAATTAAACGGTATTATCGGGCGCGAGATCGGTGCGGTTGCCGATTACAAATATTCCAAAGCGATGGTCAAATATGCCGCCGCCGAGAAACTCTGGTCTGAGGAAAACCTCGCCGCTTATCTGGAAAGCCCACGCAAAGTGGTTAAAGGCGGGCGCATGGCTTTTGCCGGCCTGCGTAAAGAAAAAGACCGCAATGACATCATTGCCTATCTTAAAGAAGCGGCAAAATAAGCTTATTTGACGCGTTCCAAAATCGACAGATAATTGGCCACGGCTGCGCCACCCATATTGAAAATACCGGCCAGCTTGGCGTCTTTCACCTGCATCTCACCGGCATCATCCATCAGCTGACGCGCCGCCATAACATGCATGGACACACCGGTCGCGCCGACCGGATGGCCTTTGGCCTTCAACCCGCCTGACGGATTGACCGGCAGCTTGCCGTCTTTGTAAACCGTGCCCTCTTCCAGCGCCTGCGCGCCTTTGCCGGCTTCGGTCAGCCCCATTGCTTCATATTGAATAAGTTCGGCAATGGTGAAGCAGTCATGGGTTTCGACCAGCGACATATCCTCGAGTTTCAAACCGGCCTCATCAAGGCCTTTCTGCCAAGCCATCGCCGGACCCTCAAAGGCCGTCACATCGCGTTTGCTCATCGGCAAATAATCATTGGTTTGGGCGCGGGCGCGAAAAGCAATCGCTTTGTCATGGCTCTGCGCCGTGTCCTCATCGGTCAATATAATCGCGGCCGCACCGTCTGAAATCATCGAGCAATCCGTGCGCTTTAAAGGCCCGGCAACAAGCGGGTTTTTATCGCTTTCGGCGCGGCAGAAATCATAACCGAAATCCTTTTGCATATGGGCCAGCGGATTGACCGAGCCGTTTTTGTGATTTTTCGCAGCAATTTTTGCCAGCGCATCCGAATGGTCACCATATTGCTGGAAATATTTTCCGGCGACGACGCCGAAAATACCCGGGAAGGTCAGACCGGCATCGCCTTCTTCCGGCATATAAGAAGCGCGCGACAGGCAACGCCCGACATCGGCGCTCGACAAATGGGTCATTTTTTCAACACCAATGGCCAGCACGCGGCGCGCCCGACCGCTCTCGATCAAATTGGCGGCTTGGAACACTGCTGCCGAACCTGACCCGCAGGCATTTTCAACCCGCGTTGACGGGGTAAAGCGAAACGCCTCATTAACCTGCAGCGCCAGCGAAGAAATAAAATCCTGCTCCGACATGCCGGCATTAAATGTCGCGACATAAATCGCATCAATCTCTTGCGCCGTGACACCTGCATCTTCCATAGCCTCATTGGCAGCGGAGACGAGAAGCGCCTCCAGCCCCTGATCTTCAAGCTTGCCGAATTTTGTATGGCCCCAGCCAATAATGCATACAGACATATCTTTCTCTCCAGTAATCAATCGTCGCCAATACACAAAGCAGACACAGATTTGTCAAGCGTCTCAAATTCTTAATCTGGCCTGCTTAATGCGGTTCACCTAAAAAAGCCAAAACATCGGGGCCGACTTCGTCTTGCAGGCCGGGGCCAATATCATGCCCCATACCGGCGACCGGTCGCCAAACGGCATGCGGCACGGTTTCGGCAATATGTCGACCGCAGGATATATCGATCAGCGTATCGGCATCGCCGTGAATAACCATAAACGGCACGGCGATCGTTTTCAGCCGCTCGGTGCGCGCGCCATCGGCCATCGCCGCCGCCATTTGCCGAATAATGCCCTGCGGGTGCCAGCACCGCTTCACCAATCTTTCCGCCAATGCGCGCCGATCAGCCTCGGGCGTCGGGAAGGCCGGGCTGGCATGCTGGCCAAGACTCTGCGTCATATAGTCGATAAGCTCGGCTTCATCTTCGCTATCGGGCGGTGCCAATTCACTGGCCGCCGGAAGCGGCAGAGACGGGTCCCCCGATGTCGACATGACACAGATGATTTTGCCGATGCGAGGGCCATGCGAGAAAGCCAGATGCTGCGCCACCATACCGCCCAGCGACATCCCCCAAATATGTGCTTTTTCTATGCCCAGCGCGTCCATCAGACCGATAACATCTTCTGCCATATCGGCAATTTCATAAGGCACGGGAAAACCAACCCCGGCCTCAGCCCCGGCGAGAAGCGCCATGATATCCGGAACACCGGCGGCATCAAGCTTGCTGCTTTCACCGACATCGCGATTGTCGAAAATAATCACATCGAAACCGGCATGGGTGAAATAATCGATAAAGGGTTGCGGCCATTGTATCATTTGCGTGCCAAGACCGCGGATAAGTATGATCGGTTCGACGCTGCGCTTTTCAGCCGCCGCAAAAACCGTGTAACACAGGCTTATCCCATTCGCGCTTGCAAAAGCCATTTTCATCCCCTTTCAATTTTTATTCCTCTATACTGCCTGCAAGTTTGACCATTGGTAAAGCCCTGCTTGGATGCATGATGCAACGTAATTTTGACGCCCTCGGTACCGCCGCGTTTGACGTCGCCATTATTGGTGGCGGCGCAACCGGTGCCGCGATAGCGCTTGACGCCAGCCTGCGGGGCTTGCGTGTCGCGCTTATTGATAAATCCGATTTCGGCGGCGCGACCAGTGCGGGCTCGACCAAATTAATGCATGGCGGGCTTCGTTATCTGGCCAATGGCGAGATAAAGCTGGTGCGCGAGGGGTTGCGCGAGCGGCGTCATTGGAGCCGCATCGCCAAACATTTAGTGCATCCGCTGGCGTTTGTTCTGCCTTGCTATAGCCACCAAAAACCATCGCGCCTGACCCTCGGGCTGGGCCTCAGCCTTTATGACGGGCTGGCATTTGACCGCAATCGCGGTGTTGACCCGATGCAGAAAATGCCCGGCTATCGCTCAATGACCGTGGCGCAAACATTGGGTCTGGTGCCTGACTTGCCGCCACAATTAACGACGCGCAATAATAAGGAAGCGACAGCAGAAGATAGCCAAGAAGCAAAAGCAACGCCAAAACTGACTGCCGGTTTGCTTTATCATGACGGGCAAATGTTATCGCCCGAAAGGCTGTGCCTCGCCATGGTGCGCAGCGCCATTGCCGCAGGGGCCGTTGCGGTAAATTATGCCGAAGCGCGTGATTTCATTGTCGAGGATAACCGTCTTATCGGCCTGCAAGTGAAGGACACGCTGTCGCGTAAATCTGTGCCGCTCATGGCGGCGTTAACCATTAATGCAACCGGGCCGTGGGCTGATGAACTGATGCGCGCCGGTGATGCAAATCAGCCGGAGAAAAAATTGCTGCGCTCCAAAGGCATTCATATTGTGACGCGCAATCTGACACGCGGTGCGGCTTTGGCCATGCCGATTGATGACGAGCATTTATTTGTCACGCCTTATATGGGCATGAGTTTGCTGGCCACGACCGATACGAAATTTGATGCCGCGCCTGACAAGGCGACAGTCACCAAAGGCGATATTGACATGCTTTTGGCAAAGGCCAATCGCGCCCTGCCCGGCGCCAAGTTGAGTGCCAAGGATGTCGTTTTTGCCTATGTCGGCTTACGCCCGCTGGTGGCCGATATGGACGACACGGCCGACACAACCTATGGGCTGAGCCGCGGCAGCGAGATTTACGATCACGGCCAATATGGTGGGGTTGTCGGTTTGGTGTCAGCTTTGGGGGGCAAATGGACCACCTCGCGGCGGCTGGCCGAGCAAGTGGTCGATTTGGCAATGCGTAAATTGGACGCCAAGCCGGTGGCTTGCCGCAGCCATGTGACGGCTTTGGAATGCGCGCCGCGCGATGATTTGGGTCGCTTCATGGACAAGATGCGCGCGCGTTTTGATAAATTCGATACCACCAGCATTGATTTGATGAGCCGCCTTTATGGACGGCTTTTGCCGCGCATGATGGCTGCCGATGCGCGCGGCCTGAGCGGTCTCAAAGACAAGCTTTTGGCGGCGCGCGTGGCTTTTGCCGTGTCCGATGAAATGGCGGTGACGCTGGAAGATATTGTGCTGCGCCGCCTTATCGAGGGTCAAATTGGCGGCGTGAGCAATAAGCAGATAGAGCTTATCGCCGACTGGCTACAAGCGCGTCTTGGCCATAGCGAGATAGAAATGAAGCGCCAAAGAAAAGCACTGGCCGCCAAGCTGGCCCAGCCCAAATAAACCGACCTAGCCGACGCGACGTTCTTCGCCTTCCCAATAGGGCTCGCGCAATTCGCGGCGCAGGATTTTGCCCGACGGGTTGCGCGGCAAAGCCTCGATAAAATCAACCGATTTGGGCAATTTATATCCGGCAATGCGCGTGCGCGCGAAATCGATAATGTCTTTCTCGCTCAGCTCTTTACCCGGCGCGACCACCACACAGGCTTTTACCGCCTCGCCCCATTTTTCATCCGGCACGCCGATCACGGCGACATCGGCAATATCGGGATGGGCAAAAAGTGCGTTTTCGACTTCAGCCGGATACACATTCTCACCGCCTGACACAATCATGTCTTTCACCCGATCATGAATAAACACATAGCCTTCCTCATCGAGGAAACCGGCATCGCCAGAATAAAACCAATCATCTCTAATCGCATCGGTTGTGGCGTCGGGCTTGTTCCAATAGCCCTTCATAATCGACCTGCCACTGATAACAATCTCACCAACCTCGCCTTGCGCCACATCCTTGCCGTCTTCATCGACAATGCGCACCTCAACACCGGCATTGGGTTTGCCGCAAGAGCGCAGCTTATTGCGCGCCGGATCATGGTCTTCGGGTTTCAAATTCGTGCCGCCGCCCGTGGTCTCGGTCAGGCCATAAACCTGCACGAAATCGCATTTGAACTTGGCCGCCGCCTGCACCAATAATTCCTCGTCAATAGGTGACGCGCCATAAATCACCTGCCGCACGCTGGAGACATCGACCTCAGAAATATTGGGCTGCTGCATGACGAATAGAATCACCGCCGGCACCATGAACAATACATTTACCTTCTCGACCTCAATCAGGCGCAGAATTTCAGCCGGATCGACCTCGGGCAAAACCGTAACCTTACCGCCCTTATAAAGCCCGATAAGCCCGACATTGACGCCGGCAATATGAAATAGCGGCATGCACAAAAGCACATGGTCATCTTCACACCAACCGGCCCAATCAGCGGATTGGTCAAAAGCGCTTTGCATATTGAGATTGGTTAACTGCACGCCCTTCGGGTGCCCCGTCGTGCCTGAGGTATAAAGCTGGATAACATCATCATCGGGCTGATGGTCCAAAGACGGTGCGACCGCTTCGGCAGTATCGCGCCAGGCATCAAAAGACGCCCATTCATCATGTCCACCATCCATCGCAATCACCCGCTTAATGCCCGGGCAATCGGCCAAAATACTTTCAATCAACGGCACGAAATCTTTGCCGACAAAAAGCATTTCGGCCTCGGCATCATTCAGCACATAGGCCACTTCCGGACCGGCGAGGCGCGAATTGACACCAACCAAAACGCCGCGGCTTTTCTGCGCGCCATAGAGCAGTTGAAAATACAAATCTGAATTGGCGCCCATAAACCCAATGCGCGCATGCGGCTCAATACCTTCGGCCAATAGCGCTTGCGCAACCTGATTGGACGCATGGCTCAACCGACCATAGCTGGTCTCGCGCCCTTGACACACCAATGCGGTTGCGTCGGGCTGTTTGGTCGCCTGCGCTTCCAACGCATCGATAAGAATAAAATCGCTCATAATCAACTCCCTCACGTCAGTCGCATTTTATCGACTTGTCCAAAAAGTTTAGCGGCACAAAAAACGATGTAAAGGGGGAGGTTTTGCGTTAGCCTGATTTCTCGATATTTGGGGGAGAGAGTAATGAGTTTGGCGCATCCAAAATTTGCCTATGAAAAAGGCTTACATCAAATCGGTGATGGCGCTTATGCATGGCTGCAGCCCGATGGCGGCTGGGGCTGGTCAAATTCCGGCCTGATTGTCGATAATGACCAATCCCTCATCGTCGATACGCTATTCGATGTGCCGCTGACCAAAGACATGCTGGCCGCTTATGCCGATGCCGCACCGGCCGCCAAACAGGTCGATAAGGTCATCAACACGCATCACAATGGCGACCATTGCAACGGCAATTGCTGCTGCCCCGATGCCGAAATTATCGCGCATAAATTAACCGCTGAACACATGGCCGCCGAGCCGCCTGAAATGATGGTTGGCTTTTTGGAGGCCGCGCCTGAACTTGGCGATATGGGCGATTACTTCACCTCTTGCTTTGGCCCGTTTGATTTCAAATCGGTTGACCAACGCCTGCCCGATACGCTGATTGACGCGGAAACGACGATTAAACTCGGTGATAAGGATGTGCACCTTATCCCTGTCGGCCCGGCCCACACGCCGGGTGATACGCTGGTGCATGTGCCGGCCGACCGCACGGTTTATACGGGTGATATTTTATTTATCGGCGGCCATCCGATTATTTGGGAGGGGCCCGTGCAAAACTGGATTGATGCGTGTGACCGCATTATCGGCATGGATGTTGAAACCATTATCCCGGGCCACGGCCCCATCACCACCAAAGCCGGGGTTCAGGAAGTGCGGCATTATTTAGTGACCATGCGCCAAGAGGCGCGCGCGCGCTATGAAGCGGGAATGAATTATAAAGACGCGGCGTTTGATATTGCGCTTGGCGTATTTGACGATTGGGGCGACCGCGAACGCATTGTGGTCAATTGCGCCACCATGTTCCATGAATTTGGCGCGCAGGATAAAGCCGAGATCACCGAATTATTTACCGGCATGGCGGAATATGCCAAAGCCCGCCCGCAGAGCAAATAAGTTTAGATGACCGAAATTGACGCCACGGGCCTGAGCTGCCCCATGCCGGTTCTGCGCTTGCAAAAAGCCTTGCGCGATGAGGCCGGCGGCGCGCGGGTGAGGCTGCTGGCCAGCGACCCGATGGCGGCGATTGATGTGCCGCATTTCCTGAATGAAAACGGCCATAAGCTCATCGCCCGCAGCGACGCCGCCGGGCCGGGCGATATGCAAATCCTAAAATTTGAGATTGAAAAAGGCTGGGGCTGAGGCTGAGGAAATAGCGATCAACGCCAAAGCGCTTTCACATCATCGGTGAAGCCGACGCTGACCTGCGCGCCCGCTTCAATGACCGGTCGTTTGATGAGGGTTGGGTTTTCCACCATTAGGGCGATGAGATGCGCCTGCGTCTCATTGGCCTTATCGGCATCGGATAATTTGCGCCAGCTTGTGCCGCGCTTGTTCAAGAGTTTTTCCATCGGTTGGGCCTGCAACCAGCGCATCACTATGTCTTCGCTGAGACCGTCTTTGCGAAAATCGTGAAAAGCGAATTCTTGGCCATTATCGGCCAGCCAGACCCGCGCTTTTTTTACCGAGTCACAATTTGGAATGCCATAAACCGTCAGGCTCATTATTCAGCAGCCAGATAACCGGCCGTTTGCAAATCCGGTGTGGTGTCGATAATGGCGCGATAGCGGGTTGGGGTTTTAATCCCCAGTTCAGCCCGCACATCCTCTAAAGGCAGGGTCAACAAACGCTCCCATTCCGCGCTTGGCAAACCCTTGGCCAAACGCCCCAAACGGAAGCCCTCCAAAATCGCTTTACCAATGCCCAGACCGGCAGCCTCTTTGCGCGCCGATAAATAGCCGAAAAGAATAATCACCAAAATGCCGGGATTGCCAAGTTGGCGCCAGGTGACGGCCAGTAGGCACAATTCGCCCAAGCCGTCGCGGCCATAGCCGGTCGAAACATGCCAGAGGTCATGCGCGTCGCGTTGGCGCTCGTGATATTTAATCTGCGCCGCGCTCAATTCGCGTGTCTCTTCGCGGGCTTCAACCGAAGCCTCGGTCAGCCCGTCAGCGGTAATTTGCTCGACCTCGGTAAAGCGCGCATAAGTGCGCCCCAAAGAGCCGTCGGGCAGGCTTTCCAACCATGCGCGGTCTTTTAAAAAATTGACCAATGGTTTTTCGGCGGCCAGAATTTTTTGCGCATGCGGGGCTTTTTTGAAACGCTTAAACGCCCGCAAACCGGAATTGCCCGACAGGGTTTCCAGAATGACGAACACCTGTTTGGTATCCTCTTTATCAGCAATAAGCTGCTTTATCGCAGCGCTGATTTTGGCGATTTTTCCCATAACACGTCCCTTTTTCAAAAGCCTGGTTATCTTAGGTCATAGGGGTTGCCACTGGCAAGTGCTGTGACCGCTCTTGCGGCAAAATGGATGCAGTGAAAAGCTGGTGCCCTTGGGCGGACTCGAACCGCCACTCCCGTGAAGGAAACGGATTTTGAATCCGTCGCGTCTACCAATTCCGCCACAAGGGCCGACCAGCCCCCTTCATTTGCCCGATAATCAAAGGCGCGTCAATCGCTGAAACACTATCTTTTTAAGCTA
>JAKMDW010000027.1 GCA_022426245.1 Alphaproteobacteria bacterium | reverse complement strand
CCCCCTTTGCAGTAATCACGCCGGAATATAATTTAGGCTACACCGGATAGGCTGACCAGCACTGGACAACCGTCCTCTGTGAGTTATTTCAAGACCATGAATGAGGCTCAAATTTCAGAAATCATCGCGCTGGCATGGGATGATGACACCGCTTTTGACGCGATTGAACGGCAATTCGGCTTGCCCGAGGGTGAGGTGATTAAACTGATGCGGCGCAATATGAAGCCGTCGAGTTTTCGCATGTGGCGCAAACGGGTGAACGGTCGCAAAACCAAACACGAGACACGCCGCAGCTAACCCGATTTAACGACCGGATTTTTCCGAATTACGGCTGCTCGCCCGGTGAGTGCTCCGATTGCGCGCCGGTCCACGCGGCGGGTTTTTATTGCCGCCCTTTTTGCGACGCGGTGCGCCCTGCCCGTCAGCCGAAGCACCGTCACCCCGGTGGCGTTGTTTGGGTTTTCGCGGCCCGGATTTTTTACCCTCAAACCCACCCGACCCATGCTTCTTGGCATCGCCGCGGCGTCGTGATTTCGGCGGACGGCGTTCACCATCATCTTTGCGATTGGTTTTTTTAGCCGGCTTATCTGATGAACGGCCTGATGAATGCTCTGAGGGTTTGGCCGCAGCCTTCATCGGGTCATAGCCGTCATCATCAATGCCCCCCGCTCGCACATTTTCGATTGGCAGTTTTACTTTAATGAGCTTCTCAATGTCGCGCAGGTGCTTTTGCTCTTCGGGCGCGCATAGCGTAATGGCGCGGCCTTCGCGCCCGGCGCGCGCCGTGCGGCCAATGCGGTGAACATAAGCCTCCGGCGTGGTCGGCACGTCATAATTCACCACCAGAGAAACATCGGGTATATCAATGCCGCGCGCTGCAATATCGGTGGCGATGAGAATATGCTCCTCGCCTTTTCGAAAAGCCTCCAGCGTGCGCTGACGTTGGTTTTGACTTTTATTGCCATGAATGGCCGAGGCGGTGATTTTTTGCTTCGACAGATATTTCACCAATTGGTCGGCACCGTGTTTGGTGCGGGTGAAAATAATCGTGCGGAATTGATTTTCCAAAGCCTGAACAAGAAACGGACGCTTCTCCAGCTTCTCCATCAGCATTACCGCTTGCTCAATCCGCTCAACCGGTGTGGAAGCAGGCGCAACGGCGACATCTTTTGGATTATCCAATAATTCTGCCGCCAGCGCGCGGATCGGTTTGGGCATAGTGGCCGACAATAAAACCGTCTGGCGGGTGCGCGGCGTTTTTTTGGCAATGCGGCGAATGGCCGGGAAAAAACCCAAATCCAACATTTGGTCGGCTTCGTCGAGAATAAGTGTCTCAGTATGCTCGAGCGACAGATTGCCCGATTTCAAATGGTCTTCGAGGCGACCCGGTGTGGCCACCAAAATATCCAACCCCTGATTGAGCCGCTTAATCTGCTTGGGATATTTCACCCCGCCGACAACACAAGCGCGTTGATGATAAATATGCGCGCCGTATTTCTCGATATTGTCGTCAATCTGTTTGGCCAGTTCGCGCGTCGGCACAATAATCAGCGTGCTGCAATGCTTGGGCGTGGCTTTGTGCTGATTGGCTTTCAGCCGCTCCAATATGGGCAACACAAAGGCGGCGGTTTTACCCGTGCCGGTTTGCGCAATGGCGACAATATCGCCGCCTTGCAGCATCAGCGGGATAACTTTTTCCTGAATCGGCGTCGGGCTGTCATAGCCGCTTTTTTCCACCGCCTTAGTCAACTGAGTTGAAAGCCCTAATTGGGCAAAATTTGACATTTTGAGGTATCCTGTTTTCAGTAGCTGAACATGCTAACCATCCACAGGCGCACAGACGCTTGGCGGCAGCCATCATGGCTCCCGCACTTCTGCCGCTCGTGTAGCACATCTATCGGCGCGGGGCGACCTGATTGTCATCAAGGCATAAGCGGTTAAAGACGTCCGGTCTGCACGCCATAATCGGCAGCGATGCCGTAATCCGGATCATCATCGCTATCGATAATAAGCTGACCCGACTTTGACAGAAGCGCATGGCAATCGCGGCCTAAGCGCCGCCTAAGCGCCGGATAAGTGACGCGAGAGTGGCGTGTGTGTGACATACTTCACCGCGATCAGCAATGAAATTACGCCCCGAGGCTTCGCCCTTCACTGACGCAGGCTATAAGTGTTGGGTGTGTGTCGGGAGCGGCCGACTTCGGGGCTTCGCTCCTTCGCTGGCGCAAGGCGGGCTGGGGCAGCAAAGCTGCCTAGCCCTTTTAGCGTGGTAGCGGAGGAGGGACTCGAACCCCCGACACGCGGATTATGATTCCGCTGCTCTAACCAGCTGAGCTACTCCGCCTCAAAAGGTGGGCATGATATAGACCAAAAGTCACAGGCTGGCAATTGCCTGTTTCAATGCTCAATCGCCCGCCAAGCGGGCAATTTTTGCGGCGCGACGACGCTGCGCCGATGACGGGATATTGAGCGCGTTTCTATATTTTGCAACTGTGCGGCGCGCCAGCACGATGCCCTCGCCCGCCAATACAGCGACCAGCGCATCATCAGACAAAACTTTCATGGCCCCTTCGGCGGCCACCAAAGCCGCAATGCGGGCTTTAACGGCGCGCGCGGAAACGGTTTTGACATTATCGCCGCTTTGCTTCGCGCCGCTTTGTTTGGCTCCAATCGCGCCGGAGAATAAATCCTTCAGGCTGAATTGCCCGTTTGCCGTTTGCACCAGCTTACCGGCCACTGACCGACTGACCGTGCTTTCATGCATTTCTATTTCTTCAGCAATATCGCGCAACCCCATCGGCAGCAGCGCGGCCATGCCACCGTTAAAAAAACCTTGTTGATGCGCCACAATGGCC
Source organism: Alphaproteobacteria bacterium (assembly GCA_022426245.1). Classification (GTDB taxonomy): domain Bacteria; phylum Pseudomonadota; class Alphaproteobacteria; order RS24; family RS24; genus UBA8337. Next base: position 7,342 of record JAKMDW010000027.1, on the reverse strand, counting down.
CGCGAGACGCGCAGCAAAGTAGCGGCGCGTTGCTGTGTGGCTTTTTTTAGCCAGCGCGCCGATTGCACATTGGTCTTCATAAAATTGCGCTCTTCATCGGTAATTTTGCGTTGCGCCATTTCTTCCCAATCACGCTCTAACACCAACACGCTGGGCAGACTGTCCTCATTCAAATAGGCCTGCCAACCGCTATCGCTCTCAAGCACTATCACATCGGGCAGCGCCAGCGTCGCGTTTGGCGTGTCAAAAGCCGCAGCCGGTCGCGGATCGAGCGCACGTATGGCCTGTAAATAGGGCGGCAGTGCCTCCGTCCCAATGAGCATCGCCTCGGCCAAACCCGCCATATCGCCGCGCCCCAAAATATCCAAATTATCGAGCAGAGCTTGATGCGTTGGCGTCCACGCACCCGCCGCGCGTAATTGCAGGGTCAGGCAATCGCCCAAATTGCGGGCGAAAACACCGGCCGGGCTAAAGCCGTGAAGCTGCGTCAGGGTCGCGCGCAACACATCGGCATCAACGCCAATGGTTTGGCAAATCTCGGCATCGCTCTCGCGCAAATAGCCGTCTTCATCCAGCCAACCGGTCAGTTCAATCGCCAGTGCAGCCCTATCGCGATCGGAAATTTCTTCGGCAATTTGCTGCAATATATGGCGGTTCAACCCGCCCTCATCGGCGGCGCGGTTCTCCAGCATGGCCGACACATCGCCACCCTCCGCGCGATGGTCGGGCGCGGCAAAATCGATGCGCACCGCCTCAACCTTATCGTTCAGGCCTGCCCCGCTTTTTCCGTCAACCGTTACCGCACGCGGCGTTTCGCCATTTCCCGCCTCGCGAAAATGGTCAGCGTCGAAAGCCAGAAACGGGTTCTGTTCCATTTCGCGCTTTAGCATGTCGGCCAATTGCACATTGGTCAGCTGCAATAATTCGATGGCTTGCCGCATTTGCGGGTTCATCATCAGCTTTTGCTTTTGCGATATTTCCAGTCGCGGCGAGAGCACCATTGAGCATTCCTTTCGGCGGGCAAGCTAGCCAATTTGGCACGGTTCTTGCAAGGACAAAAAGAATGCGTCTCACTGCGTGAGTTGGGGCACTAGGACGGTGAGGCGCCGCTTATCCAGCCGCCGCCCAAAACTCGGTCGCTATCAGCGGCATAAAAGACGCAAGCCTGACCCGGCGAAACACCCTCCTCGGCCTCTGCCAGCACGATGTCTGCACCGCCCTTATCGTTCAAGGTCAATTCAGCCGCCGCCGGTTCGCCGGTCGAGCGAATGCGCGCCCGCACAGCCATTGCGGTTGCACGGCCATCACCCAGCCAATTGACTTCATCGAGATGAATGCGCGCGCGCGCCAATGCCTCGCGCGGCCCGACAATCACCTGGCGCTTATCGGCGTCAATCGCCACAACATAAAGCGGGTCGCCTGTGGCAACCCCAAGTCCGCGGCGTTGGCCAACCGTGTAATGCAACACGCCCTGATGCTGCCCCAAAACCTCGCCATCTATTGTGCGAATTTCACCGGGCAGACTGCAATCCGGGCGCAGCCGCTTAATCACGCCCGCATAATCGCCATTCGGCACAAAACAAATATCCTGACTGTCGGGCTTATCGGCCACTTGCAAGCCAATCAGCGCAGCGTAGTCACGAATTTCTTCCTTGGTCAAATCGGCCAGCGGAAAGCGCAGAAAGTCCAATTGCTCTTGTGTGGTTGAAAACAGAAAATAAGATTGGTCGCGCGCCAAGTCTCGCGGGCGGTGCATTTGCCATCCCGTCTCGCCGTGCTGCGTCGCAATATAATGACCGGTAACCAATGCCACCGCACCCAGTTCGCGCGCCGTGGTCAACAAGTCGCGAAATTTTACGGTCTCATTACAACGAATACAGGGTATCGGCGTGTGACCGGCCAGATAGCCCTCGACAAATTCGTCCATCACACTTTCTTTGAAGCGCGATTCATAATCCAAAACATAATGCGGCATATCGAGCTTGGCAGCGACAGCGCGGGCATCGTGAATATCTTGTCCGGCGCAACATGCGCCTTTGCGGCGTATTGCTTCGCCGTGGTCATAGAGTTGCAGGGTGATGCCGACCGCGTCATAACCAGCGCGTTTGACCAAAGCGGCCGCCACCGAACTATCAACGCCGCCCGACATGGCAATCACCACGCGCTGGCCTGCCCGTTCATCGGCACGCGCGTCACCGCTCGATGGGTGAGGGCCGATACCGAGGTCAATCAAGGGCATTTTTTCAAGCACAGATGGGGTCAAAACATCGCTCATGGCGCGTTCAGTATAGCATCAGAACAGTGCTTACAACCCCCTCAACTGTCGATTGGCAGGCCTCACAAGCGCTCACGAAAAGTTGATTTGTTTGTGAGCATGGTTTCATGGCCTTAATGGCGCATGAATTTTGTTAATGGAGATTAAAAAATGCGTATTTTGTTAGTTGAAGATGACATGTTGCTGGCCCAAAGCCTGACCGACCGCCTTGAGGGGCAGGGCTTTCACGTTGATGAAGCCGATCGCGGTGAAGACGCTCTCGAATTATCCGATTTATATGAATATCAGGTCATGGTTCTCGACCTCGGCCTGCCCGATATGCGCGGCGATGAGGTGCTGGATAATTTACGCGCCAAAAACGAGCGCCTGCCGGTGCTGGTGCTTTCCGGCGAGGCTGATGTTGAAGCGCGGCTATCTTGCCTGCGCAGCGGTGCTGATGATTACCTGACCAAGCCGTTCAATATGGAAGAATTGGTTGCACGCCTGCACGCGCTGGTGCGCCGCGCCAATGGTCATGCCAATAATCGCCTGCAATTTGGCGATATCACCCTCGATCTGACGGCCCGCGATGTGCGCGTTGGCAACACAAGGGTTGAATTGACCTCGAAAGAATACCAAATGCTTGAATTGCTGTGCTTGCGAAAGGGCAGCGTCGTGTCGAAAGAGAGCTTTCTCGACCATCTTTATGGCGGCATGGACGAACCGGAGATGAAAATCATCGATGTATTTATCTGCAAGCTACGCAAGAAAATCGAAACCGCAGGGGCGCAACACCCATTTATCGAGACGGTTTGGGGGCGCGGTTATCGCGTTGATGTTCCCGAACAAAAATGTAGCGCTTAATCGGCGCTATGCGGTTTGGACAAATTCGGGGCATGTGATAAGCACAGGCCATGACACGCCCTGATTTTGATCCAAATTTTAACCCGCACGCCCCCGCCTTTATGCACGCGCTGTGCCAAATGGCATTGGAAGCGGGTAGCGTGATTATGCGCCATTATCGCGATGGGGTTGCGGAAGAAACAAAGGCCGATAAATCGCCGGTGACACAAGCCGATCGCGATGCAGAAATTTTACTTGAAGGCGCGCTTGGCCAACTTGCGCCGGAAATACAAGTTATCGGCGAAGAAGCCTGCGCCGAAACCGTGCCGGATAGGCTCGAGGATATGTTTTTCCTACTCGACCCGTTGGACGGCACACGCGATTTTGTTGCCAAGCGTGATAATTTCACCGTCAATATCGGCCTGATTAAAGGCCAATACCCGATTGCCGGTGTCATTTATGCGCCGGTGCATGAGATGCTTTATTTCAGCGGCACCGACAGTGCTTATCGTTTGGCGATTGCACCTGATGGCGACCTCGACATCGCCAAGGCCGAGAAACTGAACACACAAAAAGCTGACCCAAGCGGGCTGCGCGTGATTGCCAGCCGCTCGCATCGTGGCGAGAAAACCGATCAGATGATTGCCAGCCTGAACGTCAAAGAAACCATCGCCACCGCATCATCTTACAAATTCTGCCTATTGGCCGAAGGCACAGCCGATTTTTATCCGCGTTATGGCCGCACAATGGAATGGGACACCGCCGCCGGACAAGCCATTTTGGAGGCTGCAGGCGGCATTGTGACAACCGAAGACGGCGACCGCTTCACCTATGGCAAGCTGGCGCGCGGCCTCGATAATCCATCTTTTATTGCGGCGGCAGCTGATAACTGGCAGGATGCCCTAAAATAATGAACAAGCGGAGGGGAGCTATGCTGAACAAGCATTTCGCGCATATATGCTTAATTTTGCCGTTGGCTTTTCTCCCGCTCGCAGCGCAGGCGCAGCAAAACACACCGCCCCAAATTGAAGATTTCTCAGAAAGCAGCCTGATCATCGCCTCAGCCAAATATCTCGGCGCGACGGCTGAGAGCATGGGCGAGATTATTGACCGCATTTTCAGCCGTTATGGCGCGCCAAGTGCGATTATTCGTGGCGAAGAACTTTCCGTCTCTGTCGTCTTTGGCGCACGCTATGGTCGCGGCAATCTTCTATTCCCGGATGGGCGCGAATACCCGATTTATTGGCGCGGCCCCTCAGCCGGTGTCGATATGGGTGCATCGGGCAATAAAAGCTTCACATTGGTTTATAATGTTGACGAGCCGGAAGACTTGTATCGCCGCTTTGCCGGTGTCGATGGCTCACTGATTGCGCTTGGCGGGGTCGGGTTTAATTACCTGCAACGCGGTGCCACGGTTTTGGCACCCATGCGCGTCGGCGTCGGTTATCAAATCGGCGTCAGTCTCGGCTATCTCAAATTCAGCAAAAACCCCGGCTGGATGCCGTTCTAATGCTGCTTGAAAAACGCCGTTAATTTCGTCGACAATTCATCAGTCCGACCTGATGAGAAAAAATGCCCGCCAGTATATTGATGCACCTCCGGCGCGTCATAAAACGCCAAAGCCGCCTCAACCTGCGCGGCGGCGATTTCCGGGTCATCGGTCGCATAGACAAATTGCGCCTTCATGCCCGACGCACCGATTTTTTGATGGTCAGCCATGCGGTCGCCAAGGGCGTCGCCGATAAGCATATCGCGCATCATGCGCTCCGTGCCTTTGACGGCAAACTGGTCTTTAAAATGCGCCACGACAAGACGCGCTTCTTCGCTCTCCGTGCCGAAACTTTCGCCGCGCGCAATAATTGCCGGCACTCCGACAAGCCGCGCCAGCACTTTGCCGATAATCGGCAACCGCGTGGCAATTAAAGCGGGGGTCACCGAAACGCCGCCAATCACCGGCACTTGATAGGCCAGCGCACGCACCCGCGCGCCATGCGTCGCGCCAAAACGCGCAATCACCGCGCCGCCCATACTGACGCCAAATAAATGCGCACGGTCGATGTTCAAATAATCGAGCAGTTCCAATAATTGCGTGCCCAACATATCAATGCTCAGCGGCGCAATCGGGCGGTCAGAAAAGCCGCGGCCATATTGGTCATAAATAATCACCCGCCAGCCATCCTTCACCAGCGGCGGCACATAGCCCTGATAGGCCATTGAGCCGAGCGTGCCGCCATGCACGATAATAATCGGCGGCGCGTCTTTTGGCCCATAATCCATATATGCAGTGACCCCGTCCGACAAGGTTGCCGTTTGATAGCCGCTATCAGCGCGAAATTCAGCCGCTGATAGGGTCTCGCGATCGGCGCGGATATAAGCAAGCGTCAGCAGGACTGCAAGCGCCGCTAAGACAATGAGCACGATATTAAGTGGGTTCATCTTCTTATTCTTTCTTTAACCGGACTCTACCTTTTTCCAATCCCTTACGGGGGTCAAGCAAAATCAGCAATGGGCCCTTTCTATCTTTCAGGCGCAGCACAATGCGCGCATCGCCATTCTCTACACCAATCAATTCAGCATCAGCCGGAATCGAAATCTCAGTCTCACCAAAGCCCGGCTTCACCCGAATCGTCTCCGGATTGTTCAGCCGACTGAGCACAGTGCCAATAACCACAATCGCGCCGCCCACCATCAACACACCCAGCCCGATAACGACGACCAAAAGTGTGCGGACATAGCGACTATTAGCCTGCGGAATTTCTTCAGAAGTGGTTTCCGCCGCCGCCTGATTTCCTGTATCTTGAGACATGGTCAACACTCCAAATCAAATTCTCGCTTTTGCCGTTACCTATACTCAAGATGGTGACCGGCTGGATAAAACCCTCGCTGCGGCACAGAGCGAGCTTTCGCGCGCGCGCCTGCAAGAGCTGGTGAAAGCCGGTCATTGCACGGTGACGCGCCGACAGACCGATACGACCATAAAAGACCCGTCATGGCGGGTCAAACAAGATGATATTGTTGCCCTCACCCTGCCGCCGCCGGTCGATACCACGGTGAAGGCGCAAGCCATTGCGCTGGATGTTTTATACGAAGACGCCGATTTGCTGGTGGTCAATAAACCCGCCGGTATGGTGGTGCACCCGGCACCCGGCAGCCCTGACGGCACGCTGGTCAATGCCCTATTGGCGCATTGCGGCGACACGCTGTCAGGCATTGGCGGCGAAAAGCGCCCGGGCATTGTGCATCGCCTCGACAAAGATACGAGCGGTATTATGGTAGTGGCAAAAAATGATGCGGCGCATCAGGGCTTGTCTGCCCAGTTTGCCGCGCATGGCCGTGATGGCCGGATGGCGCGGATTTATCATGCGCTGGTGTGGGGTGAGCCGCTGCCGGCGGCCGGAACGGTGGACGCGCCATTGGCCCGCAGCGCCAATAATCGCAAGAAAATCGCCGTATCAAAAGCACCACCCTCAGACAGTAATTCGGCCCGCCATGCGGTGACGCATTATCGCCGCCTGCACAGCTATGGGCAAAACCAAGTGAGCCTGATTGAGTGCAAGCTGGAGACCGGACGGACGCACCAAATTCGTGTGCATATGGCGCATATCGGCCATCCGGTGCTGGGCGATAAGCTGTATGGCACCGGCATGATAAGCCGCGCCGTGCATCTCTCTGACCCCCAGAAAGCCGCCCTTGATGCGCTGGACCGACAGGCGCTGCATGCCGCCGCTTTGGGTTTTGAACACCCGAAAACGGGCGAGAAACATTATTACGAAGCGCCGTTTCCCGCCGATTTAAAACGCCTCTTGGAAGCGATGGCGTAGATACCTATATTAGTATCATGAGCAAGGACGCGCCTAAGAAAGCAACTTCTAAATCAACCGCATTGGCGCCTGCCCCCAATCCGGAAGGCAGCCTGTCGCGCTATCTCAATGACATCAAAAAATTCCCTATGCTGGAAGCGCAGGAAGAATACCAACTGGCCAAGGATTTCGCCGATACGGGCGAAAAATCGGCCGCGCATAAACTCGTGACCAGCCATTTGCGCTTGGTGGCCAAAATCGCCATGGGCTATCGTGGCTATGGCCTGCCGATTGGCGAGGTGATTTCCGAGGGCAATGTGGGGCTGATGCGCGCCGTGCAGAAATTCGATCCCGATCGTGGTTTTCGTCTCGCCACTTACGCCATGTGGTGGATTCGCGCGCAAATTCAGGAATATGTCCTGCGTAGCTGGTCGCTGGTGAAAAT
>JAKMDW010000022.1 GCA_022426245.1 Alphaproteobacteria bacterium | reverse complement strand
TGCCAGCACAGAGAGAAGATGTTGCACCTCTTCCGGCATTGGCCCAAAACGGTCAACGACTTCGGCGGCAAAAGCGTCAATATCAGCGCGCTCAGTCAGGCCGGATAGGCGACGATAAAGCCCCATCCGCAAATCAAGATCAGGCACATAAGCTTCCGGTATCAGAACAGAAATGCCGACATTAATTTGTGGCGCCCAGTTTTCTTGCGCCGCCTCACCTTGTCGCTCAGCCACGGCCTCCTCCAACATGGCTTGGTAAAGCTCATAGCCGACTTCTTTAATGTGGCCGGATTGCTCTTCTCCAACCAAATTTCCTGCGCCGCGTAAATCGAGATCATATGAGGCCAGGTTAAAGCCTGCGCCGAGGCTATCGAGCGACTGCATAACCTTAAGTCTTTTCTCAGCCGCATCGGTTAGCCCATTGTTTTCATTATAAGTAAGATATCCATATGCGCGGGTTTTGGAGCGTCCAACTCGCCCACGCATTTGATAAAGCTGTGCCAAGCCAAACATATCGGCGCCGTGAATGACAATGGTATTGGCTGAGGGGATATCGAGACCGCTCTCAATAATCGAGGTTGAGAGCAGCACATCATACTGACCGTCATAAAAAGCATTCATTCGGGTTTCCAATTCACCCCCCGCCATTTGCCCATGCGCGGTGACATATTTCACTTCCGGCACGGTTTCGGCCAGATAGGCCTCCATGTCCGGCAAATCGGCAATGCGCGGCACAATGATGAAGCTCTGCCCGGTGCGATATTTCTCGCGCAGCAACGCCTCGCGAATACCGACCGGGTCGAACGGCGTCACATAAGTTCGCACGGCCAGCCTGTCGACCGGTGGCGTGGCGATAAGCGATAGGTCGCGCACGCCGGTCAACGCCATTTGCAGCGTGCGCGGAATGGGTGTGGCGGTGAGCGTCAACATATGCACTTCGGCGCGCAGGCTTTTCAGCCTCTCTTTGTGAACCACGCCGAAATGCTGCTCCTCATCGACAATCACCATGCCAAGCCTCGAAAACGCGATGTTTTTCGCCAATAAAGCATGAGTTCCGATAACGATATCAACGGCACCGGAGGCCAGCCCCTGCTTCGTTTGTGCGGCAGCAGCCGTGCCTACCAAACGCGATAATTCGCCAATCTCAACCGGCAAACCGGCAAAACGCTCTCGAAAGGTTTTGGCGTGTTGGCGCGCCAACAAAGTCGTGGGCGCGACAACGGCAACTTGCTTGCCCGACATGGCCGCGATGAAAGCGGCGCGCAAGCCGACCTCGGTTTTACCAAAACCGACATCGCCACAAATCAGGCGGTCCATCGGGCGGCCACTGCCGAGATCGTCAATCACTGCCTCAATCGCGTCCAACTGGTCGTCGGTTTCCTCAAACGGGAAACGCGCCGCAAATTCGTCGTAAAGGCCGATATCGGGTGTCATCACCTCGCCATCACGCATCGCCCGCTCGGCGGCGGTTTTGATAAGCTCATCGGCAATCAGTTTGATTTTCTCTTTTAGGCGCGCCTTACGCATTTGCCATGCAACCCCGCCGATTTTATCGAGGGTCACGGTCATATCATCGCCGCCAAAACGGCTCAGCAATTCGATGTTTTCAACCGGCAGAAACAGACGCGAGTCGCCGTGATAAACCAACTTCAGGCAATCATGCGGTGCCCCGCCGACGTCAATGGTCTGCAGGCCCTCAAAGCGGCCAATGCCATGCTCAACATGCACAACATGGTCGCCCGGCGTCAGGCTGGAGGCTTCGGTAAGGAAGTTTTCTGCCTTTTTGCGGCCCGGTCGGCGCACCATTCGGTCGCCCAGAATATCTTGCTCTGTCAGCACGCTCATTGTGTCTGTGCTGAAGCCATTCTCCATGCCGATAATGGCCATGCGCGGCCCCTGCCCTGTTTGCGGCACACGCCAAGCATTGAGCGGTTCAATCGGCGGCGCACCATGTTCCTTCAGCAGCGTCTCGAGCCGCTCTTGCGCCCCACGGCTGGAGGCAACCAGAAGCATGGGCCGTCCCGCTTTTTGTTCAGCTATTATATGAGCGGTCACCGTGTCGAACAAATTAACATCTTGCTGCTTGCGTTCGGCGGCGAAACTGCGTCCGGCGCGGCCATTAAGGTTCACCCCATCCGGATGCTCAAACGCGCCAATACTGCGCCAACGGTTTTCATTTATGCGCTGCTGCCACTCATCGCCAAGAACATAAAGCGCATCGGGTGCAAGCGGCTTTATGATGCGCCGCCCGTCGCTGTCTTTCGGGCCCTCTTTGACATTGGCTTGCATCGCTTCCTCGCGCGCCTGATAATAATCTCCAATTTGCTCGTGGCGGTCATTCAGCGCGCTTTCGGTCTGGTCATCAGCGATATAAAGCGCTGCGCCGCAATGGTCGAACAGCGTCTCCAGCGTGTCATGAAAAAGAGGCAGCCAATGCTCCATGCCCTGATAGCGCACGCCATCGCTAATGGCGACGTAAAGCGGGTCATTATCCATCACTGTTCCGAAAGCCTGCACATAACCGCGTCGAAAGCGCAGCACGGCGTTGTCATCGAGATGTATTTCGCCGGCGGCGGTCAGATTAAGCGCGCTTAATTGGCCGACTGTGCGCTGACTTTCAACCTCAAACGGGCGAATGCTTTCCAGCGTGTCGCCAAATAAATCAAGCCGCACCGGCGTATCGCTGCCCGGCGCATAAAGGTCAATTATGCCGCCGCGCACGGCATAGTCACCCGGCTCCATAACGGTCGAGCAGCGCGAATAGCCATTGCTGCTCAAAAATTGGGTCAGCGCGTCAACATCAATAGCGTTACCCGGTTTCATGGCGAGCGATAATCCGGCCAGCCTGTCGCGCGCCGGTAATCTTTGCGCGGCAGCGGAGATGGTGGTTATCAGAATATGCGCTTGGCCTTCCAGCAAAGGAAGCTGCGCCAGGGTCGCCATGCGTTCGGACATAACCGCAACCTGCGGCGATAGTCGGTCATATGGCAGGCAATCCCAAGCGGGTAAATAAAGCGTCGGAATATCAGCAGCGAAGAAGGCCAGCATGTCGCGCATGGCCGTGGCGGCCGAGGCATCGCGCGCAATATAAACCAGCCGGCCGCCATCTAGGCGCGCCAAATCTCCCAATATGATTGGCTGATAACCCTCAGGGGCGCCGCCCACGGTCAATTTTCCGCGATGCGATATCAGTTTTTCGGTCTTCTTATCGTTCTGGGCCGTGTCCACGCCTGCCTCTTTTCGTTTGGCAGTTTACATGTGTTCGAGGCTCAACAGCCGGTCGAGCAAGGGTGAGCGCACATCATCCGGCACATCCTCGCGGCCGGTCGCCCAGCTAAACAGCTTATCGTCGGGTAACTCAAGAATGCGTTGATAATCCGGCAATGCTTCCTCGGGCAAGTCGCCAAGCACCACATCGGCAAATTTACCGAAGATAATATCCATTTCCTTAATGCCGCGATGGCAGGAGCGGAAATGCAGTTTACGGCGTTCGGCGTCGAGCTGTTGTGTCATTTTCAAACCTCTGAGAAGCGGTTATAGCAGAGCCGGGCTGAAAGTCATCAGCGCAATGGCTTGCCGGTGAGCGTCATATACGCCTTTTTCTATGCTAGGCTAATACCGATTCACAAAGCAGGAAGACCATGCGCCCGACGCTTTTAGACAGTTTATTTGCCGATGCCACCACCCTGCCTGGGATCGGGCCAAAGCTTGGGCAAATATTGGCCGAATTTACCGGCGATAAGATTATCGACCTGCTGCATCACCTGCCAAGCAATCTGGTTGATCGGCAATACCGACCCTCATTAAGCGAGGTGGAAGACGGGCGCATTGCGACTTTTGAGGTCGAGGTGATCAAGCATGATGCGCCAAAGCGGCGTAACCTGCCCTATCGCATATTGTGCCAAAACGACACCGGCTATCTGTCATTGGTGTTTTTTCATGCGCGCGGTGATTGGCTTGGCAAAGCCATGCCGGAGGGCGCGGTTCGGCTGGTGTCGGGCCGCGTTGAGCGGTTTCGTGATCAAATTCAAATCGTTCACCCCGACCATATGTTGCCCAAAGCGGCGTTTGAGGCCCTGCCGATTGTCGAGCCGGTTTACCCGCTCACCGCCGGCCTTTCAGCAAAAATTCTGATGAAAGCCATTCAAGCGGCTTTGCCGAATTTACCGGCTCTACCTGAATGGCAGGAGGCGGAATGGGTGAAGCAGCAAAGCTGGGGCGATTGGCAAAACAGTGTGCAGGCCGCACATCGGCCTGAGGATCTTGCCGCATTAGAAGCCGGACATCCGGCGCGGGCCCGACTGGCCTATGATGAATTGCTCGCGCATCAGCTGGTGCTGGCTTTGGTGCGGCGGCAACGCCGCCAGCTTGCCGGCCGTTCTTTTGACGATGCTGTCGAATTGCCGAATAAGTTTGTGAAATTGCTTCCGTTTCCGCTCACCGGGTCACAAGAAAAAGCAGTATCGGATATCCGTGCCGATATGGCCGCCCCAACCCGCATGCTGCGTTTGCTGCAAGGCGATGTCGGCAGCGGCAAAACCGTGGTTGCTGTGATGGCCATGTTGCAGGCTGTGGCCAATGGCGCGCAAGCGGCGCTGATGGCGCCGACCGAGATATTGGCACGCCAACATGCCGAAACGCTGGGGCCTTGGCTTGATGAGCTTGGCATTTCCTGGCAGCTGATGACGGCACGCAATAAAGGCAAACTGCGGGCCGAAAGCCTCGCGGCGCTGGCTGATGGCAATGTTCAGATTGCCATCGGCACGCACGCATTGTTTCAAGACGATGTGGCATTTGCCGATTTGGGGGTAGCAGTGGTTGACGAGCAGCACCGCTTCGGTGTGCAGCAACGCATGGCGCTGTCGGGCAAAGGCCGCAAGGATCAAGGGGGGGGTGTCGATGTGCTGGTAATGACCGCGACGCCGATACCACGCACGCTGACGCTGACCGCTTATGGCGATATGGATGTGTCGCAAATGCCCGACAAGCCGCCGGGGCGCAAACCGGTCGAGACCCGCGTCATCTCTATGGACCGTTATGATGAGGTGGCACAAAGCCTCGGCAATGCGATGCGCGACGGCGCGCGGATTTATTGGGTGTGCCCGCTGGTCAGCGAAAGCGAGCTGGTTGATTTGGCGGCTGCTGAAGACCGCGCCAAAGCCTTGCACGCGCTTTATGGCGACACGGTGGGGCTGGTGCATGGGCAAATGAAAGCGGCGGAGAAGGACGCGGTGATGGCGCGCTTCGCGGCCGGTGATATTTCGATATTGGTGGCGACAACGGTGATTGAGGTTGGCGTCAATGTGCCGGAAGCGACGGTGATGGTCATTGAACATGCCGAGCGTTTTGGGCTGGCGCAATTACACCAGTTGCGCGGGCGGGTTGGCCGCGGGCTTGATGCATCTAGCTGTGTGCTGCTCTATCGTGGGCCGCTGGGCGAAACATCGAAAGCGCGGCTGAGCATTATGCGTGAGACCGAAGACGGGTTCAAAATCGCAGAAGAAGATTTGCGGCTGCGCGGCGCAGGCGAGGTGCTGGGCACGCGGCAAAGTGGTCTGCCCGCCTTTAGGCTGGCCGATTTGGAGGCGCATGCTGATTTGCTGCCTGCCGTGCATGACGATGTGAGGCTATTGCTGGAGCGTGACCCGCTTTTGAAAAGCCCACGCGGAGAAGCGCTGCGGGTGCTGCTTTATCTGTTTCGGCGCGATGAGGCGATGCGGTTTTTACAATCGGGTTAGGTGTCGCTATTGCTTTCTTCATCGGCCAGTCCGGCTGAGATGACGAGGCGTGCGCCCTCTTCCACCGTCATGTCGAGAATGGTCAATTCGTCTTCCGGCACGAACAGCAAAAAGCCCGATGTGGGGTTGGGCGTGGTCGGCAAGAACACCCCAATCATCGGCTTGCCGGTGGCTTCATTAACGCGCCGGTCGGCGGCTTTGGTGACAAAGGCAATGGCGTTCAGCCCTTTGCGCGGATATTCGATTAGCGCGACTTGGCTGAACGATGCCCCGTCTTCGCGCACTGCGGTTTGGAAGATTTGCCGCAAGGCCGTGTAAACCGTGCCGGCCATGGGTATTTGGCGGATGAGACGATCAGCCAGTGCCAGCAAGGCACGGCCAAAAAAATTGGCCGTCAGACCGCCAATAAGCGTAAGCAGAACCAGTGCCAACACCACGCCAACGCCGGGGATATCGAGCGGTAGATAGGTGGTCGGCCAATAGAGCGGCGGTATCCACGGACGGAAATAATTATCAAGAAATTCAACAAACCAGAGAGCGAGATAAAAGGTAATCCAAATCGGTGCTGTGACGACAAGACCGGTCAGGAAATAGGTTCGCAATGCGCCCAGCAAGGTGCGGCGTTTCTTCGGCGGCTCGGTTAATTCGCTCATGCCTTAGTTTGCGCGATTCCGGTGTTTGCCGCCAGAGCTATTGCCGATTATATGATTTCCAAAGATCCCGGAACATAATCTTCGATTATCAAAACCGGTTCCGTGCCCCGTTCAACATAGCGACTGATGACAAAATCGTCTATTAACGCGCTGTTTTGCGGATTGTCCGTCGCAGATTTTTCGAGACGCCACACCAGCTCATGCTGTTCGAGCAATGAGGTCGTCTTTTTGTCGTTGAAAAGAAGCTGCTTTTTGTTTGCCTGAGTAACATTCACCAGATCAAGCAGCAATTTATCGGTTACGCCATAGCCTTGAATAATGTCAGGCCGCGTGGCGGTCTCAACGCCGCGTATGACAAATTCATCGACACCGGCGCCACCCACAAAATAGTCAAACCCGTCCGTGCCCTCCAAACGGCCTCCCGCTTCGGCAGCAATAATAGGCGTGACGCTAACTCTGTCCCCGTTCTCATCGACGATATTTATCTCGGTTCCGTGTCGGTTTGGCCCGTAGCGAATTGATACGGATTTGGGTGCGCCAGCGGTCGACGTATCCTGCAAACTGAATTGCCGACTAATCCCGTATTCATAGTAAATAGTCAGTTCGGCCAGTTCACTTCCGGTTAGGTAAATCGTGTCCGTGCTGTCAAAATCCCAAACAATATCTGTTCCATCTTCTGGGCCGATGATAAATACATCTGCGCCCGCACCGCCAGTTAAAGAATCCGACACGAGACGCAGCACAGTTATTTGACAAAACACGCAACGAGTTGAATGAACACGCAACTGGTGAGAACCATAACTTTCTTATTGTTATTTCGGTTCTCACAGTTCTAAGTTTTAACTCGCTGAACAAGCGGTGCAATAACGGTAATTTTTTTTATTTTCCTTAAAGTTAATAAGTTAAATGGAAGTCATTTCCAAACTGCCGCCTCACTTTCGAGGTTGCACATCGGGTCTGTGGGTGGCAGTTTTTGGTCATGGAAAACGGCGATATGCAGCAATTCGAATCTCTCATGGCGGCTTTATGTGCGCGCCGTTTTGATGCGCCATTGGCACATTTGAAGCGGTTATCGGGCGGCGCCAGTCAAGAAAGTTGGACCTTCGTTTGTGACGGCAAGGCCTATGTCTTGCGGCGCAATCCACGCGGCGTGCAGACATCGCAGACCGCCTTGCCCAAAGCCAGCGAGTCGGCGATTATTGGCGCGGCTGCCGATGCCGGTATTGCCGTGCCGCAAGTCAGTTTTGTGTGCGATGAGACAGACGGCATTGGCGAAGCCTATGTCATGGACTTTATTGAGGGCGAAACCATCGCGCGCAAGATTTTGCGTGATGCGGAATTTGATCATGTGCGCCCCGGCCTTGCGGCGCAATGCGGCGAGATGCTGGCTGCATTGCACGCTATAAAAGTCACTCCAGATGTCGGGGGCTTGCCTGACTTGCCGTTCAGCGATGCGGCGGGTGAGTTAGAAAAATATGCGGGATTTTTGAAAGCCGATTTATCCGGAAATGGGGTGCATCCATATCCGGTGTTTGAGCTGGCGATAAAGTGGCTGGCAGACAATATACCCAACCCGCGCGCACCCGCTTTGGTGCATGGCGATTTCAGAAACGGCAATATCATGGTGTCGCCCGAAGACGGTTTGGTCGCCCTACTCGATTGGGAGCTGGCCCATATTGGTGACCCGATGGAGGATCTTGGCTGGCCCTGTGTGCCGAGTTGGCGGTTCGGCCAGCACCATCTGCCGGTCGGTGGCTTTGGGCAGCGCGAAGATTTGTATGCGGCCTATCGCAAAGCGGGCGGCGAGATAGATGAAAAGGCGATACGGTTTTGGGAAATTCTGGGCACGCTGAAATGGGGTATCATATGCGGCGTTCTCATGGTGTCGGCTTTTGAGAGCGGGGCTGACCCGTCTATCGAGCGCGGCTCAATCGGGCGGCGCGCCTCGGAGACCGAAATTGATTTGCTGCGTATGCTTTTGGGAGAAGATTGATGCAAGACCGTCCTTCCGCCAAAAAACTACTCGCCGCGGCGCGCGCCTTTTTGACTGAAACGGCGATGCCGCAATTATCCGGCCATGCCGCGTTTCATGCGCGTGTCGCCGGTAATGTGCTGGATATTTTAGCCCGCGAGCTTGAGCTTGCGCCTGGCTTTAATAAGGCCGAGCAGGCGCGGCTAGAATCATTGCTTGGCGAAACCGGCGATTTGGTGACGCTCAATCGAAAATTGTGTGAGAAAATAGCAACGGGTGAGATGGATTTATCCAATGATGCCCTTAAAACGCACTTGATAAAGGTGACAATGGGCAAGCTCGCCATAGACCAGCCCCGTTATCAGGGGTATAAAACGGCACAGGCCAATGGTTGGTCTGAAGAAGAACTAGGGGAGTAATTCCATGTATAAGATTATCATTCCCGTCGCCCTGAGCCTCGCATTGTCCGGTTGTGGCATTCCGTTCATCGACATTGATATCCCACTTATTCCGGGCATTTAATTAGACATTACAGTGCTGGCGCAAATAACGGCGGTAAAGCCACGGCGCTATAATGCTGTTGTAAATCAGGCCGGTCATGCCCCGCATGATCGGCCAATTAATTGTGTGGGCCAGATATTTGAATTTGGGCAGGCGCAGCCAGAGCGCGATAAACGCCTCGACCCCGACCAGCATCTGCTCGCCCTCTTTGGCATGTAGCCGCGCCAACATCGGTTCGCGTTCGAGCCCATCGGGCAAGTCACCGGTTGAAATATCGGTAAAGGTGAGTGTCGTTAAAGCATGCGCCTCGGCCATGCGTTGATACATCGCGACCTCCGGGCCGCATATCGAGCAGCGACCATTATAAAATATCGTTAGCTGTTTCAATTCAGCGCCTCGCCAATAGTCTCAGGCTTACCTTCTCGCAGGGCGACCAGATATTCGATAATCATGTCCCAGGCCTTAAGCCCATCAACATCACCCGCGGCGGCGAACTCAGCCGCCCGCATGGTAGCAATCACCTCGGCGTCTTCGCCATATTGCTGGGTTAAACTGGCGGCGGCTTGCACCACCATGTCACGCACTTGCTTTTCGGCTTCTTCCAAATCACTCATGCACATGATATATGCCGCCATGGCGGCGCACCAAATGGAATGTTTGTCGCAGGCTTGACCGTCCTTGCGGTTTTTTCGTAGCGTTACCGCATGGCGCTTAAAAACAACGCAAAATGGCGCGCCGTTTTGACCTTTTGGTTTGAACAATGCAGCCCGCAAGACTGGTTTAGTGGCGATGCTGCGTTCGACCCGCGCCTGCATCAAAAATTCTCGATGAGTGTGCAGTCAGCGCTGGGTGGTTGGTTTGACGGTTGGCAAGAAAAGCCGAACCCGCGCCTGGCACTTATTCTCCTGCTTGACCAGCTTACGCGCAATCTTTATCGCGGCACACCAAATGCTTTTGCCGGTGATGCCAAAGTGTTGCAATTGGCTCAACTGGCGATTGCCGAAGGGCAGCTCGACAATGAGCCGGATGAGAATAAACGGATGTTTATATTGATGCCGCTGATGCACAGCGAGGAGATCGACATCCATCGGCACGCCGCGCCGTTTTTTGAAACCTATACATCGGCAAACACCATTGCGTCAGCCATAAAACATCAAGATGCGATTGCACGCTTTGGTCGGTATCCGCATCGCAACGAGATTTTGGGCCGTCCTTCGACCGACGCCGAACTGGAATATTTAAAATCGCCGGAAACTCTGTTCTAGGCTTATTCGACGGTAACCGATTTGGCCAGATTGCGCGGCTGGTCAACATCAGTGCCTTTGGCCACGGCGGCGTAATAGGCCAATAACTGTAAGGGCAGCGCGTAAAGTATCGGCGTGATGAACGGGTCAAGGACGGGCAGTTTAATGGTGGCCATACAGCCCTCGCCCGCCTTCTCGATACCGGCTTCACTACCCAGCATAATAACCTTGCCACCGCGTGCCAGCACCTCATGCATGTTGGAGACAGTTTTCTCAAACAACGCATCATCGGGCGCAATGGTGATAATCGGCACGGTCTCATCAACCAGCGCAATCGAGCCGTGCTTCAACTCACCGGCGGCAAATCCCTCGGCATGAATATATGAAATTTCTTTCAGCTTCAGCGCTCCCTCAAGGGCCAATGGCCACATGGTATTGCGGCCGATAAACAGCGCGCTGGAATAATCCGTAAAGCCTTTGGCAATCTCTTCGATCTGCCCTTCGCGTGCCAGCACATCATTGGCGAGGCGCGGCGTGGTCAGCAGCAAGTCAGATAGCCGCGCTTCTTCATCGGCATCAATCGTGCCTTTGATGCGCCCAAGACCAATGGCCAGCGACGCCAATGCACCAAGTTGCGCGGTGAAGGCTTTGGTTGAGGCGACGCCAATCTCAGGGCCGGCATAGGTCGGGAATGTCAGATCGACCTCGCGGGTAATTGAACTTTCGGGCACATTCACGACACCAATGGTTTGCAGCCCGTGCGCCTTGCAATGTTGTAGCGCAGCCAGCGTGTCGGCTGTCTCGCCGGATTGAGAGACAAAAACCGCCAGGCAATCTTTGTCCATTGGCGCATCGCGATAGCGGAACTCGGAAGCAATATCAATCGACGCGGGAATACGCGAATAGCGTTCAATCCAATTCCGCCCCACTTGCGCGGCGAAATAAGCCGTGCCACAAGCGACCAGTATGACCCGATTGATTTTACTGAAATCCAATTCATTGGCCGGCAATAAAACGCCACGCGCTTCCGGGTCAATATATTGCCCGAATGTGCGCGACAGCACCTCAGGCTGCTCATGAATTTCTTTCATCATAAAATGGCGATAATTTCCCTTATCAACCATCGCAGCAGAGGCATCGACGGTCTCTATGCGCCGCTCAACCGCATCATCTTGGCCGAGGGTAAAAATCTCGGCACCATCGCGGTGCATCACCGCCCAGTCACCATCTTTTAAATAGCAAACGCGATTGGTGAACGGAGCCAGCGCAAAGGCGTCAGAGCCGAGATACATCTCGCCATCACCATGACCAAGAGCCAGTGGACTGCCCTTGCGCGCGACGACAATCTCATCTTCATTGCCATCAATAATCAGCGCAATCGCATAGGCGCCTTCCAGCGCGGCAAAAGTTTGCGCCGCCGCTTGGCGAATATCATCATGATCATTGAGTTTTTTAGAGAATAAATGCGCGATGACTTCGGTGTCAGTATCCGAGGAGAAGCTGACGCCATCAGCAATCAGGCTTTCTTTCAGCTCTTTGTAGTTTTCAATAATACCATTGTGAACAACGGCAACGCGCTCTCCGCGATGCGGGTGGGCATTGGCCTTTGTCGCCGGGCCATGCGTCGCCCAACGAGTGTGACCGATACCTATTGTGCCGCTAAACGGCTTGGCGGTAAGGCGCGCGCGCAAGGCTTCTAGCTTACCTTCGGCACGGCGGCTGATAATGTTCCCGTCTGAAACAATGGCAATGCCCGAACTGTCATAGCCGCGATATTCAAGCCGCTTCAGGCCATCAAAAATAGATTGGGTAACATCGCCCTTGCCGATGACGCCGATTATGCCGCACATATTTACGTTTCCTTTTTCTCATTGCGGGCGCGGAACTTGCGCCCCCAACCCTTAATCTCCCGCTCCGGTGCGCGGGTGACGACCAGCGCGTCATCAGGCACATCTTTCGACACGGCAGAAGACGAACCGAGATAAGCGCCCTTGCCGATGGTGACGGGCGCGATAAGAGACGAATTCGAACCAATAAATGCGCCATCACCGATTTTAGTGAGGTGTTTGTTATAACCGTCATAATTACAGGTAATTGTGCCGGCGCCGATGTTCACATCCATCCCCAATTCGGCATCACCGATGTAAGATAAATGGCTAACTTTCGCACCCTTGCCGATATCTGCTTTTTTGGTTTCCACAAAATTACCGATTTTCGCGGCGTCACCAACGCGCGTGCCCGGGCGTAGCCGCGCATAGGGGCCAATTTGCACGTGTTGGCCGATGCTAACACCCTCCAAATGGGTGAAGGCCTTGATCACTGTGCCCTTCCCGATGACCACACCGCCATTGATTTTCACATGCGGTTCCAGTGTCACATCTTCGGCAATCTCGGTATCAAAACTCAAAAACACACTATCGGGATCTTGCATGCCGACGCCCGCTTCAAGCAATTTGCGGCGCAAGCGCGCTTGCATTAGTGCCTCGGCTTTCGCCTGACCGGCGCGACTGTCGACACCCATTGTGTCCTCGGGGTTGGCCATCACCAAAGCGGTTGTTGCGCCGTCTTGATGCGCCAATGTCACCATATCAGGCAGATAAAACTCACCTTGCGCATTATCATTGCTGAGTTGCGGCAAATATTTTGCCAATGCTTCGCGTGACAATCCCATCGCGCCGCCATTGCATAATGTAACCGCACGGGTGGCCGCATCGGCATCCTTATATTCGACGATGGCGGTCGGCGTTTCACCGTCCAGCACCACGCGGCCATAGGCGGCGGCATCATCAGGTTCAAAAGCCAGCACCGTCACATCGGCATCATGGTTTGCCAAAGCCGCCAGCACTTCGGGGCGCATCAGCGGCGTGTCGCCAAACATCACGACAAAGCGCGCGTGCTTATCGGTTGCGCCAAAGGCTGCACGCACTGCATCGCCAGTGCCAAGTTGTTGTTCTTGAATGCAATGGGTGGTGGCAATGGCTTCATTATTCGAGCCATCAGCATAAGCGCGCACGGCGTCTTGGTCAGGTGCGGTAACCAACAACACTTCCGCAGCACCGGCCTCATCGGCAACCGCCATCGCGTGACCCAGCATCGGACGGCCTGCAATTTCATGCAGCACTTTGGGCAGCGCCGATTTCATGCGCGTGCCTTTACCGGCGGCCAAAATAATTGCGGCAAAACCTGTCATTGTCGAAACCTCATAACTTTCGCTCTGTATAGGCGGCGTCGAAGAGATAATGAAATCAAACTGTTTTGCGCTTTGTTACGCTATAAGGGCGCGCTCGCCTCCGGCGACCCCCGCCCGCATTGCGCAAGCGAGGTGGGTTTGTATCGTCACCCCACTGAGACGCGCTATAAGGGCGCGATAAGTGCTTATACCGCCAAGGCCTCGACGCCGATGTCTTCGAGCATTTCATTGCCCGCCATCACAGCATCGGACAAGCCGCCGACTGCGGAGAGCAGATTATGGGCGTAGAATTGCGCTGAGGCCATTTTGCGTTGGTCGAAATGCGGCTCGACCGTGTTTTGGTTAACCGCATGCGCGCCGCGTGCCAAATAATGGCAACCGGCAACCAGACCGAATAGGCGTAGGTAAGGCGTCGCACCGGCCAGCACATCAAGCGAACCGCGTTGGGCGACCAACCAATCGGTTGTGTTCTCCAACACATCAATCGAGGTGTTGAGGCGCTCGGCAACATCGACCAGCACCGGATTATTTGACTGGCGGCAATCCTCCGCCGTCGCTTTCATCTCGCCAATATAGGCTTTGATGGTGTCGCCATTGCCAAGTTTGCGCCCCACCAAATCCATGGCCTGTATACCGTTTGTGCCCTCGTAAATCGTCAAAATGCGGGCATCGCGCATAAATTGCGCCGCGCCGGTTTCCTCAACAAAGCCCATACCGCCATGCACTTGCACACCGATGGCGGCAACCTCATTGGCGATGTCCGTGCTAAAGGCTTTGGAGATGGGCGTTAGCAAATCATTCTTGGCTTTGGCCTCGGCGTCACCGGTAGCATGGGCCAAATCAGCCATCACACCGTTTTCATAGCAAATGGCGCGGGCCGCATCGGTCATGGCGCGCATGGTCAGCAACATGCGGCGCACATCAGGGTGATTGATGATGGCGACTGCATCATTGTCGTTTTTGGCGGCACCGGGCTTGCGGCCCTGTTTACGCTCTTGCGCATAGGCCAACGCGTGTTGTGTCGCGGCTTCGGCCACGCCGACGCCCTGCAAACCAACATGCAGGCGGGCATTATTCATCATGGTGAACATGCAAGCCATGCCGCCATGTTCGGGGCCGACCAGCCAACCGGTTGCGCCGCCTGTATTATCGGCATCTTCGCCAAATGCCATGACGCAGGTCGGGCTGGCGTGAATGCCAAGCTTTTCCTCGAGGCCGATGCATTTCACATCATTGGCGGCACCGAGGGAGCCGTCATCATTGACCATGAATTTCGGCACAACGAAAAGCGAAATGCCTTTCGTGCCATCCGGAGCACCCGGCGTGCGCGCCAACACCAAATGAATGATGTTGTCGGTCATGTCGTGATCGCCATAGGTGATATAAATCTTCGTACCGGTGATTTTATAGCTGCCATCATCTTGCGGCATGGCTTTGGAACGGATATTGCCGACATCTGAACCGGCATGCGGCTCGGTCAAATTCATGGTTGCCGACCACTCACCCGAAATCACGCGGCGCAGATATTTCTCTTTTTGCGTTGGCGTCGCATGGGCGGCCATCGCCTCGACACCGCCATTGGACAGCATGGCGCAAAGCTGAAAGCCGATATTGGAATTCATCATTTCCGTGACTGCATTGGACAAAGCGAGCGGCAGCCCCTGCCCACCATATTCGGTAGGCGCAGCCAGTGTCGGCCAGCCGCCTTCAGTGTATTTGGTGTAGGCGGTCTTAAAACTCTCTGGCACTTTCACGCCATCATCAGTCAGGTGCGAGCCGGTTTGGTCGCCTTCCCAATTCACCGGAGCAACATAATCATTGGCCAGCTTGGCTGCTTCATCGAGAATTGCCGTCAGCAAATCATCAGACAAATCCTCATATTTGCCGCTATCAATAAGCCGCTGAAAACCTGCCTCTTGCATGAGGGTGAATTCAATTGCTGAAACCGGTGCGCGATAAGCCATGACTTTCTCCGTTAATTTCTTGTAACCTATGACAAGACATCGCGAATGACACGCAGAAATTATGTGTCAAAAGGCCACAAGAATGAGAGAAAAATGGAATTAAAACGAAAAAGTGGTTTCGGATTGGCGAAGCAAAGCTTTTGGACTTGGATGGCATTCACGCTTTTCGGCAGTCTGGCTTTCGCGGTTTGGCAATTCACCGTGGTGCCGCCATCGGTTGAGGCATGGCATTTATGGACACGATACACGGCGCGCCTATCTTTCTTTTTGTTTTTGGTCAGCTATCTCGCCGCCCCGCTTTATCAGCTTCGTGCAAACACGGTGACAAGCTGGCTGCGTCGCCACCGACGCAATGCGGGCATCAGCTTTGCCATTGCTCATATTATCCATCTGTTTGCGCTTATCGGGTTTTTCTCAGTATCCGGTGAGACCGTCGATATTGTGACGCTGGGCGTTGGCGGCGGCGCATATCTGGCGATGTTTTTGATGCTGATAAGTTCCAATGATGCCGCAATCAGACAGCTTGGCGCGGATAATTGGCATCGTTTGCATAAGTTAGGCGCGCATTATCTTGCGGTAGTTTTCGCGATAACCTATCTCAGCCATTTTCTGAGTGGCCTCAGCAAACCCACCTTCTTGATTGTATTGGCCTTCGCCGCCATAGTGCTGCGTGTTTATGTTGACCTAATTGCCCGACAGGAGACTTCCTCATGACTGATTTCGCTACTTGCACTATCGCTGATGGCATTGCCACAATCACGCTTGACGATGGCAAAGCCAATGCCTTTGGCTTTGATATGATGGCGGCGCTCAACGCGGCGATGGACGAGGCTGAAGAAAAAGCAGACGTTATCATTCTGACCAGCGGTGGCGCGGCCATGTGTGCCGGCTTTGACCTCAAGGTCATGCGAAACGAGCCGGATAGAGTGGCCGATATGGTTGGCCAAGGCGGTCGCCTGACGGTGCGTATCTTCAGCAGCAAAAAACCGGTCATTATCGCCTCGCCCGGCCATGCCATTGCGGCCGGCTGTTTGCTTATGCTAACCGGCGATTACCGCATCGGGGTTGAGGGTGAAAGCCGCTATGGATTAAATGAATCGGCCATTGGCATGGTGTTGCCGCCTTTTGGTATGGACATGGCGAGATTTAAAATCAGCAATCAGCATCTCGACCGTTGCTTTGTGGGCGCCGAATTAGTGAGCTCCGCTACGGCGCGTGAATTCGGAATTCTTGATGAAGTGGTTGCCCCCGATCAGCTGATGGCGCGCGCAATTGAAAAAGCGCAAGAGCTACAAAAGCTGGATGGCAAGGCCTATGCCGGAAATAAAAAGCTCACGCGCGGCGCTCTTAGCGAAAAAATGACCGCTGATTTGGATGCCGGAACCGGTCTTTCTGTCGGCGCATAAGCGCCGCGATAATTCGCAGTCGGCGCGGAACGGCTGGCCTAAAACCTCACGGCGCCAAAAACGCCGGCCAAAACGACGTAAAATCTCCGAAATAGTGCTATCGTATGATTCGTAGCGGGAGTGTTTAGCGTGTCATTTTTAACCAAGGCAGCGAGGTCTGATTTTGGGTCAGGCATTGCCATTGCCCTTTTATCCCTAACCTATGCGTTGTCTTACGGCGCGTTATTGTTCACCTCGCCTCTGCTTATTCCTTATATTGGCTACGCCATTAGCGCCGCCTTAGTAACCACTGTGGTTACCGGCCTTGCTGTTGCGTATATGTCGGGCATTAAGTTCTCCATCGCCGGACCGGATTCGAACTCGGTCGCCGTTATGGCCAGCCTGTTTGTGTTGGTCGCACAAAGCCTATCCGATAGAGGCCTCGGCGGCGAGGCATTGGCACTCGCAACGCTCACAATTATGATGGCGATAACGCTGTTGACGGCGCTCACCATGTTTTTGCTAGGGTATTTTCAAATCGGCAATTTCATTCGTTTTGTGCCGATATCAGTCGCCGGTGGGTTTTTGGCAGCTGCCGGTTGTTTGATGGTAAGCGGCGCCATATTGCTGGCAACCGGCATTGACCCCATGAATCCAGCCGGTTTTGAAGGTCTGACCGACCTGCAACTGGTCAAACTCCTGACTGTTACCGTGCTGGCCGTTATTTACTGGTATGTCGCGACCAATGTGAAAAACAGCCTGGCGCTGCCGATTGCCATTTTTGCCTCTATCTTCATTGCCCATGCGGTATTTGCCATGCAAGGCCTATCCATTGCCGAAGCGCAGAAATTAGGGCTTTTATTAGAGGTTTCAGGCGAAACAAAGCTGTTTATTCCGGCCACGCAGTCGGTGTTTGATACAATTACCTGGGCGACATTCATCGAGTTCTTCCCCGAAACAGTCGCCGTTATCGTCGTTGTCGGCCTCGCCATTCTGCTGATTATTGCGGGCATTGAGCTTGAACGAAATTTCGACTCCAACCTAAACCATGAGCTTAAGATACATGGTTATGCCATTGGTTTATCTGGCTTATTGGGAGGTTTTGCAGGGTTGGTTTCGCTTTCCCGCTCGCTGCTGAATGTCGAAAAGAAAAGCCGATTTCCGATTGCTGCCTTTCTCACCACCGTGTTATGCGGCGGCGTGTTTCTTATCGGCAGTGACGCTATCGCCCTATTGCCGCAAATATCCCTCGCCGCGATGGTGCTGTTTCTCGGCACGCAAATCGCTTTTCGTTGGATGATAACCACCTTCAATACACTCGACCGTATCGAGTATATGATGATTTTGGTAATTGCCGTTACGACACTCTATGCAGGCTTCATTTTCGGCCTCGGGCTGGGCGTCGTCGCCGGTTGCATATTATTCGCCGCGCGCGCCAGCATTATCAGCATTGTCCGGTCTCAGCTTTCCGGCGAGGCCTATCGTTCTCGCGTCGTGCGCTCCACCGATGAGGAAGAATTCCTCGATGGCGCGCATAAAACCATCCGTATTTATGAATTGCAGGGTTTCTTATTCTTCGGCACAGCGCATAATTTCTACACGCTTATTAAGGAGCAGTTGGAAGATAAAGATGACGATGTGCGTCATCTCATCCTATCATTCCGCCATG
The DNA here is from genome assembly GCA_022426245.1 of Alphaproteobacteria bacterium. Taxonomy (GTDB): domain Bacteria; phylum Pseudomonadota; class Alphaproteobacteria; order RS24; family RS24; genus UBA8337. The sequence continues at coordinate 5,461 of JAKMDW010000022.1, read as the reverse complement.
TGAGCGGCATTGACGCCTCAGCTGAACAGATTTTGCAGAAGATATTCTATGCCGCCGATAAGCATAATTGCACCGTCTCGACTATTGAGCTTCCCAAGCGCGACCAAATTCGCGTTTCACGACTGCTGCATCGCTCGCCGGCCCTGATTGCCGACCAAAATTACGCCGCGATTTATGATGCGATGGAAGCGATTGAGGAAAGCATGCTTCGCGAGCGAGCATTTGATGAGATTGGCTCGCTGCAACGCTGGCTGGAGCTGCGCTTCGAGGATGATGAAGTCGCGGCGCAACTATTCAAGATTTTACAACCGGAAGAATATGTAGACGGCGAAGTGATTTGCCGCCAGGGCGAAGATGCAGACGAGATTTATTTCCTTGATCGGGGGCGCGTCGATGTGGTGAGCCATGATGTGCCGGGCCAGACTTTTCGCATTTACTCTTACATGCGCCACACCATGTTGGGTGAAATGGGCTTTGTGCGACGCGAAACGCGCAGTGCCGATTTGATAGCGCGCGGCACAACCGTCATTTACACGCTGTCGCGTGAGACTTATGAACGGCTGGAAAAAGCCCACGACCCAAGCGTTGATGCCCTGCTGCATTTAATATCGGTGACTTTGTCAGACCGCATTATTTCAGCCAATCGCACGATTGGTGAACTGCAGTCCTGAGGGATGACTTAAAGCTTAAAGCGATGCAACAGCCGCAACATTCTCGCCATGTTTGATGCGCGAAATGCGATAGCGGCGCAGCACAATAAACGCCGCGATATAAAGCACCGCCTCAAGCGGCGCGGCGAATAGCACCAAATCAATCAGTTTGTCGGGGTCAATGTCAGCGGGCTTGGCATTGCGCGGCAAGTTAATCAGCGACAAGACCAGACCGGCCAACATGATGCCGAGACCCGTCACCATTTTACCGGCAAAGCCGCGTGCGGCAAAAATAATACCCTCGCTGCGCCGAGCCGTATCAACCGCGCTGTCTTCCACCACATCGGCCATCATCGAGCCGAACAGGATGAAGAAATTTATCACGACCAAAAGATTGGTGAAGTTATGCGCCAACAGCATCGGGAACAGCATCGGGTCGCCATTTTCGGGCACGACCTCAAATATCCGCCCCAACAGCATGACCGGCCCCCACAGCAAAATGAAAATAAAGCTGCCCAGCGCGGCCCGGCGTTTATCGAAAGTCATGCTCAAGCGCCGCGCCAGAGGCACAGCGCAAACCGCGGCAACCGCCTGCAGCATGGTTAATACCGCCAATTGTGATGGCACAAGCCCCCAGAAAAATGTCGAGAAGTAAATTGCTAACGCCGCCGTAAAGCCGGAGGCAGTGCCGAAGCAGATAGAGGCCAGAAACAGCGCCATGAAATTATTATTTTTCATGACGTCCAGCACCTCGCGCATTACTTGGCGCGGCGAAAGGATATCCTTTTCAGGCGGCGTATGCAGATAAGGTATGGTTTTATGCGTGCCAAGAGACGAGGCCAGCATGCCGACAAACATCAGACACGCCGCTGCGACGCCGTAATTGGCATAGCCATCGGCCTGCAAAATACCATTGCTACCGTCGGCCGATTGGAAGAATACCGAATAGCCGAGGAAGGCCATGCCGATACCCCCAAGCCATCCAAACATGAAGCGCAATCCCATCAGGCCGGTGCGTTGGTCATAATCAGTGGTCAGCTCTGAAATCAGCGCCGTATTCGGAACCTCAAAAAAGGTCAGAAAAATGCGAATGGACACGGCCATCGCAACCAGAAATGCAAACATGCTGCCCTGTGAAGCCAACACAAATTCCGGCGGATTCCACATGAGCGCATAGCTCAGACAAATCGGCACGATTGACCAATACATGAACGGGTGTCGCCGCCCCCATTTCGACCGCCAATTATCTGAAACATAGCCGATCAGCGGATCGGTGACGGCATCAACAAAAATCGCCACGGTCAACGCGAGGCTGGCTAACATTGGCGACAGGCCCAGAACCTGCGAATAGAAAATCAGCAGGAAATAGCTAAAGCCGTTATCTTTAATGCCATAGGGGGCGGCACCTAACCCATAGTAAAACTTTATGCCATTATCCAACTTTAAGCTGCTCATGCAGAACCCCCAAATCGGTCAATAGCATTGACCAAATGCGGTGCTATTGCAAACACCGAATCCCTGCCTAAACTAAACCTCAGTCTGGGAGGGCATTATGGCTTATATTGGTTTGCTTGCGGGTTTGGCTTTGCTGATTTTTCTCGCGCTACGCGGGGTCAACATATTATTTGCGTCGCTTTTATGCGGTTTGGTGGTGGCTTTGACCAATGGCTTACCGGTGCATGAGGCCTTTGCTGAACATTATGCCAGTGGCCCGCTCGGCACGTTTAGCTTTGCCGGACGCTTTTTTTTGCTGTTTATCGCCGGTGCAATTTTCGGGCGCATCATGGGCGAAAGCAAAGCCGCAACCTCGATTGCTTTGGCATTGGTTAACCGTCTCGGCGCGCATCGCGCTTTGGTGATTACCGTGCTCGCATGCGCCGCGCTGACCTATGGCGGCGTGGTTGTATTTGTCGTCATCTTCGCCATGTATCCGCTGGGCCTCAGCTTACTGAAAGAGGCCGATATACCAAAACGCCTGTTTTGCGCAGCACTGGCATTGGGTGCGGGAACCTTCACCCTCACCGCCCTGCCCGGCACGCCTTCCATTCAAAACGTCATTCCATCCGTCGCGCTCGGCACCGATTTATTCGCCGCACCTCTGCTCGGCCTGACGGGGGGCGCGATTATGTTCGCGTTGGGAATGGTCTATCTCGAACGCCAAAGGCTGAAAGCCAAAGCAGCCGGAGAAGGCTTTGAGCCCGGCCCGCTCGATAAGGTTGAGAACATTGTCGCCTCGCCCGATATGCCACAATGGCGCATCGCGATTTTGCCGCTTGTTCTGGTCATCAGCACAATTTTATTGCCGCGTTTGTTGCAAAGCATGGGGCTGGCCCCTGAAACCGGGACCGTGGCCGATATTATTGCCTTTGCCGGCAAGCAACCGGTTTTTTGGCCGAGCCTCGCGCTGATATTAGGTAGCCTGTTCGCCTATGCGATTTTTCCCAATCTGCGCGGGCGTGGTCTGCAAGTCTTCGGTGAAGGCACGAATGATGCCATTATGCCCCTGCTGAATACTGCGGCTGTTATCGGTTTTGGTGGCATTGTCGTGCAGACTATCGGCTTTCAAGATTTCTCATCGGCCATGCTGAATTCGGGTTTGCCGCCAAAAATATCCGCTTTTGCGTCAATTTCTGTGGTTTCAGCGATTACCGGCTCGGCTTCAGGCGGCTTGCAGATATTCATGGCGACAATGGCCGAAAGCTATCTCGCTATGGGCATACCGGCCGATGAGTTGCACCGTATTGTTGCGATGGCCAGTGGTGGCTTTGACAGCCTGCCCCATTGCGGTGCGGTGGTTGCCATGCTGACCATTACCCAGCTTACGCACAAACAAGCCTATAAGGATGTCGGCGTAATTACGGTGGTTATTCCGGTGGTGGCGACGCTGGCTGTAATGGCGTTAAGCGCAATGATTTAGGAGACAATTATGGCTGATGATTTTTCAGAAAGCTTGGCAGCCGGCGATTTGCAGGCGTTTTCCGATACGGTGAATTTCCCGCGCCATATTGGCATTGAATTGATTGCGGCTGATAAGGACCGCATTGAGGGACGCCTGCCGATAACCAAAGACCTCACCAACCACTTGCCCAATGTGCATGGCGGCGCGATTATGTCTCTCGCCGATGCCATGGGCGCTATCGGGGCGCATCTTAATATGCCCGAAGGCGCAGCGGGAACAACGACGATTGAGAGCAAAACCAATTTCATTAAACCGGCGATGGAAGGCGATACGCTGCATGCTGTTTGCATTCCGCTTTCTGCCGGGCGTCGCTTGTCCGTATGGCAGACCGATATCACCCGCGATGACGGAAAACGGGTCGCGGTCGTGACCCAAACCCAAATTTATCTATAGGCCGCACAAGGTGCACTAAGCCTCGCTTTGCTCGGCAAGTGCTTTTAGCGTGGCAGACCGATATCACCCGCGATGACGGAAAACGGGTCGCGGTCGTGACCCAAACCCAAATTTATCTATAAATTTCAATTATTTCAGTTAAATCCATACACTCGAATTAGGTTGCAGGTGCCTTTTCATGACCCTATAATGAAAAAGCTTCACGGAATCATGGTGAAGTTTGTAACTTGGGGTAACAAGTGTCGCGTAAAAACACCAAAACACCGCTGATTTATGCGCTTGAGCCCCGCCTTCTTTTTGATGGCGATTTGGGGGCTGATGTCGCGTCGGCGATTGTCTATCGCGATGGCAATGCTGCCGATACCGCACCGGCTGTCGCACCTGAAAATCAGCGCGAAAATCAAAGAGAAACCCAGCGCGAGAATATCAGCTTTGAGTTTCACTCAACGCGCAGCGCCATTGTGTTTATTGATGGCGGCGTCGAAGACCCGCAAACGCTGGCCGATGCCGCAGCCGATGTGCTGCCAGACGATGCGGAAATATATATATTGCAGGGTGACAGCGACGGCTTCGCGCAGATTAACGACATTTTACAAGATCATGACCGCGTAGATGAAATTCATATATTCGGTCACGGTACGGCGGGCGACGCCCGTCTGGGAACAGCCAGCTTGTCACTCGAGACACTCACCACACACGCTGACACGCTGGCTGTTCTCAAAAATACACTCACCGAAGACGGCGATATATTGCTTTACGGCTGTAACATTGCCTCTGGTGAAGAAGGCGGCACCTTTATTGAAGAGCTGGCTGAGTTAACCGCTGCCGACATTGCCGCCTCAGATGACATTACCGGCGCGAGCGGCGATTGGGAGCTGGAGTATAGGGCTGGCCCCATTGAGGCGGATGCTGTTGAGGCTGACGAATATGCCTTTCAACTCAATAATGCGCCGACAGCTGCCGACAATGTCGTAACGGTTGGTCAAGGCGACAGCTACACATTCGATGCTAGCCAATTTGGCTTTGCGGATGCTGATAATGACACACTTGCCCATGTTGAAATTGTCTCGCTACCCGCAGTTGGCGCGCTTGAGGAGAGCACATGGACGGCGCCGGACGAAACCTACACTGGCGGGCGTTCAGATAATGAGTTTCATGACGCGGCGAATTGGACGAGTGTCTCTCAAGGCGAAACAATAAGCCTCGCTGATCTAAATGGCGGGCGCCTGAGGTTCACGCCGGCGGCAAATGCCAGCGGCGCGGCATATACGAGCTTCAGTTTCGAGGTTAATGACGGCACGGCTGACAGTGCGACACCCTATACGATGACGGTCAATATTGACGCCGATGCCCATAAGGTAGCCGACCATACTTCTGACCGCGTCGTGATTTCCAATGATTTCACAAATTTCGCTTCGGGTTCGGGCGGTGACGGTTATGAAACCGAAAAAATCCACAT
>JAKMDW010000019.1 GCA_022426245.1 Alphaproteobacteria bacterium | reverse complement strand
CGTGTTTGTCGGCCAAAGCGCTCACCGCGGCGGCGCTCATCGCGCCTTCTGAAACCGAATTGCGCGCGCCCAAAACAGTGGCGGCATCAGCCCCTTCGCCCAGCGCGCGGCCCAATGAAAAATTGCGTGAGCTATCGCTGCCGCAGGTCAAAATCAGGTCGCCCAATCCGGACAGCCCGTTTAGCGTGTCGCTTTGTGCGCCCAAGGCGACGCCCAAACGCGACATTTCAACAAAGCCCCGCGCCGTTATGGCGGCACGCGCGCTTTCGCCCAAACCCTTGCCCATTACAATGCCGCAGGCAATGGCCAACACATTCTTGATCGCCCCGCCAATTTCAGCACCGATAATATCATCGCTCAAATAGGGTCGAAAATGCGGCGCGCCAATATGGCTGGCCAGCCAATCGCCACGCGCCGCATCGGCACAAGCCAAGGTAACCGCCGTCGGTTGGCCACGCGCCACATCGGCGGCAAAGCTGGGGCCCGATAAAACCGCCAAGCGGTCGGCGCTGACATAGTCCAGCGCGACATCGGACATGAGCTTAAGGCTGTCGCGCTCAATGCCTTTGGCGCATAACACCAAAGCGGCTTTATCGTTTAGCGCGGCCAGCTCAGCCAAAACCGGACGGGCAAATTGCGCCGGTACAACCATTAAAATTATATCTGCCGCGGCCAAATCGGCCAGCCGGTCCGTGGCATGAATATTTTCCGGGAGGGGAATCTCGGGCAAAAACGCCGTGTTCTCATGCTGGCGATTGATTGCTGTCATTGTGTCGGCCTCATTGGACCAAAGCGTGATCTGCCCATGTTTATGCGCCAAGACGCAGGCCAAAGCCGTGCCCCAAGCGCCGGCGCCCAGCACCGCGATATAGGGGGCTTGATGAGGGTCATTTTGGTCTTTGGACATGACGCAGTTCTCCCGGCCCGGCTTATCATAAGCCGTCTCAACATAGCCTATGCAACCTAGCTTATTGTCTCACGATTAACCGCCTGTCGAGAAACTTGCAAGCTTCTTGCCATTGAAAAGCGGCAAAAGCTGTATGTGGACAGTTGGGAGCGGGCCAGTGAATAATTTATTGATTGTTCATTCTTTCGGCGGTAAAAGAACCTATGTCTGAGTCAGATACCACTCGCGAGAAAATCATTGTCGCGGCGCGCGAGCGTTTTAGCCATTATGGCTATCCCAAAACTACCATCGCAGAATTGGCGGAAGATTGCGCCATGTCGCCGGGCAATATTTATCGCTTTTTCAAAGGTAAGATTGATATTGCGGTGGAGATTGCGCGACGGGAAGCCTTAAGCGCGGTTGAGGTAATTGAAGCGGTGCTTGATTGTCCGCTGCGCTCAGCGCGCCAGCGCCTCGAAGAAGTGGTGTTTGCCGATCTGCGCTATACGTTTCATCTTCTGGAAAATCAGCCGAAAACGCTTGAGCTGGCGCAAATTGTCGTATCGGATCGCCCGCAATTTCAAATTGAAAGCCTGCGCCGCGAGCGCCGCGTGTTTCAGCGGATTTTGCATGAAGGGAAAGCCTCGGGCGAGTTTATGCTCGATAATGTGCCGGCGACAACCATTGCGCTGCACGCCGCAACGACCAAATATCGTTATGCCCAGCTGTTTACCAATCAAACATTGGCCGAGCTGGAGCGCGAATTGGCGCATGTGATGACCGTGATTATCCGCGGCCTGATACCAACCAGCGAAGGCCATGCAGTGGCAGAGACGCAGATTCCCGACGAGACAACCGCGCTGTCATTTGCCGCCAGTGCGGTGGCGGCGGCAGACACGGAAAACCGCAGTGAAAAAGAGGTGAAAACTGGCACTGAAGAGGTTTCTTGGTAAAAAAATATCAAAAAAAGTGTAATTTTATAGGCCCGGAACGGGCTATTTTTTTTGCTAAAATTCTAAAAGTATACGTTAAACAATGGGTTACGGTGTCACAAAACTGTCGCAAAAAATATTGAATAAAATTCAATTTATTCATTGTTTTTTATTATTGGCCGTGCTATATAATATTTATAGCGTGGCGGAAAGATTGTTTGTCCAACCACGTTATAGAAGATGAAACCGAAACGCAGTGAGACCAGAACCATGATGAAACGTATTTTCTCCCTGACATCGTTTGTAAGCGCTCCGGCCCTTGCATCAGCCCTTTTGGCT
>JAKMDW010000095.1 GCA_022426245.1 Alphaproteobacteria bacterium | reverse complement strand
GGTCGCATGGGCGTTTTCATTCGCCTGCTCCGGCTTATTTTTCCCGCTCGTGCTCGGTGTTTGGTGGAAGCGGGCCAATCGACAGGGCGCGATTGCCGGCATGGCCATCGGCTTTGGGGTCGGTGCCTTTTACCTCTATCATGTCCGCTTTGCCGGCGGCACGCCGGTGCTGGGTCTCGACCATTTACGCTTCGGCATTGTCGGCATGACGGCCAGCCTTTTGGCTATGGTCGGCGTCTCCCTGACAACCGATGCGCCCGATGACGAAACACAAGCCATGGTGGACGCGATTCGCATTCCGGGCGGCGGCACTGTGCTCAACCAAGACCATTAAACGACAAATGAGCACGGCTTTTCCGCTCTGGGTGATTATCGCTGACTATGCGCTGGGCGTTGTCATGTGGACGCTTATCGGTCGCACGGCGATGAATTTTTTCCTGCCCGAAAATAGCGACTTCTTCTTCATGCGGGCCTTCGTGCGAACAACCGACCCGCTGATTAAATTATGGCGACCAATAACGCCCGGCTTTTTGCTGCCACCCCTCGTGCCGCTTTACGTTGCTTGGTTTTTCTATATGGCGCGGTTTTATCTGATGCCGTGGTTGATGGGATATTCGGTTATGGGCATGTTGTCCTTCCCGCTTGAGGGCGAGATTGCGGCTGCACTTTATGCGCTTTTGAATTAGGTAACATGCCAACAAAAAAGGGCCTCCAAAGAGACCCTTTTCCGTCTAGCGCGTAAACGCCTAGAAGATGACCAGTGCCTCGCGCACCATCATGGCAATCAGCACCAGCCAACTCACCATAAAAATGCTAAAGCGCAGCAAGACGATATTTACCGTTGCTTGCAATAAAGAATGCACGATGCGAATGGCGACAAATGCCCATGCGAGATTAACCGCCCATGTGTCGACATGTCCCGCAACCGCAATCGTGATGCACAAAGCGTAAAACAGCGTCGGCTGTTCGAACAAGTGGTTATAATTATCGGCAATGCGGCGCACCTCAGATGGCAATAACTGCATGCCCGCCGGATGACCCATTTTATCCGCAGGAATATCTGTCGTGCCAATAGCCGGAATGCGCGTCGCATACATCCACACCATCATTACCGCTGTCCACAGACCCAACGCCACAACCGGTTGCAAAATTGCTGAAGCTTCCATTTTATTCTCCCCAGAAAGCATTGAAATAATGCTGCAAGATTGCCGCGTTTTGATACAGTAATGCAAGCATTTTGGGGGAGCGCATGTCCAAAAATCTGTCTGAAATAACGGTTTTCACCGCGAAGGCCATTCATACAATGGAACCGTCGCACCCGCATGGCACGGCGATAGCGGTGCGCGATGGCGAGATTTTGGAACTCGGCACGCTGGACACGCTAAAGCCGTGGCTCGCGCGTTATCCGCATAAAATTGATGCTCGGTTTGCGGATAAAGTGCTGCTGCCCGGTTTCATCGACCCGCATTTGCACCCATCTATGGCGGCGGTGATTTTGCCAATGCAGTTTATCACCGCGTTGGAATGGGACTTACCGTGGGAGAAAGTGCCTGCCACTCAAACGCATGAGGCGTATCTGAAACGCCTGACGGGGCTGGCAAATACCGGCGACAGCACACCATTTTTTACTTGGGGTTATCACCGCAACTGGCACGGCAATGTAACCCGCACACAATTAGACGCAGCCTGCCCTGACCGGCCGGTGATTGTCTGGCATCGCTCCTTCCATGAAGTGATTATGAACAGCGCAGCGATAGCGCATTTCGACCTCGACACGGATGAGATCGGCGGGCATCCGCAAATCAATCTGGCCGATGGGCTGTTTTATGAAAACGGTTTGCGCGTAGCCATTAACGCGCTCAACCCGATTATCATGTCGCCTGAAGTTTTCGGCCTCGGCATGCAACGCCTGAAGCAAGTGACGCATTTTGGCGGCCACACGACCGTGGGCGATATGGGCATCGGTATTTTCAATTTCGACCTTGAATGGCAGGCAGCGCAGATGGTGTTTACGCCGGACAGCACCCCGTTTCGGGTGCATTACACGCCCAATGTGTTGGCATTGGCCCATGATGGCGATTTCTCCCGCGTCTTGGCTGAGGTGAAGGAATACCCAAAACTCAATTCCGATAATCTGTTTTTTACCGACCACGCCAAGCTGTTTACCGATGGCGCGTTTTTCTCGCAACTGATGATGGTTGGCGCGCCCGGTTACCTTGACGGCCATGAGGGCGAATGGCTGATGGTGCCGGAGCGGTTTGAAGAAGCCGCAAGGCTGTTTTGGCATGAGGGTTTTAAAGTGCATGTGCACTGCACCGGCGATATGGGGCTGGAGCTGGCGCTTGATACGCTGGAGAAATTGCAAGCCGAAAAGCCACGCTTTAACCATCGCTGGACGATTGAGCATTTCGGTCTGTCAACGCCCGAACAAGTGCGCCGCATGGCCGATTTGGGGGCCATTGCCTCGGTTAATGTCTATTACCTGCACGAGTTGAGTGCGATTTACGCGCAAGACGGCATCGGCACAGAGCGGGCCCATAATATGGCGCGGCTCGGCACGCTGAAGCGCAATCAAATTCCATTTGCCCTGCATTCCGACTACACCATGGCTCCAGCTCTGCCGCTCAATTCGGCTTGGGTGGCGGCGACGCGCCAAAACGAAGCGGGTGAAGTGGTCGGCCTTCATGAAATTGTGCCGTTGGAGGATGCGCTGAAAGCCATCACCATCGACGCTGCCTATGTGCTGGGGCTGGAGCACGAAATCGGCACATTGCGGGCCGGTAAGCGGGCCGATTTTACCGTGCTGGAACAAGACCCGTTCGAGGTCGGTGCGGCGGGGCTCAAAGACATTGAAATATGGGGCACGGTGTTTGGCGGCGCGGCACATAAAATCGACAGATGACGCGCGCTCTCCCCCTCCCCTTGACCATATTGGGCGGCTATCTCGGGGCCGGTAAAACGACGCTGATCAATCGGCTATTGGCGGGTGCGCATGGCAAACGCCTGACCGTTCTGGTCAATGATTTCGGCGCGATCAATATCGATGCTGGACTGATTGCCGAACATAAGGGCGACACCATCTCGCTGGCCAATGGCTGCGCCTGCTGCCAGCTTCAAGACGATGCGCTGAAACAGTTGCAGACGCTGGCGGCACTCGAAACGCCGCCCGACCATGTATTGGTCGAAGCCAGTGGCGCGGGCGAACCGGCGCGGCTGGCCTATCTCGGCTATGGGGTCAGCGGTTTGCAATTGGCGGGTGTCTATGTCGCCATTGACGCCGAGACGATTGCCGCCAAACGGCATGACAAATTTACCGGCAAGCTGGTGCAACGCCAGATTATGCAAGCCGATTATTGCCTGTTGACCAAAACCGACCTGACCGCCGATGCGGGCGCGGCGGCGCGCGATGCACTGATCACATTAACCGCCGCCCCGATTGGCGAACCGACCGATGAGGTGCTGGCCGATATGTTGTCGGGCGCGCCCAGCCCCCTGCCCAAATCCGCCGCCGCCGCCGCGCCGCTTTATGCCGATACGCTGTTTGACAGCTTCACCCTGACCGCGGACGCGCCGCTGAATATCGAAAAATTGACCGCTTTGTTGGACACGCTGCCACTGGTGCGCGCCAAGGGTCACACCGGCACGCATCGTCTGCAATTGGTCGGCAACCGCTACACCCTCATCGAAGCGGAAACCCGCCCCGCCGAACTGGTGTTCATCGCCGAAAAAGGCACGGTCGATTGGGGTGTTTTTGAAAAACATTTAAGTCCTGCTATGGTCGCTACGAGGACATAAAAACAACAATGACCGATAGACGCACCAGCTTGAAACTGATTGGCGGGGGTATTGCCGCCAGCGCCTTGTTGCCGAGAGCGGCTGACGCCGCGGCAGATCTGTTTGATTGCGGTGTGGCCAGCGGTGACCCGACGCAAGACAGTGTCATTATCTGGACTCGCATTGGCGGGATGGATGCTGGCGCAGCGGTGAAAGTTGACTGGCAGTTCGCCGAGGACAAAGCCATGCGGATGCCGGTCGCCACCGGCGCGGTCGAGACCGATGCGGCGCGCGATTTTACCGTCAAAATTGACGTAACGGGGTTGCGCCCCGGGCGCACATATTATTACCGCTTCACGCATGGCGCGGTCAGCTCGCGCATCGGGCGCACCAAAACGCTACCGGCCGGACAACGCTTGCGGCTTGGGGTCGCCGCCTGTTCCAATCATCCGGCCGGTTATTTCCACGCCTATGCCGATATGGCGACGCATGATTTGGACGCGGTTTTGCATCTCGGCGATTATATTTATGAATATGGCTTGGGCGGCTATGCTTCGGCCAAAGCGCTCGATATGGGTCGCTTGCCGATGCCCCCGCATAAGCTGGAAACACTGGATGATTATCGCCGCCGCTATCGGCAATATCGCCGCGACACGGATTTGCAAAAGCTGCATGCCAGCCTGCCGTTCATTTGTGTGTGGGACGACCATGAAATCCGCAATGGTACTTATCGCGACGGCTCGACCGATTATAAAGGTTCGCCTGACGGTTTCGCGGCCATGCGCGGTGTCGCTATCCAGGCCTATCATGAATATCTGCCGGTGCGGCTGAACCGGGCAAACCGGCCCGACCGGATTTTCCGCTCGTTCTCACTGGGCGCCCTCGGGCGGTTATCGATGCTGGATGCGCGCCATTATGCGCGAACGCCGATACCGAGCCGCCGCGATTTGGCGAATGGGGTTTATGGCGCCGAGGTGTTGGGGACTGAGCAGGAGAACTGGCTGCGGGCCGAAAGTGCTGCTGTCGGCGATGCGCCCTGGCATCTCATCGGCCAGCAATTCTTGGTCAGCCCGTTTCGCACCCCAGATTTGACACCGCTGCTGCACCCCGAGGCCCGTGTCGCACCGGCTTTTATCGCCAATAGCAAATATGGGCCGATTTTATTGCCCGATAGTTGGGCCGCCTATCCGCGCGCGCGCCAAACATTATTGGATATTTTGGCCGGCGGTCGGGCGACGCCGGTTGTGCTAACCGGCGATATTCACACCGCGCTGGCCGGTGATTTATACGATGCCAAAGGCCAAGGGTTTGGCGCCGAACTGGTCTGCGGGTCGATTACCAGCCCCGGGCTCGACGATGTGCTGCCGCCGCGCCGACCGGGCAGCGTCGCGCAAGGGTTCGTGCAACGCAATGCGGAAGTGCAATATGTCGATGGGGCAAAGCGGGGCTGGCTGAAACTCGACATCACGCAAAGCCGCATCGCCGCGCAATGGCATTTCGTTTCGACCATTCATCATATGACATTTGAAAAAATTGCCGGCGCGCAATTCTCAATTGCCCGCCGCGATAGCCAGAAAGACCGCTCACTGCTGCGCCGACAACGTTAAAGTCTCAGCGCGGCACGGCGAATTCAAACACCCCGTCATCGCCGCAATTATCGATTTTGCGCTCGAAGACAATCTTGCGTTTGGCGCTCAACAGGCGACCGGCCAAGTCACTGCCATCGGGCTCGCTCATGCTTTCAAAGCTCAGCACTTCGCCATAATGGGTGGTCAAAAACCCTTTGCGGAAAATATGCCAATCATATTTTTTGCCATCAATCGGGTCGGTTTCACGCAGCAGAGCGCCATCAACGGTAATTTTTATCTCGCGTGCTTGCCCACAAATATAGCTGTCCCCATAATTGAAAATAATATTTTGGTAGGCGATTTCAGTCGCGCCCGCTTCCAATATCGGCAGAACCTGTTTCGGCTCGATGAGGATGTAAACAGTGTCTCCGGTCTCGGCAGCGCCGGCGATTTTTTGACCCTCAATGCGGCTTGCCGTGCCCGCCTCATGCGGCACCGCTGTCCATGCCAAAGCAGCAGTTGGCAGCGCAAGCGCCAGAATAATCAATACCCAATGCAAAATAACATCTCCCTAAACGGCGGACGGTGGGCCCGGCAGGACTTGAACCTGCGACCAATCCGTTATGAGCGGACCGCTCTAACCAGCTGAGCTACAGGCCCTCCGTTGCGCGCGTTTATTATGCTTCGACTTCGGGTAGAAATATAGCGGGTTTATGGGCCCGCGCTTCGTCGTCGCTCATTTGCACATAAGCAATAATAATCACTAAATCTTCTTTCTGGGCAAGGCGCGCCGCCGCACCGTTAATACCAATGGTTTTTGAACCGCGTTCCGCCGGAATGGCGTAAGTGGTAAAGCGCGCACCGGTATTTATGTTCAGCACATCGACCTGCTCATTCGGCAAAATGCCGACACGGTCGAGCCAGTCTTCATCAACCGAAATGGACCCCTGATAATGCATGTCGCATTGGGTCACCATGGCGCGGTGAATTTTCGCCTTCATCATCGTTAAAAGCATGGGAGGTATCTCTTGTGCCGACTGCCCTAATTATCGAGGAAACTGCGGAGTTTCCGTGACCGACTGGGATGTTTCAGTTTTCTCAGCGCTTTCGCTTCAATTTGACGGATACGCTCGCGCGTGACCGAGAATTGCTGACCCACTTCTTCCAGCGTGTGATCGGTGTTCATACCAATGCCGAAACGCATACGCAAGACCCGTTCCTCACGTGGTGTCAGCGAGGCCAATACGCGGGTTGTGGTGTCGCGCAGGTTTGACTGAATCGCCGCATCAATCGGCAAAATGGCATTTTTATCTTCAATGAAATCACCGAGCTGGCTGTCTTCTTCGTCGCCAATCGGCGTTTCGAGCGAAATCGGCTCTTTGGCGATTTTCAAAACCTTGCGCACCTTATCGAGCGGCATGGACAGTTTTTCTGACAACTCTTCCGGTGTCGGCTCGCGGCCAAACTCATGCAGCATTTGACGCGATGTGCGCACCAGCTTGTTAATCGTCTCAATCATATGCACCGGAATACGAATGGTGCGCGCTTGGTCGGCAATTGAACGCGTGATGGCTTGGCGGATCCACCATGTCGCATAGGTCGAGAATTTATAACCGCGACGATATTCAAATTTATCGACCGCTTTCATCAGGCCGATATTGCCTTCTTGAATAAGGTCGAGGAATTGCAGCCCGCGATTGGTGTATTTTTTGGCAATCGAAATGACCAAGCGGAGATTGGCTTCGACCATCTCTTTCTTGGCGATGCGCGCCTCACGCTCACCTTTTTGGACCGTGCGAACAATGCGGCGGTACTCAGAAATATTGAGGCCGGTCTCATTGGCTAAATCCTGAATTTCGGTGCGAATATCTCTTACTTCATCACGGTTCTTCTGGATAAAGTCTTTCCAGCCCTTGCCGGTCAGACGGCCAACACGGCGCGCCCAATTCGCTTCATATTCATTGCCTTGATATTGCTTTAGGAAATCTTCGCGTGTCACGCCGGTTTTTTGGGCAAACCGCCAAAGCTGCGTTTCCAGCCCGACCAGACGCTTATTAATTGTGTAAAGCTGCTCAACCAACGCCTCAATGCGATTATTATTCAGCGACAGGCCTTTGACCTCATCAATAATTTCACTGCTCAGCTTGCTCAAGCGGTTTTGTTGCGCCGTGCCGAGCTCTTTATTCTTGGTTTGCAGTTCAACGCTTTGGTCTTGCAAGCGGCGTAGTTTTTTATAGGTGCCTGCAATGATGTCAAAACTGCCCAGCACTTTCGGCTTCAGTTCCATTTCCATTGCCGAAAGCGACATATTGGCTTCGGCTTCTTCATCATCTTCGTCCGGTTCACCCTCGGCTTCGCCCGATGGCGCGCCCGATGGCGGCGGCGCAGCACCCTCTGCCGAACGGTCAATCTTCTTGGCTTCAGGCCCGGCAAAAGTGGCGTCCAAATCGATGATATCGCGCAGCAGCACTTTGCCCTCATTCAGCTCATCGCGCCAAATAATAATCGCCTGAAAGGTCAAGGGGCTTTCGCACAGGCCCGCAATCATCGTCTCGCGACCGGCTTCTATGCGTTTGGCAATGGCAATCTCGCCCTCGCGTGACAGCAATTCGACCGAGCCCATTTCGCGCAAATACATGCGCACAGGGTCATCTGTGCGGTCGCCCGTGCTGGTGGTCTTGGCGGTTTTCGCGACAGCCGTGGTGGCGCTGTCATCATTGGCCGCTTTGGTGCCGGCCTCATCGCCATCATCGCTATCACTATCGCCTTCGCTCTCACCATCATCGGTTTCGACAACAGTGATGCCCATTTGCGAGAGCATGGCCATAATATCTTCAATCTGCTCGGAGGAAAATTCCTCGGGCGGCAGCACGGCGTTCAGCGCATCATAAGTTACAAAGCCGGTTTCTTTGGCGGCTTTAATCATGCGCTTCACGTCACGATTATTCATATCGATTAGCGGGCTATCGCCGGTTTCGACTGACTGCCCTTTTGCGGTGGCTTTTTTCTTCGCCATTTATATCTCCGTGACCCCTCTCACGTTAATCTCAAACGGCGCTACTGTTCTGCTGTTCCAGTGCCGCAATCTCATTTTTAATCGCCAAAAGGCGATCCAGCGCGTCTTGGGAATCTCCCTCTTCGCGCGTTAATTCGTTTTCGAGTTCTGCTTCGGCCTGCTGCTGTTCGACCGCTAATGTTAGTAATTTATGGTGTAATTGTGAAACTTCAAGCCAACCGGCCAACACTTCTTCTAAGTCGCCATCCAAACGTGCAAAACTCAACCGGCGCGCTTCCGGCATATTGGCGAGACGCGCGCTGACATCTTGTCTTCCTCTACCCTCCAAATGCCTTGTCAGCCCTGCATTGTCAAGCCCTGCAGTTGTGACATCATGTGCTTCAAGGCCATCAAAATAGTCAATAATATCAAATCGCATGGCATTCAGGGCGGCACTTTTGAGGGTCATTGCCTCAAACATATCACGATGCGTTAGCAATATCGCCGGATGGTTGAAGGCAATCAGCACAATCAGCGCCTCGCGCGGCAGCCAATCATCGGCTCCGGTGGCCAAAGCGGAGCGGCGAACCTCTGACGTCGGTTGGCCACGATAAGTCGGCTGCGCGCGACGGTTCTGCCAGCCATCACCTCTGCCGCCGCGATTAAAGCCGCTATTGGGGAGCGGCTCATTGCCCAACAGCTTATCGAGACGCTTTCTAATCTCTTGGCCATATAGCGCTTTCACATCGCCATCGCGCAGCTGATTGACCGCCTCGCGCAAACGCTTTTTCAGCGCAGCAGCGCGCTCCGGCGTATCCCACGGCGCGGCCTCAATCTCGCGTTCCCACATCAGGTCGAGCAGGCTCATCGCTTTGCCCAAAATGGCCTGCATGGCTTCTGCCCCGCCTTCGCGCACAACATCATCGGGGTCTTTGCCCGGCGGCAAAATCGCAAAGCGCAATGAATAGCCGGGTTTCAAAAGCGGCAAAGCACGGTCAATTGCCCGATAGGCGGCACGCAAACCCGCTTGGTCGCCATCGAGGCACAAAATAGGCTCAGCTGCCATGCGCCAGGCCAGTTGAATTTGCTCTTCAGTCAACGCCGTGCCCATCGGCGCGACTGCATGATTAAATCCGGCATGCGCCAGACCGACAACATCCATATATCCTTCCGCCACCAGCAAAGTGCCGGTGTCATAGGCCGGTTGGCGGGCCCGGGCGAAATTATACAAAACGCGGCCCTTATCGAATAAAGGCGTGTCGGGCGAGTTGAGATATTTGGCCGGTGCATCTGCCTGCATGGCGCGACCGCCAAACGCAATCACCCGCCCGCGCGTATCGGTAATTGGAAAAATAATGCGGTCACGAAACCGGTCATATGGCGCTTTATTATCATCGGGCTTAATCGCCATGCCGGATTCAATGACTTTATCGACACCGATATTGCGAGCCGTCAAATGCTCCAGTAACGCGGTGCGGCTGCGCGGCGCATAGCCGATGCCAAAGTCTTCAATCATTTCTCGCGTGACACCGCGCCGCTCCAAATAGGCGCGCGCCTCATCCGCCACCGGTGTTTGCAATTGCGCCTGAAACCATTTCGCCGCCGCTTCGGTGACATCAACCAAACCGGCTTGTCTTTGCGCCCGTTCAGCCGCGCGCGGGTCGCGCTCTGGCATCGGCAGACCGGCCTCGGAGGCCAAACGTTCTACCGCTTCAGGGAAGCTAAGCCCCTCTGTTTCCATAACAAAATCGAATATTGAGCCATGTTTTCCGGTGGAGAAACAGTGATAGAACTGCTTGTCATCATTGACTGTGAAAGATGGTGTGCGCTCTTGCTTGAACGGGCTGAGGCCGACAAATTCGCGGCCACGGCGTTGCAGCTTCACCTTGCGCCCGACCACATCGGAGGTCGCCACACGGTTTTTAATCTCATCAAGAAAGCCAGAAGGAAACGCCATGTCTCTAGTTTACGGCCTTATCGGAAATCTCGCCACCGAGGGGGCCGGATAAATTGTGCATGAATGCGACAAACGGTAATTTCAACCGCGCTAGCCGAGTTGCTGTTTGACCAGCCCGCCTGCTTTGCCGAAATCCATCTGACCGGCATATTTGCCTTTCAGCACGCCCATCACCTTACCCATATCCTTTAATGAAGCAGCGCCGGTTTCGGCAATCGCGGCATTTACCGCAGCGGCAATATCATCATCGCCGAGTTGGGCGGGTAAAAATTCTTCAATAACCACAATCTCAGCGCGCTCTTGTTCAGCCAACTCCAAACGCCCCGCTTCTTCATAAGTAGCGGCAGCCTCTTGGCGTTGCTTTACCATTTTAGCAAGAATTTCGAGCACCTGCTCATCGGTTGCACCGGCGCCTTTATCGGCTCCGCGCGCAGCAATGTCGCGATCTTTTATCGCGGCTGTAATCAGCCGCAAAGTCGAAATGCGGATTTTATCTTGGCTTTTGACCGCTTCCTTAAGCGCTTCGGTGAAACGCTCCTGCATGGTCGCCTCCTAGTGATAGTCACATCGAAGTCGGTCATATATGCCATTGCGAGGGTTTTGGCAATCACTCAGATAGTCGGCCTTAAGAATCACCCGAAAACCCTGCACTCACCTTGCGCCGCGCAATGGGGGATTCGATTGGGACGCCGCTTGAATCTTGCCGAGACCGAACAGATACTATTTATCTAATTGTTTTCATTGGGTATTTTTAGCCACTGGATTCTTCTTTTCTCGGCTTGACCGAGACAGATGCTTTATATAGTTTCCCGTGAAATTAGCACGTAAAGAAGAAGGTATGTTTATGGGTGTTCCAGTCATCCCCGTCGCCTCGGCCGCAACAGCGGCAGGGGCATTTTTTTTGCCTGCTTTTCCGCATCATTTTTCACATGCCGCCTCGGCTTGCGCCACGCGGTTAAAATCTAAAGAGACCCCCTCATGAGTGTTTGGACCCCTGCCACTAAAACCGCTCTGCTGCTGACCGAAAGCGGCGAAAAATTTTATGGTTATGGTATTGGTGCCAGCGGCCACACGGTTGGTGAGGTATGCTTCAACACCGCCATGACCGGCTATCAAGAAATCCTTACCGACCCATCTTACGCGGCGCAAATTGTGACCTTCACCTTTCCGCATATCGGCAATGTCGGCACAAATGACGATGACAGCGAGACGTCGAACAATAAAAACCCGCGCGCCGCAAACGGCTTGATTATTCGCGAGGCGATTACAGCCCCCGCCAATTATCGCACCACCGCACATTTGAATGATTGGCTGATTGAAAAGGGTTTAATCGGCATTAGCGGCGTCGATACGCGCGCCATCACCGCACATATTCGCGATAATGGCATGTTTAACGGCGTGTTGGCGCATGCGCCGGATGGCAATTTCGATATGGCGGCACTGGAATCCGCACTTGCCACCTTCACCGGATTGGAGGGCGCAGACCTCGCCGCCGAAGTGACCAGCGCCGATGATTATGATTGGCGCGAAGGCCGCTGGGCTTGGGATGAAGGTTTTAGTGGCGCGAGCGATGGCCCGCATGTGGTGGCCCTCGATTTTGGTGTGAAGAAAAATATTCTACGCTGTCTGGTCGAGGCCGGTTGCCGCGTCTCCGTGTTACCCGCCGACAGCAAAGCCGATGATGTATTAGCGGCATCACCTGACGGCATATTCTTATCCAACGGCCCGGGCGACCCGGCCGCGACGGGCGATTATGCAGTCGGTGAAATCGAAAAACTGGTGGCCAGCGGCAAACCGGTTTTCGGTATCTGCCTCGGGCATCAAATGCTGGCGCGCGCATTGGGCGCGCAGACCGTTAAGATGAAGCAAGGCCATCACGGCGCCAATCATCCGGTCAAAGATCTGACCACGGGCAAGGTGGAAATCACCTCGATGAATCACGGCTTCACCGTTGATCGCGACAGCCTGCCCGACACGATTGAAGAAACCCATGTCAGCCTGTTTGACGGCACAAATTGCGGCATTGCCCTTAAAGGTCAGCCGGTCTTCTCGGTGCAATATCACCCCGAAGCCTCACCCGGCCCGCAAGACAGCCACTATTTATTTGACCGCTTTGTAACCGCCATGCGGGGAGACGCCTGATGCCAAAACGTACCGACCTCTCAAGCATTATGATTATCGGCGCCGGCCCGATTGTTATCGGCCAAGCCTGCGAATTTGACTATTCCGGCGCGCAAGCCTGCAAAGCCCTCAAGGAAGAGGGCTATCGGGTCATTCTGGTCAATTCCAATCCGGCGACCATTATGACCGACCCTGAATTGGCGGATGCGACTTATATTGAGCCGATTACGCCCGATATTGTTGCCAAGATTATTGAAAAAGAAAAGCCTGATGCGCTGCTGCCCACCATGGGCGGGCAAACCGCCCTCAACACCGCCATTGCGTTAGCTGGAAACGGCACATTGGAAAAACAAAATGTGCAGCTTATCGGGGCTGACCTTGAAGCCATTAACAAGGCCGAAGACCGGTTATTATTTCGCGAAGCAATGGATAAAATCGGGCTGGAAAGCCCGCGCTCCAAAGTGGCGCACACATTGGAAGAAGCGTTGGACGTGTTGGAATATGTCGGCCTGCCGACCATTATTCGCCCCAGCTTCACCATGGGCGGCACCGGCGGCGGCATTGCTTATAATAAAGAAGAATTCATCAATATTATCGAAGGCGGCCTCGACGCCTCGCCGGTGACGGAAGTGCTGGTTGAGGAAAGTGTGCTGGGCTGGAAAGAATATGAGATGGAGGTTGTCCGCGACAAGGCCGATAACTGCATCATTATTTGCTCGATTGAAAATGTTGACCCGATGGGTGTGCATACCGGCGACAGCATCACCGTCGCCCCGGCCCTGACCCTGACCGATCGCGAATACCAAATTATGCGTAACGCATCGATTGCGGTGTTACGCGAGATTGGCGTTGAGACCGGTGGCTCGAATGTTCAGTTTGCCGTCAATCCGGAGGATGGTCGTTTGGTGGTGATTGAGATGAACCCGCGCGTGTCTCGCTCATCGGCTTTGGCCTCAAAGGCAACTGGCTTCCCGATTGCCAAAATCGCCGCCAAGCTGGCCGTCGGCTATACGCTTGATGAATTGATGAACGACATTACCGGCGTCACACCGGCCAGTTTTGAGCCGACCATTGACTATGTTGTGACCAAAATTCCGCGCTTCGCATTTGAGAAATTTCCAGGTGCAGAGCCGCTTTTAACCACGGCCATGAAATCGGTCGGTGAGGCTATGGCCATTGGCCGCAACTTCAAGGAGAGCCTGCAAAAAGCCCTGCGCTCGTTGGAAACCGGCTTGACCGGACTGAACGCGCCGGAGGATGCCCCCGATATCACCACGGAAGAAGGCATGGCCGATATGCGCGCCGCGCTAACCACCGCCACACCGTCGCGCCTGCTCATGGCAGCGCATGCGCTGCGTCAGGGCATGAGCCAGGAAGATGTTTGCGGCCTGTCGCATTTCAGCCCGTGGTTTATCGAACAGATTGGCGAGATTATCGACATGGAAGCCAAAATTTCCGAACACGGCTTACCCGATAATGATGAAGCGCTGCGCGGTGTCAAAGCGATGGGTTTTGCCGATGCAAGATTGGCCGAATTGCTCGGCGATAGCGAAGACAATGTGCGGGCTGCGCGCCACAAAATGGAGGTGCGCCCCTATTTCCGGCAAATCGACACATGCGCCGCTGAGTTCGCCGCCGGAACGCCTTATCTCTATTCGAGCTATGACGCACCGTCTGCCTTTGGCGGGCAAGAAGAAGCCCAGCCCAGCGACCGAAAAAAAGCCGTCATTCTTGGCGGCGGGCCAAACCGCATCGGACAAGGCATTGAGTTTGATTATTGCTGCTGCCATGCCGCCTATGCGCTGGAAGATGCAGGCATTGAAAGCATTATGGTGAATTGCAATCCGGAAACCGTATCAACCGATTACGATACGTCTGACCGCTTGTATTTCGAGCCATTGACGCAAGAGGATGTGCTGGAAATTCTGAGATGTGAGCAAAAAAACGGCACACTGGCCGGTGTGATTGTGCAATTTGGTGGCCAAACGCCGCTCAAACTTTCGCAAGCATTGGAAAAAGCGGGCATTCCCATTCTGGGCACGGACCCGGACGCGATTGACCTTGCTGAGGATCGCGACCGCTTCAAAGATTTGCTGGAACGGCTTGAACTGCGCCAGCCCGATAATGGCATTGCCCGCTCGGCAGATGAGGCGCGCGCCATCGCGTCAGAAATCGGCTTCCCCGTCGTCATTCGCCCATCTTATGTGTTGGGTGGCCGGGCTATGGAAATCGTTGATAATGACGCACAGCTTGAGCGCTATATGCGCGAGGCCGTGATTGTGTCGGGCGACAGTCCGGTGTTGATTGATGGCTATTTGCGCGACGCGACCGAGCTTGATGTCGATGTGATGAGCGATGGCAAAGAGGTTTTTGTTGCCGGTATTTTGGAGCATATTGAAGAGGCCGGTGTGCATTCGGGCGACAGTGCCTGCTCCATGCCGCCGCATTCGCTGTCGGCTGAGATTATTGAAGAACTCAGCCGCCAAGCGATGGATATGGCGCGCGCGCTGAATGTTGTCGGGCTGATGAATGTGCAATTTGCCGTGCAAGGCGAAACGATTTTCGTCATTGAGGTAAACCCGCGTGCCAGCCGCACCGTGCCATTTGTGGCGAAAGTGCTGGGGCAGCCGATTGCCCGCATCACGGCGCGGCTGATGGCCGGTGCGCCATTGTCTGAGTTCAACATGACGCCGCAAAGCTACGACCATATTGCGGTTAAAGAGAGCGTGTTCCCGTTTAACCGCTTCCCCGGGGTCGATACGATTTTGGGGCCGGAAATGCGCTCGACCGGCGAGGTGATGGGGCTCGACCTCGACTTCGCAACCGCTTTTGCCAAAAGCCAGCTCGGCAGCGGCACGGTTTTGCCCGATGGCGGCACCGCCTTTATTTCAGTGCGGGAAGGCGATAAGCAACGCGCTATTGTGCCTGCCAAACGGCTGGAGCAACTTGGCTTTAAGCTGATAGCGACCGGCGGCACGGCGGCATTTCTGGCACAAAACGGCATTGATGTTGAGCCGGTCAATAAGGTCGCGGAAGGCCGCCCGCATATTGTCGATGCAATTAAGAACGGCGATGTGCAACTTGTGGTCAACACGACCGAGGGCGAGAAATCGCTGGCCGACAGTAAATCCATCAGGCGAACGACGCTGGAAATGAAAATTCCCTATTACACCACATTGGCGGGTGCCGAGGCCGCCGTCGCCGCGATTAGGGCATTGGACGAAAACGAATTAAACGTCACCAGTTTGCAGGATTATGCCGCGCGGCTTTAGTCAGCCGACAGACGCGCAAAAAACTTGCCAATTCCATTGGTTTTGTGAAAACTAAAGGACTGCTCAGTTCCGAGTGGGGAGGATTGAATGGAAACCGTGCCAATGACATCCGGCGGCTATGATGCGCTGGATATAGAGTTGAAACGCCTGAAGGGGCCCGAACGCCAACGTATTATCAGGGCGATTTCAGAAGCGCGCGCGCATGGCGATTTGTCAGAGAACGCCGAATATCATGCTGCCAAAGAGCAGCAGAGCCATAATGAAGGCCGAATTATGGAACTGGAAGACATGATCAACCGCGCTGACGTTATTGATATTGCCAGCTTGACCGGCAAACAGGTGAAGTTTGGCGCGACCGTCGATCTTGTCGATGAGGATACCGAAACCGAGGTGACTTATCAGATTGTCGGTGATTTTGAGGCCGACCTTGAGCAAGGTAAGATTTCTATCTCGTCCCCCATTGCGCGCGCCCTAATCGGCAAAAGCGATGGCGACAGTGTTGAGGTCAACACGCCCGGTGGCGGTAAATCATACGAAATTCTTGGGGTAACCTTTAAGTAGCTTCACCGATCGGCAGAGCCGTGCGGCCTTTTGAGCGCCGGATGGTCAATGAGGTGCGGACATTGGCAACATTGGGGGCCGGTGTCAGCTTTTGGGTCAGAAACTCCTGAAAGCTCTCCAAATCGGGCGCGATGCATTTCAAAATGAAATCAATTTCGCCGTTGAGCATGTGACACTCAAGCACTTCCGGCCAACCGGAAACGCGCGCCTCAAAGGCTTGCAGGTCAACCTCCGCTTGGCTTTCCAGACCGACCATGGCGAATACAGTGACGCCGAGACCCAGCATTTGGGCATCCAATTCAGCAAAATAGCCGGTAATGAAACCGGCTTTTTCCAGCGCCCGCACACGGCGCAGGCATGGCGGTGCCGAAATACCGGCTTGGCGGGCCAGTTCCACATTGGTCACGCGCCCGTCAGTCTGCAAAATCCGCAGGATTTTCAGGTCAATCTCGTCAAGACGCGGTTTTTTCATGGCGCAAACACCGTTTTTAGCTTTCTGAAATTCGTTCAGCAGGTAATAATCATACTCGTTTTTGAAATAAATGAAACAAAGACGCTCAAGAAAAGACGAAGAAAAGGAATAGGACACTTATGCGGATATGGGGCATAACCGGCGGACGACGCGGCAATGATGTGCTGGTCGAAGGCGTGGCAAAGGCGCTGAGGAGCGACTTGCGGCTCATCCATACGCATTTGCGCGCACCCTATAAATGGCTGGCCCCTTATCGCTTGGCCGAGCGCGCGGCGGCGCGCGATACACAAATCATCCCGCCCTATCCTGATATGCTGATTGCCAGCGGTCGCCAAGCCGTGCCGCATGCGCGCTATATCAAACGCGCTTCGGGCGGCAAAGTCTTCACCGTTTTTCTGCAAGACCCGATTATCGCGCCGCGGCATTTCGATTTTGTTTGGGCGCCGATGCACGACCGATGCGCGGGCGCAATGAGCACGGTTTTATCGCCGCATAGCATGGATATGGACATGCTGAAAAACGCCGCAACAGCCATGCAGCCGAAATTACTGCCGCAGCCCCGCAAAGGTAGAGCCGTGGCGGTGCTGATCGGCGGGCCGAATAAGGTTTATCCATTTGGCGCAGATGAAATGCGGGGGCTGGCCGATGGGCTGGCCAAGATTGCCGCGCAAGGGCATTTTTTGATGATAACCCTGTCGCGCCGTTCGCCCGATGCCTATGTCGATATGCTCCGCGCCGCTCTGCCGGAAGGCGGTTATTTTTTCTGGGATGGCGAAGGCGATAACCCGTATCAGGCGATGCTCGGCTTGGCCGAGCATATTATCGTCACCGCAGATTCGGTGAATATGGTTGGCGAGGCGTGCCTGCCCGGCGTGCCGGTGCAAGTTTTCATGCTCAAAGGCGGCTCGGCCAAATTCAACCGCTTTCATGATGCCTTGAAAGACGCCAACATGACCCGCCGCTTTATCGACAGCCTGCAAGACTGGCCGACACAATCGCATAACGCGACCGAGGAAATTGCCGCCGCGATAGAGGTCGCCTATGCGGCACGCAAAAACATCTGAATAAGCCGCCCCTGTGGCATGCTGGCCTCTTGGGATTTGCGGAATCGTCCTTACATTAGGGTCAAGATTTCGGAGATGATTATGAGTGATGTGAAACACGCCAAAATGTTGATTATCGGGTCCGGCCCCGCCGGTTACACCGCCGCTATTTATGCCGCCCGCGCCATGCTGGAGCCGGTATTGGTGCGCGGCCTACAACCCGGCGGACAGTTGACCATTACCACCGATGTCGAAAACTATCCGGGCTTTGCCGAAGCCGTGCAAGGCCCGTGGCTGATGGAACAAATGGAAGCGCAAGCGGCCAATGTCGGCACACAAATCATTTCCGACATTATCACCGAGGTTGATTTGAGTGCGCGCCCCTTCACCGCCAAAGGCGATAGCGGCCAACAATTCACCGCTGATACGGTGGTGATTTCTACCGGCGCGCAAGCCAAATGGCTGGGGCTGCCATCGGAAGAAAAGTTTCAGGGCTTTGGCGTGTCGGCCTGCGCCACTTGTGACGGGTTTTTCTACCGCAATAAAAAAGTGCTGGTGGTTGGCGGTGGCAATACGGCGGTCGAAGAAGCTCTGTTCCTGACCAATTTCGCCAGCGAGGTGACGCTGGTGCATCGGCGCGACGCGCTGCGCTGCGAGAAAATTCTCGAAAACCGGCTGCTGGCACATGAGAAAATCAATGTGCTGTGGGACAGCGCGATTGATGAAATTCTGGGCGATGAAGACCCGCTTGGCGTCACCGGCGCGCGCATTAAAAACACCAAAACCGGCGATACGCATGAAGTTGAAGCTGATGGCGTGTTCATTGCCATTGGCCACGCACCGTCAACCGAACTGTTCACCGAACAATTGGAAACCAAACAAGGCGGCTATTTGATTACCGAAGACAATTCGACCGCCACCTCTATTCCGGGCGTTTATGCGGCGGGCGATGTAACCGATGATATTTACCGCCAAGCCGTCACCGCCGCCGGCATGGGCTGCATGGCCGCGCTGGAAGCGGAAAAATATCTGGCGGAAATGGAAGCCGAGAAACAAGCGGCGGAGTAAGCACTTATCGAGCGTCAGCGAGATTTAGTGCGCCCTGCGCCAGCGCCGAGGCGAAGCCTCGAAGTCGGCGGAGTGAGTAAAACGGCGCGGCAGCTTGGCTGCCCCCGCCTGCCTTCATTCCTCATTCACCCTTAAACGCCATTTCGCGCGGCGTCTTACGGCCTGTCTGCCTTTTCGGGCGCAGCACTTTCGGCAAATGGGCGGTTGAGTCCATGCCTTGCTGCGCCGTCAGTTGTAAAAGCGAGGCGGAGATATCATGCAAGCGCTCGGCCACCAGATGCACCACAATGCCGCTGCGTTGCACCCGCCCCTCAATCCGCATCAGGCGCGCGCCAATGGCGATGCGGCGATAACGCTCAAAACGGTCGGGCCAGACAACAATATTGCCATTGCCGGTTTCGTCCTCCAGCGTCAAAAACACCACACCCTTGGCACTGCCCGGACGCTGGCGACAAATCACCAAACCGGCAACGCTCACCCGCTTGCCATTGGGCGCATTTTGCAAAACGACAAGCGGCTGCACAGCTTGCCGTGCCAGACCGTCGCGCAAAAATGCCATTGGGTGATTTTTCAAAGACAAGCGCAGGCTGGCATAGTCTTCCAGCACTTCCATGCCGGGCGGCAAGGCCGGCAAAGCGGCGTGTTCATCTTCAGCCATGGCGGGCGACACGCCCTGCCCGTCAAACAAAGGCAGCGCCGCAGCTTTGCTTTCAGGTGCCAATGCGCGCACCGCCCATAAAGCTTGTCGCCGCGTCAGCCCCAATGCGGCAAAAGCATCGGCCCGCGCCAAACGCTCTAAGGTTGAAACGCCAATGCCGGTGCGGGTCGCGCAATCGGCCACACTGTCAAACGCGCCAAGCTGATGGCGCGCCGCCACCAACGCCTCGGCATCGGCCTTCAACAGACCGGTGATTTGATTGAAGCCGAGCCGCAGGGCGATATCGCCTCCCATATTCTCCAAATCGGCTTCGGCGTCGGAGGCGTTGATGCAGACCGGCAAAACGGTGACGCCTTGCCGCTTCGCCTCGGCCACTAATTGCGCCGGTGCGTAAAATCCCATTGGCTGACTGTTTATCAATGCGGCGCAAAAAGCGGCGGGATAATGATGTTTGAGCCAGGCCGACACATAGACCAGCAAGGCAAAGCTGGCGGCGTGGCTTTCGGGGAAACCATATTCACCAAACCCCTCAATTTGTTTAAAGCAACGCTCGGCAAAATCGCGCTCATAACCGCGCGCCACCATGCCATCGACCAGTCGCAGGCCGAACTCATGAATAATGCCGGTCTTGCGAAACGTCGCCATGGCGCGGCGCAGACGGTCTGCCTCTGCCGGGGTAAAACCCGCCGCAACAATGGCGATGCGCATGGCTTGTTCTTGAAACAGCGGCACGCCCAGCGTTTTGCCCAGCACTTCTTCCAGCTCTTCGGAAGGGAACTCCACCGGCTCCTCCCCATTGCGGCGGCGCAAATAGGGATGCACCATATCGCCCTGTATCGGCCCGGGGCGGACAATCGCCACCTCGACCACAAGGTCGTAAAAATCGCGCGGCTTCAAACGCGGCAGCATGTTCATCTGCGCCCGGCTTTCGACCTGAAACACGCCGATGGATTCAGCCCGACACAACATGTCATACACCGCGCTATCCTCGCCCGGCACATCGGCCAGTTCGAACACCTTGCCGTGATGCGCCGCGATAAGGTCGAAGCTGCGGCGAATGGCCGACAACATGCCGAGCGCCAATACATCAATTTTCAGCATGCCCAGTGCGTCGAGATCGTCTTTATCCCATTCGATAAAAGTGCGGTCATCCATCGCTGCATTGCCGATCGGCACCAGCGTATCAAGTCGCTCATTGGTGATGACGAAGCCGCCGACATGTTGCGACAGGTGCCGCGGAAAGCCGATAAGCTGACCGGCCAACGCCAAAGTCGCGGCAAGGCTCGGCGTGTCCGGGTCGAGACCGGCCTCGATAATATATTCACGCGGCGGCGGTTTGCTGCCCCCACCCCAGTTCAAGGCCAATAAGGCCGAAGCGACATCGCCCGACAGCCCCATGACTTTGGACACTTCGCGCACCGCCGAGCGGGCGCGATAGGTGATAACAGTGGCGGCGATACCGGCGCGGTCGCGGCCATATTTTTGATAAATATATTGAATGACCTCCTCGCGCCGCTCGTGCTCGAAATCAATATCAATATCGGGTGGCTCATTGCGCTCGGCAGAGATGAACCGCTCAAACAGCAAATCGAGACGGCTCGGGTCAACCGCCGTAATGCCGATGCAATAACACACTGCCGAATTGGCCGCGCTGCCGCGACCCTGGCACAAAATGCGTTTGGAGCGGGCAAAGCGCACAAGGTCGTGCACGGTGAGAAAATACGGCGCGTAATGCAGTTCATCAATCAACTTCAATTCATGACGAATAAGGCCGTCGAGTTTTTGCGGCACCCCATTGGGGAAGCGCGCATGCGCCCCGTCCCATGCCAGTTTTTCCAAAAGCTGTTGCGGGCCGAGCTGCGGGTCAAACGCATCCTCGGGATATTGATAAGCCAGTTCATCGAGCGAAAAATCACACGCATCCAAAACCTTCTGAATATTACGTAAGGCTTGCGGATAATTGGCAAATAAACGCTGCGCCTCAGTTTCCGGCTTAATGTGCCGCTCGGCATTGCCCGCAAGGCGATAGCCCGCCTCATCAAGGCGCACATGTTGGCGAATACATGACACAATATCTTGCAATGGCCGCCGCTCGGGCGCGTGGTAAAGCGGGTCAAAAGATGCGAGCACACCCGCACCTGCCCAATCTGCCAGCGCCGCAATATCGCGCAGACGGGTTTTATCGTCAGCGCCATAAAGCGGCACAAGCAGCGCATAAACCTGCCGTGTGGCGGCGGTGAGTTGTGCCAGTTTTTCACCAAATACAGGTTCCAAACGCAGAGGCGGCACAGCCAACCAGCAAAGCGCAGCATGGCGCGCCAGCCCCAGCACATCGTCCATGCTCAGCAGGCACTCGCCCTTGCGCCCGCGCCGATTGGCCTGCGTCAGGCATTGCGACAGCGCGCCATAAGCGGCACGGCTGCGCGGATAGGCAATCACTTCAAAACCGCATTGCGTGACCAGCCGCGCGCCGGGCAAATAGCGCAAACCCGCCTGCTTGGCTGCCGCATGGCCGCGCACCACACCGGCCAATGTGTTGCGGTCAGCCAAGCCGATGGCGCGATAGCCGAAAGCCGCCGCCGTCTCGACCATTTCTTGCGGATGCGATGCGCCGTGCAGAAAACTGAAATTGGATATAGCCGCCAGTTCGGCAAAGCCACTCA
This sequence comes from Alphaproteobacteria bacterium, assembly GCA_022426245.1. Lineage (GTDB taxonomy): Bacteria > Pseudomonadota > Alphaproteobacteria > RS24 > RS24 > UBA8337. The sequence continues at coordinate 4,184 of JAKMDW010000095.1, read as the reverse complement.
TCGCCTCTGCCATTATGGGAAGACTCCTTGCATAAACCAGCGTGGATTACCGGTCTCGCGGTCATACAGCCCGTCGCGATACAGCCAGAAGCGATGTCCTTGCGTATCCTCAATGCGATAATAATCGCGTGTTTTGCTATTATGACCTTTAGCGCCTGCATGGCTTTCGCCCACCAGCCCGTCCCACCATTCGGGGCTGATACGCTCCGGCCCATAGGCGATCGTGACCTCATGCAACACACGCCGCCAACGAAACCGATAGGGTGCGCCCTCGGGAATTTCAGCGATAACCTCAATCGGCTCGGGCGCGCATAGCATGAATAGCGGCCGCGCCGCTGCATCGACAAGCGGGTTCACCACCGCATTTGATGCGTTGCTTTGCGCCTGCAACACCGAAACGAAACGCACGGCGCGCTCAGGAATATAAGAGGCATGCGGCACCGGTCGCACCACCACTTGCGCGCCCAAGCGGCTGACCAGCCGGTCATATAGGCCGCCCAAAGCCGCTATTGGTGTGCTTTTGCGTAAGCGACCGCTAAGGCCGATATTTTCTTGCGGTGCGGTGATGGCGTTTGTTTTGGCCGCCACTAATTGTAGGCTCTCAATACCGAAACCGGCATCAAGCCCGCCCGATAAACGGTTCAACCGCTCCTCAAACAAGCGCAGCATATGCGCCGCATCAGCCGATGGATGCGCCAATGGCAAAGCCAGCGCCAGCACAAGATTATCGGAACGCGTCAGCGCCACATCAAGCCGCTGCGCGCCCTGCCCGGCGGCCTGTAATTGCGCCGCCAATGTTTCGCATAATTCACCGATGAGCGCCGTCAGTGCCTCGGTTTGCGTCACCCCTTGCGGCAGGTTTTTACGCGCCAAAAACTGCGGCGGCGGCAAATACGGATTGAGGCTCTCGCCCGCCTGCCCCAAAGCTTGCTCCAATCGCAGCACCGGCTCAGGGCCAAAGCGGCGGGTCAGGTCAGCGCGCGGAAACCGCGCCAACTCGGCAATCGTGTCGAGGCCGAGACGCTGGCACAAATCAATATGCGGCGGGCTTAACCGCAAAGCCGCAGGCGGCAACGGCAACACGGCTTCGGTGTCTTGTCCTTCCGGCACAATGACCAATTCATGAGCGGCAAATCGCGCCAGCCCCCAAGCTGCGCCAATGCTACCGGCAATGGCAGCGCGTGCGGTAATGCCGCGGCCAGCACGATAGCCGGCAAACCGCGCCGCTATGTCTTCGAGCAAAGCGCGCTCGCCGCCAAACAAATGCGCGCAGCCGCTAATATCGAGCAGCAGGCCATAATCGTTCAACCCGTCTGCTGTTTGCAGCATGGTGTCCTCGCCAATCCACGGCGTATAGCGTTGCAGCCAATAGGCGCATTTTTGCAAGCGCCCTGCCGCGTCTTGCAGGTCGGCCATGGCGGTTTGCATGTCGGGCACCAGCGCGCGCGCATCGGGCAAGGTCATGGACGGATACAGACCGGCTATACCCGCCGCCTTATTCAGGCTGATGAGACGTTGCGCGTTTTTGTGCATATCGATGAGCGCGAAAGGTTGTGTCGCATCATAATCGGCGCGGCTCGTCTCCGCCGCCCAATGCGGAAACCACAAAGCGACAATGCGCCGACCTGTTACGAGAGGCTCTTGTGGCTTGGGGGGAAATGGCGCGGAAGTCATGTGTGCTGCCTAAACAGCGCGCCGCATAAGCGGCATCACGTTCGGTTTTTCAACTATCTGCATCGTCGCCGGATACAGCACCCAACCGGCAGAAGGCGGCGGCGTGTCATAGGCAAGGCGCAATTTTTCAAGCGTCACCTGCCAGCCCTGATTGGGAATGGCGGCAATACGCCAGCGCGTTGTTGCGGCTGAAGCGGCGGTTTTACCAAGCGCCAATAATATCGGGCGTTCCGCTGCGCGCGCCGCCAATGATAAGCGGCGACTATGGGTGAAATCGGGCACGGTCTCAGAACTGGTCAACAAGCTGCAAGCGACCGACGGGCAAGTCAGCGCTTGTTCTCCGGCCCATAATAAATCCGGCAGGGTAACGCCATCAAGATAAACCAGTTTTTCCACGGACAAACCATGCGCCGCCAAAGCCGGGCCATAAGGCTGGCCACCATCACGACACGCCGCATGGGTTTGGCCGTAAAGCAGCACATCATCATCAGCCCCTTGCGCCATAAAGCGCGCGGCCAGCCTATGTGCAAAACCCAATACGGCAGGCATATCAGCGGTGCTTTCAGCCGCGACCTCGTGCAAGCCACCGCAGGGCACACCGCCGCCCGCAACTTGTGCGTCAAAATAAGCGTCAATTTCTGCAAAGCCGGTGGTGATAGACGCACCGCGCTGCACCATCGGCTCATGCTTGGCCACCAGCCGATGCAGGCGGTTCAGCTTATGCTGCCGCTTCGCACGATTGGCTTGCCTGCTACTGTTCAAGGCGCGCTGCATGTTTTGCATCTCTTCTTGCTTAAATGTTCCTATTTTGTTCTAAAATGAGAACAGGCAAGAGTCAATGACGCAACGCCAAAATTTCCAGATTATTTGATGGTTACGGAATTATCTAATGGTTGCAGCACCCCAATATGTATAACCGAGGATTTTCGGTGTGCTTGGCACATACATTTGGTCGAGATCGGTGATTTGAAACCCACCCTCTTCAATAAGACGCGGGATTTCGCGGTTCATATTACAGCCACCGGCAATTTTACCCCACGCACCGTTCAGGCGGTTTTGCCATTTGGCGATGGCCGCATCAGGGGCTTTGCCGTGTTCTGAGAAAATCAGCTTGCCGCCCGGTTTCAACACGCGGCGCATATTTTGCATCGCCTGCAATGTGCCGGGAATGGTGCACAGCGTATAGGTCAGCAAGACGGTATCGACGCTATTATCTTCAAGCGGAATTTCCTCGCCCGGCAGATCGATAAATTCGACATCGAAAGGCACATTTTCAGCCAGCGGTTTGGCGCGCGCCACCATATCGGGTGCCGGTTCCAGCCCGAACACCATATCGACCTTATCAGCGTCATAAAATTCCAGATTGTGACCCGTGCCCATGCCGACTTCCAAAACGCGACCTTCGCATTGCGGCACAACTTTTTCGCGCTGTTTCAATATCGGCTTAGTGCCGCAGGCTGCCCCGATAAAACGCGGCAGAATAAATTTGTCATAAAAGCCCATAACGCCCTCCACTTAATGGTGAAAAGCGTGGCACAGATTAAGCATGATTTGAAGACTGTTTTAACCGTTCACCAGCGCCGTGTAGTCGTCCATCAGATTTTTGGAAATCTCAGACGGGGTGAATTTATACGGGCCGATTTCAGAAACCGGTGTCACCTCAGCTGCCGTGCCGGTGATGAAGCACTCGCTAAAGCCCTCCAATTCTTCCGGCATAATGGCGCGTTCGACAATTTCAAGACCGCGTGCGCGCGCCAAATCCATCACGGTGCGGCGGGTGATGCCATCGAGAAAACAATCAGGTGTCGGCGTATGAATAACGCCGTTTTGCACAAAAAACATATTGGCACCGGTCGCTTCAGCTACTTGACCGCGATAATCCAGCATCATCGCATCGGCATAACCTTTGCTTTCGGCTTCGTGCTTGGACAGGGTGCAAATCATATACAGCCCTGCCGCTTTGGCATGGCAGGGCGCGGTTTCGGGCGACGGGCGACGATATTTGGCCATATCCAAGCGAATGCCCTTCAGGCGCTCCGCCGGGTCGAAATAGGACGGCCATTCCCACGCGGCGATCGCCACATTAATGCGGTTTTGCTGCGCCGACACGCCCATCATCTCACTGCCGCGCCAAGCAACGGGGCGAATATAGCCATCAGTCAAACCATTGGCTTCCAGCGTTTTAATGCAGGCTTCATCGATTTCTGCGACGCTGTAAGGCAGGTCGAAACCCAACTCACGACCGGAATAGAACAACCGTTCCGTATGCTCGCGCAGTTTAAAAATAGTGCCATTATAAGCACGCTCGCCCTCAAAAACGCTTGAGCCATAGTGCAAGCCGTGCGTCAGCACATGGACTTTCGTCTCAGCCCACGGCACCATATCGCCGTTCATCCAGATGAACCCATCGCGCTGGTCAAATGCTATGCTCATTAAATATCCCCTGCGCCGCCATATTGGCGCCGTATATTTCATGCTAGAGTTATCAGTGAAGATAATTTATGTCAATA
>JAKMDW010000057.1 GCA_022426245.1 Alphaproteobacteria bacterium | reverse complement strand
AAAATTACGCGCCGGTCTATTTGACGCCGGCATGCCGTCAGCGCGCCCTGCCGTTGACCCCGCAGCGCTGGGCAGCGCCGCCCATCAGGCGGTCGGTCGTGAAGCGGTGCGTAAATCACTGGTGCTTTTGAAAAACGATAATGCCCTGTTGCCGTTCAATCCGAGCGGCCATATTGCGGTAGTCGGCGAAGCCGCCAATTCGATGAGCCAGCAAACAGGCGGCTGGACGCTGTCATGGCAGGGCGACAATAATACCAATGAGGAATTTGAAATCGGACAGACCATTTATGCCGGTCTAGAAGAAAAAGTAACGGCTGCCGGCGGCGCAATCAGCTATGCCAAAACGGTCAGCGCGCTACGCGGCAAACCCGATTTGGTGATTTATGTGTTTGGCGAAAAACCTTATGCCGAATTTTTCGGCGATATGAGTGATTTGGTTTTTGAATTTGATGACGGCGCCGCTCTGGCCGATTTGGCGGCGCTCAAAAAGCGCAATGTGCCGGTCGTCTCGCTGTTTCTGACCGGACGTCCTTTATGGGTTAACCGCCATATCAACCGCTCCGATGCATTTGTTGTCGGCTGGCTACCGGGCACTCAGGCCGGCGGCATTGCCGATGTTTTGGCGGCCGAACCCAATGGCCCGGCAGTGCATGATTTCACCGGCAGATTATCCTTTTCATGGCCGGCTGACGGGCGCGGCGTGCCGATTAATGCGGCCAGCACAAGCGGCGTGCAATTCCCCATCGGCTCTGGCTTGAGCTATTCATCGGCGCCGCTGCAATTGGCAGCGCTTTCGGAAGATGCCGGCATTGTTGCGCCGAGCGGGGCTTTTGACGGTATGATCATGGCGCGCGGTGCGGTGCAAGCGCCGTTCGGTTTTTTTCTTGGTGACAGTTCCAATTGGAAAACCCCGGCCAAATCATTTTTGACGGCCAGCCTAGGAGAAACCATCAGCTCTCGCGGCGTCGACTATCGCGCGCAAGAAGATGCGCGACAATTGAGTTGGTTCGGCAATGGCCGCGCTTTGGCCAGCGTGCAGACGCAACGAAACATTGATTTCACCGCTTTGGGCAAGTTTGCCAATCTCAATATGACGGTAACCTATCGCCTCGACAAAAAGCCCGATGCGCCGGTTTTATGGAACCTCGGCTGTGGCAATAATTGTAACGGCAAGCTCGATATCACCAATGCTCTGATTGAGGGCGGCGAAGGCGCATGGCAGAAACTGACCGTGCCGCTGCGCTGCTTTGCCGGGGCTGCGCCCAATGCCAAGGCGATAAATGCGCCAATGATATTGGAAACCAATGGAACAATGACATTAAGCATTTCGCAAATTGAGGTTACACAGGGCACGTTCGCGTGCCCTCGCCCATAGCGGCCCAATTTGCCGGGAGGGAAATGGGCTTGAGGCTTTGCGAATAGTTCCTATTGTGTGATGAGGAGGGGTCATGACTACCAAACCGAAACTAACCATCGAGGATATTGCCAAAGCAGCAGGCGTGACTATTAAAACCGTGTCGCGGGTTTTTAATAATGCACCCAATGTCCGCCAGCAAAAAAGAGATTTGGTTTTGGGCGTGGCGCGCGATTTGGGCTATCGCCCGAATATTTCAGCCCGCCAATTGGCCAGCAAACGCAGCTTTGTCATTTCCCATTTTCATGACAATCCAAATACGGATTATCTATCGGAAATATATGAAGGCATGCGCCGCGCCTGTTCCGAGCAAGGCTTTTATGCCGTGGCGGAAAAACTGGCGCCGCAAAAAGGCTCCTATCGACAAGCGTTGCTTGACTATTTGGTTCGCTTTGAGGTCGATGGGATGATTTTATCTCCTCCGATCAGCGACGATGTGGCAGTGATAAGGGAAATCGAAAAACGAAATATTCCCTATGCGCTGATTTCTCCCGGCAAGAAAAAGAAAAGCGCGATTAATGTGTTTATTGATGAGAAAAATGCCGGCCGCAGCATCACCGATTATTTGATTGCGCGCGGTCATGACCAGTTGGCCTTTATCAGCGGGCTGGACAGCCACGCTGCCAGCCGCCAACGCGAGGCGGGTTTTTGGGAAGCGATTGAAGTAGCACAGATACCGAAAAAAAATGCCGTGCGTCTGGCCGGGGACTTTTCCATGCAATCGGGTTTTGCCGCTTTTGATAATTTGATGAAAAAGGCCCCGCATGTAACCGGCATATTTGCCGCCAATGATGAAATGGCGGTCGGTACGATTGTCGCCGCTTTGCGTAATGGCAAAAAAGTGCCGCAAGATTTAAGCGTGGTCGGCTTTGACGACAGCCCATTTGCTCGCGCCATGTGGCCGGCCATCACCTCTTTAGCCCAGCCGGTCAATGAAATGGCGCATTTATCGACCCAAAAGCTTATTGAGTGGGTGCATGCGGAAGCGCTTGGCCAATCGCGCTTTGAGTTCTCTACCGAAATTATCATTCGTGAAAGCTGCTCTTAATTGATTTGGCGCACTACCGCTTAGAGAAAAACATTTTTACACGCCGTTTGACAACGCTGTCATCTTAACGTTATTTTGACGTTCATTCTTTGGCATAGGAGATTGCCGTGGCAGAGTTCGTGCCTGTCGAACCTTTTGATATTGTGATTTTCGGGGTCACTGGAGATTTATCGCGGCAAAAACTTTTGCCCGCCTTGTTTCACCGATATTGCGATGGCCAGATTGACGATAGCAGCCGCATCATTGGCGTCGCGCGTGGCGCCATGGAAGCTGGCGCATTCC
>JAKMDW010000018.1 GCA_022426245.1 Alphaproteobacteria bacterium | reverse complement strand
TATCGAAAATTTCGCCATTTGCCGTGCGGCGACCATGAAACTTCGAGCCATACCAAGAGGCAATGCCGGTATTGTCATAAGTCGCATCTTCTTGCGGGTAATACCAATCGCCCTCAATTTCATAGGGCGTGCCGATTTTATAAATGCCACCGGCGGCCACACGACGCCCCTGCTCCTCCGCGGCGCGGCGGTCAGAAAATGACGCGCAACCGGCCAGTAATAGGGTTGCTGCAATAATAAATTTCAACCTAAACATTCGCGTCGCCATGCCATTGATTTCCCGCGTAACCACTCAGTGAGAGATAATGAAGCTGAATATAGGGGATTCGGTGTGGCTTAAGAAGCAAACCCAAATGAGGGCGCAATATGTCGGCTTGAAATTTTGCCGCAATCAAGCTACATCACCTCCTGCTGATCATGGGTCGCAAGGGCGTTCACGCCCACCTTACAGGAGGGGTGGCTGAGTGGTTGAAAGCGGCGGTCTTGAAAACCGTTGAGCGTTTGCGCGTTCCGGGGGTTCGAATCCCTCCCCCTCCGCCATATTTTGTATTATAAGCCCCGTTTTCTGGGGCTTTTTTCTTGTCTTGGTTTTTGTGTTATACCAAGTGTTATACAATCGATGGGGCAGCGAAGCGCCAAATAAATGCAATTGAGCGCCCCATCCAAATTAGCCAAATCATCCACCAATCTGAAATCCTTATGCAGTCATTAAATGCGAAAGGATGCAGATATGAGCGATTTATTGCACGACCCAGATGTCGAATTGATGGACGTAAGACAAGTGGCCAAGTGCTACAGCGTCACGCCAAACACAATATGGCGGTGGTGCAGAGAGGGTGTTCTGCCAAAACCTGCCAAGTTTGGCGGAGCGACAAAGTGGAGCCGACGCCAAATAATTGAAAACATTAATCGTCACTTTCAATTGGACGAATAAAATATGCCCGACCTAAAGCCCACCTCATTAGACACCGCGCTCGAACATATAGACGAAGGCCATTACGTCTTTCCCGTCAGAGCGAACAAAGCGCCAGCCTGCGATAACGGCTTTAAGGACGCCGTCAATACGCCGGAAGAAGCCGAAGAACTATGGCGCAACAAAGATGCGCCACTGCTCGGCATTGATTGCGGACGCAGCAATATATGGGTGCTGGATATTGATGCTGATGGTTTGGATTGGCTCGAAAAAAATCGAGACATCATTCCAGAGACGCAATACTACAAAACCCCGCGCAGCGGATTTCATTACGTTTTTACTGGTCACCCCGCCATAAGAAACTCAATAAGCAAAATTGCCAAAGGCGTCGATGTGCGCGGAATTGGTGGTTACGTATGCCGAGGTGAGGGTTACCAAATTATTCACGACGCTGACGTCGCTGAAGCGTCGCCCGAACTAATTCACCTCGCGCTCGAAGCAAATAACGAAACGGCTTCCTCTCACGCCCCTGCCCCAGCTGCGCCAACAAAGGTGGACGTATGGGGCAAGCTAACCGATGGCCGCGAAGCCAAGATGGCTGAGATGGTCTATGCCAAATGCTTAGACGCCGTTCGCGAAGTCGGCTTCGACAAAGCTTATGAAAAAGTCGCATCGGAATACTCTGAATATGAGAGCCTTGTCGCGCCTCGCGGCGCGAGCCTTGAGGCTGACGGGCGCGGCCTAGCAGAATGGAAAAAGAAGACGCGAAGCACGCTGGCTAAGTTAAAGCGCGAAGGTGTGCCGGAGCCGCGCAGGCCGCAGGCCAGCGACAGGCGCAACGAGCCAGTGGTTTTCAATATGATTGATGACGAGGTCATTCGCGTATCTGACGGGCAAACCTACACCCGAACGGCATTTCAGGCTGGCACGGGTCGCAAGGTGACCGAAGAAATAAAAGAAGGCCTGATTGAGGTGGTCGACGGAACCGCCTTTGAGCCAGCTGCAGCCGACGCGCGCATCATTTGGGTTAACGGGCATAAAATGTTCAACAGATACCCAATCTGCCCAATTCCAATAGCTGACAGGAATTATCACGGCCACCCAGCTGCTGAGCTTGTTATCAATCACATCAAGGAAATGTTTTCTGCCGACGCAGATTTCGTTTTGAATTGGATAAGCTTTCAGGTTCAGCGGTATGGCGAAAAACTTCGCTTTGCCGCCGTCATCGTCGGCGTGCAGGGCGATGGCAAAACAATGATTTTCGACAAGCTGACACGCGCGCTTGTTGGCCACGATCACGTGAAAACTGTTAGCCCCGTGCAGGTGAATGAGCCTTACAACGATTGGGCGGCAAATATCGGCGTCGTTGTTGTTGAGGAACTCACGCTGCAAGGAACGATGAAGCAGCAAGTGATTGAGGAATTCAAACCTCTGGTCACTAACGACACAATCGCCATTAGCGAAAAATATAAAAGTGCGCGGCAGGTCAGAAACACGGCCAACTTTGTCATCCTGACAAATCACCAAAACGCTTTGCCGATTGCCAGCGATGACAGGCGCTTTCACGTGTTGAAAACAAGCACCGAGACACGCGCCGATTTACCGCCACCGTCCCACTTCGACGCGCTGCACAAGGCTATCGACAACCACGCGGACGTTTTGCGCGGCTATTTCCTAGACCGCGACCTGACAGGGTTCAACATCAACCAGCCGCCGCCGTCGACATCGGCCAAAGAATTGATGCGGGAAATGCAGCTGAATAATGAGCAGCTGTGGGTGATGGATGTTCTGCAGAACCCAGAGCGTGGCTATCGACAAGAATGCTTTAGCCTATCAACCGTCCGAGCGCACCTGAAACAAGAACACGGCTTTATGCTTGCGCCGCGCAACACCGAGGCAAAGCTTAACGAGATTGGCTATCTGAAATATGGGCAGCTGAAGATTGATGGCAAAAACCACACTATTTATGTGCATCGCGACCTCAAGGCTGAGAACCCATCAGCTGACCGCATAAGGGAAATGCTGCAGCACCCGACATCTGATTATTCCAACTATGACCAAGACGAGTTTCCGGTCTGATGAGCAGGGTCAAAGTAAAAGGTCAAAGTAAGTGGGCGCAGGTAGGAGAAACACCGCTACTTCTACCTTACTTTGACCCGTTACTTGGACGGCCAGAAGGCACGGAAACACTGAGTTTATCGCCTGATATTGAGCAAGGCATTAGTAATAATAAGAAAAAAAGAAAAGCTGGATGGTCATCAGTGAAACCGCAGAAACGTGGGAGTTTTGGTCGTGGCTAATCATAGCAAATATCCCGCTGAAAGTTTCCGACTTTACTTGGACGGGCGGCAGGTTCTTCCAGAAACGTCGATTTTCACGGGTAACGCGCCACCCCGCGCACCTTCTAGCGACAGAAATCCTGTATGCGCCACCACAAAA
>JAKMDW010000131.1 GCA_022426245.1 Alphaproteobacteria bacterium | reverse complement strand
GCACAACCTCGGGGGGCGTATCTATCAATGATGTGATGTTCCACATGCTGCAAAAAGATATACCCTTTGGCGGCATTGGCCCGAGCGGCATGGGCGCCTATCACGGCATTGAAGGTTTCAAAACCTTCAGCCATGCCAAGGGTGTATACCGCCAGCCAAACCGGATTCCATTTGCCAAAATGGCCGGCTTCATGCCGCCTTATGGTGAGGCATCTGAAAAAAGCATTCGTCAGAAGGTCAAAAAATGAGTGTTGAGCGTCACCGCGCCCGCACTGAAGACCAGAAGCTTTTCCGTCGCCAAGAAATTTTGAGCGCGGCGCAATCGCACTTTGAAGATGTCGGCTATGAGTCATTCTCAATGGCAAATTTGGCGAAGCTATCGGGGGTCGCCAAAGGCACGCTCTATCTTTACTTCACAACCCGTGAAGAAGTATTTCTGGCGCTTTACGCGCAAAGCCTGCTGAGCTGGAGCGATTATTTCGTCTCCGGTTTGCATGTCGGTATGGACGACCGCGAATATTGTGTGCGCTTGCATAATACGGCGATGGCGGCAGATGGTTTCGTCTCCCTACTCGTGCGCTTAGAGCATATTATCGAACACAATGTCTCGTTTTCGCAAATGATGGAATCCAAGCGACTTTTCGCCAAGCGCATCGGATACATCGCTGAGGCCACCGCGCCGGCACTTGGCTTAACACAAGCCCAAGCTACCGAATTGGTGAAGGCCATGGGGGTTTTGCTCATCGGCGTATCCGGCGCAGACCAGGGTCCAAACCTGCAAGATGAGAGCGTGCCGGAAGATGTGCAGAGCTTTATCGACAGCTTCGCCTCAGAAAAACTATTCGTCACAAATGCCTGTTTCATTATCCGCGGCATCCGAGCCGATAAGGGTTCGCGCGCCTGATTACCAATAAGGAGTTTTTCATGACCACCAATCGACAATGGCTATTGGCCAAACGCCCCAATGGCGCTATCGGCCCGCAAAACTTTACCTACGCAGAGACCGACATGCCGGAAATTGGGGCAGAGGAAGTTTTGGTCAAAAACCTCATGCTGTCTTTCGACCCGACGCAACGCAATTGGATGGTTGACCGCCCGGGCTATTTGCCACCGGTTGAAATCGGAGCGCCGATGCGGGCCGGTTCTGTGTCGCAAGTGGTGCAATCCAATCATCCCGATTTCGCCATCGGCGAATTGGTGCAGACAACCGGCTGCTGGCAAGACTATGCCGTCGTGACACCGGGCAAAGGCCCGACCGGGGTCAATAAATTGCCGCCCGGCGTATCGCCAGAAATGATGTTATCGATTCTCGGCATTACCGGCATGACAGCGTATTTCGGTCTCATGGATATCGGCATGCCAAAAGCCGGAGAAACCGTCCTGATTTCAGGCGCTGCCGGAGCAACCGGCTCAGTGGTCGGGCAAATTGCAAAGCTGAAAGGCTGCCGCGTTGTCGGCATTGCGGGCGGTGAAGAAAAATGTCGCTGGCTGATCGAGCAGGCCGGTTTCGACGCCGTTATCGATTACAAATCAGAAGATGTCTCCGCCCAGATTGCGCATCATTGCCCCGATAAATGGGACATATTTTTCGATAATGTTGGCGGCGAAATCTTGGAAGCTGCCCTCAACCATATCAATCTTTATGGCCGCGTGGTCATGTGCGGTGCCATTTCCACTTATAATGCTGAACAACCTGAACCGGGCCCCAATAATCTGATGACCATCGTCACCAATCGCGGCCGCATGCAGGGATTTATTATTCTCGACTTTCTGCCGCGCGCGATGGAGGCCATAGAACAGCTTATGGGCTGGGTTGCCTCGGGCGATATCGTTTATGAGGTTGATATGGCGGAAGGATTTGAAAACATTCCGACCACTATTCAGCGCCTCTATACCGGCCAAAATTTTGGCAAGCAATTATTGAAAATTGCCGACCCTGCATAGCCGCCACTGGATTGGGGGCAGCGTGTTAAGAGTTAAGACACGCTGCTTCCGTCACTATTTGACCTGTCATTTTGACCACAATTAAAAAAGTGCATCCTCAGCGTGTCCTGCGGCGGCACGGCCTCTCAGCGCAAATCAAGGGGTATATTTTTGAGGGGTTTTCTGCGGGAAAAATGGTGCCGGCACCAAGATTTGAACTCGGGACCCTCTGATTACAAATCAGATGCTCTACCAACTGAGCTATACCGGCAACGGCATTTAAGTAGCCAATCTATTTGCTCTTTGCAAGGGGATATGCGGCCATGCAAACAAACACTTCAGGGCGTGATGATAATGCCTTCTTCGGGGCGCATATCGCCCTTCACCACGCGGTCGTAAATCGGCCCGAATTGCGACAAACCTTTGGTCTCATGCACCTGCATCCAGCCATCGGCATGGGCCATGCCTTCGGCCAGAAATTCGGCAACTTTCTGGTTGAATGTCGTCGCACCCCACTCTTTGGCGCGCCGCGCAATATGGCCGGGGGCGAAGAACATGGCGCTACGCTCTTGAATAAGCTGCGCGGCGGCCGGGTCATTTTTAGTCTCGCTATCATCCCAATGCGTGAGGCCGACATTGTGACACCAGCGCATATTATCGCCCAACGCGCCATGCAAAGCGCCGATAACGGCACGATTGCCGGACATATCAACCAGCACAGAAGGCTTATTGGGAAGCGCTTCCAAGCCATCATAACCGATAACCTCGTCATAGCTGCCGACCTTCTCAACAAAGCCGATATTGCCCGGCGAGGTAAGCCCGATAATCGCCGGACGATCGCCCTCGATAAGGGACAGACCAAAGGCCAAGCCGATAGCGGTTTTCGACGAAGCGGATAAAATCACCACCTGCTCGGCATGGTGAAATGCCTCTTCCTGCAAGGCGTCCACCAAGCAAAAGGATGTGCCGTAAAGCGGGTTCAACAGCGCGCGCAGATTATCATTTGTCGCATTGCCACTATCCGCGCCGAGGCGGTCATAGCTGTTATAAACAGCCGGAAGTTCGCTGCGGTGCGGGGCGCCATCGACAAAACGCTCATCAGTCACCCGCGTCGGCAGCATTTTCACAAAATCCGCCAGCGGGAAATAGCCATAGCTGCGCTCGCCGATTTGAATGTCCGTATTGTTCGATGCAACAATTTCAGCAAACCCCCAAACCGGCACAATGCCCCATTTATCATCGGCGGCATCATCAACCGCCAAATGCGGCGGGAAGAATTCCCAATAACCGATTTGTTCGCCCACTGCGCCATAGGTCACATTATTGGCGGTGAAAGAAAAACGCTCAATCTTGGCCAGCACTTCGCCCGCGCCCAGTGTGAAATCTTCGGCGCGATTGCCGACATCAACCAGACGGTTTTTTGTTATATCGTTTTTATGGGTTTGAAATTCGGCCATGGGCCCCTCCTCAGGCAGAAGTGTCGATTGTTTCGGCCAGCTTGATTAAATTGCCAACCGCCTTTGGCGCATTGTCTCGCATACGCAATAAAATATCCATTTTTTCTTTATCATCAGGGTCAACGCCGCTGGTCAGCTTGGTAAAGCCATCGAGGCGGTTGGCGCGTATCCATTGACGTAACGGTTTGTCTTGCGACCAATTAAATTGGTTCATCATCGCCACCAGCGTCATCGGCACAAAATCTTCGGCCTTATTGGGTAGCGGCACAACATTGCAGATACGGTTTTTTTCCGCTTCATCTTCATAATGCACATCGACATAGGCAATCATCGACCCGCTAAAAACCGGCATAAAACTGCGGGTTGTTTGCGGCGTAATCACATTGCCATCAAAAACCGGCATGGGCGACATTTGCGGCATGGTGCGCGACAGGCTGGCCGAGCAATCGACATGCACAATATCAGGGCCGGTCTCCAGCTCGCCCTCATCGAGGATAATTTTATCGCATTCCAACGCTTGCACGCGCCCCATGCGAATAACCTGCTTGATACGGCGCAGTGCCGCCAATTCCGGACGGCTAATCGTTGCCGCATGGAACATGGTCGGGCGAATATCAGTATCGAAACGCACAACGCAACCGGCTCTCTCCAACCTGTCATACATATCGTCAATATTCTCAGCCGCCGCCAGCGCCTCAAATTGATTGGCCTGATTTCCGAATACATCGGTGAAAAACTCATCGGCATTCTGTGCAAATTCGCGCGGCAGCATCCACGCATCGCGGGGCATAATCCAACGAATGGCATCAGGTTCAACGCCGGTCTGCAAAAGCCATAGGCATGCATCCATGCCGGTTTTGCCCGAACCGATAACCACATAACCTTGCGGCGGCGCTTTCAGCATTGGCAAATCATTGAGCGGCATAAAATGCACACCCTCGGCAATGGTGAAGGCCGGTATATGCTCTGATGGCACATCAACCGTCAGACGCGTGGCATCGACCAGCTTCTTGTAACGCACCCTTGTTTCCTGCCCGCCGGTCATTGAGGTGAACACGCCGCCGCCTTTATAATCGCTCATCGGGAAATAACGCACCCGCCCGCTGGGCAACAAGGTCTGGTTCATCACATCGTCAAAATAGGCGTTCACTTCTGCGCCCGATGCGAGGTCGAACAGGCCTTTATTAAGGCCAATCTTGTCTTTTTCGAAACGGCTCAATTCGCGTGAGGCAACACCAAAGAAAGAAGATGGTTGGTGCAGCCGCACAAACGGATAGGCCACATTCCAGTGGCCGCCCGGCTTGGCATGGCGATCAACAATCACCATATCCGCGTCGCTCTCGCTCAATAAGGTATCGGCAAACGCCATGCCCATCGCACCGGCGCCAACAATCAGATAATCGGTTTCAATTTCAGTCACGCTTTCGGTCACAAACAACTCCTGTTTGAAGCTGAATATAGGACGAAAAACGTGAAAACCAGCCGCTTAAAGGCGGCGATTTTGAAGCATTTAATTAGGCGAACCGCCTATGCAGGCTGCGTATGCAGTGGCATTTGGAAAACCATGCCGCTTTGGGGGCTATCCAGCCCCATTTTGCTGCAAACCAAATCAAAGATTTTGGTCGCGTGGCGCGCTTCCACCAAAATAGTGACGATATCATTCTCAGATGCCGAGCCAAACTCGCGAAAAGCAAACAGGTCTTCTGTCCGTCCTGCTTCGACATAAATGCCCAGAATTTTCTTATCGCCATGCAGCTCATTCATCAGCCGCAAGCCCTCGCCCTTATGCATAAATGCGCCAATCTCGGTAATCATTTGCCGACCTTCTTAGCAGGGCGACGGGTCGCCGTTTTGCGTTTTTTGGGCGCCGCCTTTGCTTTCGCTTTTGCTTTCGCTTTAGGCGCAGAAGCTTCGGCCAAAACTTCATCTGGAATATAAGTGGCGATACGGTCCAGCTTATTCATGAACATGATGCCCATGCCCGGCTTATCAAGCTCGCCAGCCAGATACATGGCTTCAAAGACACGGTCCGATTGCTCTTGCGAGACAATGATGCGCACCATTTCTTTTTGTTCATCAATGGTCACGCCCATCAGCCCCATGCGTTCGCGCACGCCTGTGCCACGCGCATAAGTGACCGTCGCACCTTGTGCGCCCACATTTTGCGCCGCTTTCACAACATCATCAGCATGACTGGCCTGCACAATGCAGGTGATAATCAAAGCGTCGGTGAGATAGGTAATCTGTCTGTCGGACATGATGCCTCCTTTAATTTCCCTCAGGAGCAATCGCGCGCGATTGCTTAAAACGAATATATTGGCCCATACCCAATACGGCGATAATCGGCCCGATACTGGCCATGCTCAAAATACCAAAGCCCTCAATGGCTGAGACCGCATTGCCAAGCCCTAACCCCATTGCCAGCACGAGCGGCACGGTAACCGGCCCGGTGGTTACACCGGCGCTATCCCATGCCACATTGACGAATTCCTCGGTTGAGAAATAAGTCAGCGCAAGCGCGATGAGATAAAGCGGTATCAGCAGCATGGCGAGGTCAATCTCAAATAAGATTTTCGCCATGCCCAAAGCGATGCCGAAAGCCACACCGGTTGCAACCGAATACATCAGCATGGATTTTTTAAACGCACCATTGGTCAGGTTCTGCACGGTGAGACCCAGCGCATTCAATGCCGGTTCGGCCAGTGTCGCGCCGAAGCCCATAAACCAGGCGAATAAAATCACCAGCACCAACCCCAGAGCGGCGGAATAAATCGGTGAAATATCGCTGATGGAAACCTCCATAAAGGCGGCCGGCAAAACAGCACCGGTTTGGGCGCCAATCGCGCCCAGACCATAAGTCAGCCCGATATTAAACACGCACATGCCGACAATCGACAGCACCAGCCCATAAGCCGTGAACAGCTTATTGGCCAGCCCCTCGCGCAGCACAATAAACAGCACAAACATCAAGAACAAAACCAGCGGCGCAATCGCGCGCACGCCCAGCACAATTTCCTGCAAGGGCGATACATCCCACATGCTTTGCTGCACAACTTCGCCCGCGCTGCTGGCCGTGGCCGCCGCGACGACAATCTGCTCGGCACTGATTTGCGTGCTGACATAAAGCGACAGCAATAGCACCGCAATGATTGGGAACAGCGAGGCCAGCGTAACGACACCAAAGCCTGAGAGCGAGTTATCGCTGCTTTGACCCGTCGAATTGGCAATGCCGATACCTAGCGACAAAACCAATGGCACGGTTACCGGACCGGTTGTCACCGCCCCGCAATCCCAAGCCAGACCCAAAACAGCCCGCAAGTCATTATTGGCATAGACCACCAGCGTGAGGCACAGGGTCAGGCCAACGGCGATGTAAATCATCGGCTTTAGCGACCAGCCATTCACAAAGCGCAATGTGCCCAGCACAGCCGCCAAGCCAACCCCCGCACCGACCAGCAGCACGAGCGGCAATGTCCAATTGTTCAATATCTCATAAAGATATGGCGCGCGGGTGACATCAACCGACGCCCCAAAAGCCTGCAATGCGCCAATCGCCGGTTCGGCAAAGGTCACCCCGACGCCCAATGCGGCAATAATCAACAACATGACGGGCATGCTGGCCTTGCGCGGCAGCTTATCGCCAATCAGCGTGCCAAACGGCATCAGCCCGATATTAAGCCCCTCCATAAACAAAGCGAGGCCGACAATCACGGCCGACAAACCACCGACCAGCAGCAGCGCCGCGTCGACGGGTTGGCGCAGAATAATAAGTTGAAACAGCACCAAATAGAGCGCCAGCGGAATAACCGCCTTCATTTGCTCCAGCACGCGCACGCCTGAATAAGGCATAAGCAGCGCCATTGTCTGCTCAAAACCGAGACGTAAACGCTGCGGTTTAAGACTATCTTTTTTTCCGCTCACCGGTTTTGGGGTCAGTGCATTGTAACTGATCTCACGATGCCGCACCGCATTAGATCGCAGCACTGACGAATAACGCAACATAAGGCTTCTCCTTCGAATCGATGCCTGTAATCCAGACTTTAGCGCAAATTTTGCGCCAAGCTCAAACACCTAACTGATAACGCGCTCAATTTTAAATCCGGATTTGCTGATGAATTTTTCATTGCCCTCAATGCAAGCGGCAATCGAGGGACGCTCAATGCAACGTTCATAATGGGCGCGCAAATTCGGGAAGCGGTCTTCCGGCACAGCGAAACCGACCATATTCAAATTCATTAATTGCGAGGCTACGGCAATATCGGCAATCGAGAACATGTCGCCGGCAAACCAGTCAGCATCGCCAATTTGGCTTTCAAGATAAGGCAGTAATAGTTCTGACAGTTTTTCAAACCCGTCTTTGGCACCGTCAATATCAGCGGCTTTGCCCGCAGCCAAGTTAAAGAAGACAGGACGGAAAACCAACATGCCGATCTTATTGGCCAAGTCAGTATCGGCCGCCTCTTCCAGCCACAAAGCGCGACCATAGGCTTCTGCATCGCTTGGATATAGTGCCGGTTCGGGTTGCAGCTTTTCGAAATAAGCGCAAATCGCTGAACTGTCATTAATCGCATAAGTGATATTGTCAGGGTCAGGCAGCAAAGCCGGTATCCGCTTCAGGGGATTTATTTTTTCAAAATCCTCCGTCCAGCCCAACGGGCTGGGGCGTGGGTCATATTCATAATCGAGATTTTTTTCCGCCGCGACAATAACCGCCTTGCGCACAAAAGGAGATAGCGGGGCTCCGAGTAGTTTCATCTTATCCTCCCAAGAAATTTGGAAGGAGTGTGGACTATGACTGGCCGCAAAGCAATGCTAGGCTTGGCGCCAAATGGGGGACAAGGTGAGCATTATTTATCAAGCGAAAAGCATTCGCACTATGAACCCGCATCTGCCGCATGCGACGCATATTGCTGTGCGCGACGGACATATTCTGGCGGTCGGCACCGAGCAAGATATTGATGGCTGGCAAGAGGCTTGGGGGCCGCTTGAACTGAACGCGGATTTTGCCGAGCGCAGCCTGCTACCCGGGTTCATTGAAGGCCATAGCCATATGATGGAAGGCATGTTCTGGGATTATCACTATATCGGTTTTTATGACCGCGAAGGCCCCGATGGCACGGTTTGGCCGGGGCTGAAAAGCATTGATGAGGTGGTCGCAAAGCTGAAGGAAATTCAAGCCGCGCGGAGCGATAAAGACACGCCGCTACTGGCGTGGGGCTTTGACCCGATTTACTTCACCGACCGGCGCATGAATGCCGCCGACCTTGATGCCGTGTCAATGGACTGCGCGGTGATTGTGCTGCATGCCAGCTTGCATATTTTGAATGCCAATAATTTTGTGATGGACGCAGCTGATGTGAAGGGTGCGGATAATAGTGAGTTTATCCGGCGCGATGAAAACGGCCAGCCGACCGGCGAGTTTCTGGGTCAGCTTGGCTATTATATGGCAATGCGAACGACCGGCATTAACCTGCTGGCCATCGCCTCCTCGCCTGAAACGCTGGTGAATTTCGCCAATGTGGCGCGTCAAACCGGCGTCACCACCGCCACTGATTTGGTCAACCCGATGCCGGAGGGCAGTGAAAAGCCGATGCGTGACGCGGTTGACGCGGATGATTTTCCGATGCGCCTTGTCGTCGCCTTTCAAGGTAACAGCAAAGAGCCGGAGGAAGCCGTCGCCCGCATGCAAGAATTGCAGGAGAGCAATAGCGACAAGCTGCGTTTTTCGATTATCAAAATGGTGGCCGATGGATCCATTCAAGGCTTTAGCGCGCGGCTGAAATGGCCGCATTATTATAATGGCGCGGAAAACGGGCTTTGGTATATCGAGCCGGAGCGCTTGGGCGACTATCTGAAGGCCTATACGAAAGCCGGTATGCAAGTGCATGTGCACACCAATGGCGATGAATGCACTGAAGTCGCGCTCGACAAAATTGAAGAGGCGCTGCGCGAACATCCGTGGCCCGACCACCGCCACACATTACAACATTGCCAAATGGCAACACGCTCACATTTCAAGCGCATGAAAGCGCTGGGGGTCGGGGTAAACCTGTTTTCCAATCACCTTTATTATTGGGGTGACGCGCATATCAATATCACCATGGGGCCGGAACGTGCAGCGCGGCTCGACGATGCCGGCGGCGCTTTGGCCGAAGGTGTGCCTTTGGCCATTCATTCGGACGCGCCGGTTACCGCCCTCGCCCCGCTCTTTACCGCTTGGTGCGCTGTCAATCGGCTGTCATCGGGCGGCGTGACGCTGGGCAATGGCACGCAAAACATCACCGTTGAGCAAGCGCTTTACGCCATCACTATGGGTGCGGCTTATTCTTTGAAAATGGAAAACGAAGTCGGCAGTCTGGAAACCGGAAAACGCGCCGACATCGCCATATTGGCCGAAGACCCGATCGAGGTCGGCGCACAGGGGCTGAAAGACATCAGCGTTATCGGCACTATGGTCGGCGGTCATGTGCATCTCAATCAGGGCCGCGATTAATGCAAGCGGCGCAGAAAGTTCCGCTGACCATTATCAGTGGATTTCTCGGTAGCGGCAAGACCAGCCTGCTCAATCACCTGCTGACACAGACCGGGCCATCAAATGGCGGGCGGCGCATCACCGCTCTGGTCAATGATTTTGGCGCGCTGAATATCGACGCCGAACTGATTGCAGAAAAGCACGGCAATCAAATTGCGCTGGCCAATGGCTGTGTGTGTTGTTCGATCGGTGATGATTTGATGCGAACATTTATTGAGGTGATGCAGCAAGACCCGCTACCCGACCACATTATTATTGAGGCCAGCGGCGTTGCCGAGCCAACGCGCATTGCCGGTTTCGCCGCGGTTGACCCGCAAATGCGACTTGATGGCATTGTGACTTTGGTCGATGCGGCGGCGCATCACATTCATTCAAAAGACCCGCATCTGGCCGATAATTATGCCAAGCAAATCGCGGCGGCGCATTTATTGCTGATATCGAAAACCGATTTGGCCGATGAAAAACAACGCGCCGCGCTGAGCGATGAATTGCGCGCCAGCTATCCGGGCGTTCCGCTGGCCGAGATTACGCACGGCAAAATGCCGATTAATGTTGTGCTGGGGCTGAACACCGACAGCGAAATACCGCACCCGCAAGGGGATATTGAGCATGATTTTGTGCAATGGGCGGGTCATTTGAGTGACATGCCGCGCGCCGAACTGATTGCAAAACTGGAAACCCTGCGCCCGCATGTGCTGCGCGCCAAAGGCGTGTTGCGCGACAGCGAGGGCGCTTATGTGCTGCATTTGGCCGGTGGGCGTATTTCTACCGAGGCTTATGCGCGCGATGCGTCTGGGCATTTTGTCATTATCGGCAAACCGCAAATGCCTGATGCGGCGGCGCTGGCAAAACTATTCACCCGAAGCGCAGCCGCCTGATGGTCTGGGACTTACCGACCCGCCTGTTTCACTGGGGCTTCGTCATCAGCATTGCCGGTGCTTACATTAGCGGCGAACGCGGTGCGATTGACGCGCATGAATATTTTGGCCTCGCCGCCTGTGGCTTATTGGCTTTCCGTTTGATTTGGGGCTTTGTCGGCCATGAGACAGCGCGCTTCGTGGTTTTTTTGCGCGGGCCAAAAGCCATTTGGGCCTATATCAAACATCTGGTTGCGCGCACATCCACATTGCAGCCCGGCCACAACCCGACCGGCGCGCTGGCCGTTATCGCCATGCTGGCGCTGATGGGGGCGATGGCGGTCACCGGATTATGGACCGGCGATGATATTCTCTATGAAGCGCCATTGACCGTCGTCGGGGCAGCACCCGAACTGGCCGGGCCGATGGGCGCATGGCACCAACGCCTGCATATATTGGTCATTCCGCTGGTCGCGCTGCATGTGCTGGCGCTTTTGGCGCATCGGCTATGGCTGGGCGAAAAGCTGGTCAGCCGCATGGTAACGGGTGGCGAAGGCCGCACCCTGCCCTCACCCAAACGCACGCAAGCAGGGCTGGCCCTGCTGGTGATTTGCGTCGGTGGGGCGCTCAGCTTATCGCTGCTCACCCCCTCATATTAGAGGCATATTAATGCTTAATGCGATAGCTGTCGTGACAGGCTTTGCACGTGCCGCCGACCGCTTGGGCGGCTTTCTTAACCGCCTGCGCATCGGCTGAACCGGCCACCGCCTTTAACTGCATGGCGGCTTTGGCGAAAGCGTCCGACTTGCTTTTGAAATCATCAAAATTCTGCCATATGGCCGGGTCTGCGCCGACGCTGTTACTGCCTTCAGGAAAGGCGTCGGGCATTTCCTGACCCCACGCCGCCATAAGCGTAGCGGCTTCTTCAATCGCAGAGAAATCGCCCGCGCCCATATGTTTTTTGAAAATCGCCTGAATGTCAGCCCCGCTTTGCTTGAAGCGTTTGACGCGCATTTCAACAATCGGGCTTTCATAAGTGCCGGGCTCATGCGCCAGTACCGCTGTTGTGGGCATGGCCAAAACAGCGCTCACAACGAGGCTTAAAACGGATTTACGCATCATCTAATCGCGGAATGACGGGTCGAGGCGGTCGAGCTTTCGCAGCAGCGCCGGCCATGCCAGCGCATCAATGCCCGGTTCAAACAGTGATTGCGATTGCTCATCAACCGTATCAATCGCGTCTTGGCTCGGCATATGCGGCTTGGCGCTCATCGTGCGCACTTGTGTGGCGCAGGCGCGCTCAAGGAAATAAATCGCCATAAACGCCATGGCGCAATTTGCCCCGACCGCCAAAGTGCCGTGATTGCGCAGCAACATGGCATTTTTATCACCAATATCTTTGACCAAACGCTCGCGCTCATCGAGGTCAAGCGCCACGCCCTCATAATCATGATAGGCGAGATGCGGGCGCACCAGCATGGCGAATTGCGACAAAGGCATCAGACCTTCTTTTTGCGCTGATACAGCTACGCCGTCATCGGTGTGCAAGTGCAGCACGCATTGCGCATCTTCGCGCGCCATGTGAATGGCGGAATGAATGGTAAAACCTGCCGGATTGACGAAATACGGGCTGTCCATAACGATATTGCCCTCAAGGTCAACTTTGACCAAGCTTGATGCGGTAATTTCTTCAAACAGCATGCCATAAGGGTTGATCAGGAAGTGATGCTCAGGCCCCGGCACACGCACCGAAATATGGGTAAAAATCATATCGTCCCAGCCATACATGGCGACCAAACGATAGGTTGCCGCCAAATCGACCCGCAGCTGCCATTCCTCGGCGCTGACCATATCTTTGACGCTTTTAATCTCTTCTGCTGCTGACATAACAGTTCTCCCTCAATTATTTCGATTACCCTGCTACCAATGGGCAAATTTGTCAAATCCTGCGGCTTAAATTCTAGTCAAAACGTGCTGCAATGCGGCCTGCCAGAGGTCTTGTTTCTCGGCTCTTTTCTCGCCCGCCATTTGCGGCTCGAATTGCGCTTCCAGTGCCCAGCTTTCGCCCAACGCGTCGAGGCTATCAAACCAGCCAAGCTGTAACATCGCCAACATGGCCGCGCCCAGTGCCGTGGTTTCAGTCACGGCGGGGCGGTCAATCGGGCAAGCACATAAATCTGCAAGATTTTGACACAGCCAATCATTAGCCACCATGCCGCCATCAACCCGCAGGCGCGGCGGCACATCCATTCCCGCCGCCGCCATATCATCGGCAATGGCGCGCATTAAATCGGCCGTTTGCAGAGATACACTCTCTAATGCAGCGCGCGCAATATCGGCCTTGCCGCTATCACGGGTCATATTAAAAATCGCCGCGCGCGCATCAGGCGCCCAATGCGGCGCACCCAGTCCGGTGAAGGCAGGCACCATCGTCACCGCGCTATCGGGATTGGCCGCCTCGGCCAGCTTTTGTGTCTCGGCAGCGTCGTCAATGAGCTGCAAACCATCGCGCAACCATTGGACGATCGCACCGGCCATGAAAATACTGCCCTCGAGCGCAAAAGTGGTCTCGCCCTTGAGGCGATAACCGATGGTCGTCAGCAGGCGGTTGCCAGATGCGGCGGGTTTGTGACCCGTATTGGCCAGCACGAAACAGCCCGTGCCATAGGTCGATTTAATCATCCCCGGTTTGAAACAAGCCTGCCCGATGGTCGCCGCTTGTTGGTCTCCGGCCATGCCGAGAATTGGCAAGGCCACGCCCAGAACGGCGGTCGTTGCTGTGCCGAAATCAGCCGCATTGTCTTTGACCTCAGGCATTAGCGCCGCCGATACGCCAAACAGGTCAAGCAAATCAGCATCCCATTGATTATCGTGAATGTTGAACAGGCTGGTGCGCGCCGCATTGCTGGCATCGGTGACATGGCTTGCGCCTTCGGTTAATTGCCAAACCAACCAGCTATCAATCGTGCCGAAAGCCAGTTCGCCGGCTTCGGCCCGCGCCCTTATGTTTCCGGACGCACCCTCCACATTGTCGAGCAGCCAGCCGACTTTGCTGGCCGAGAAATATGGGTCGAGCAGCAGTCCGGTTTTCTCGGTAATCATCGCCTCGTGACCGGCCTCTTTCAGGCCATTGCAAATATCAGCTGTGCGGCGGTCTTGCCAAACAATGGCATTGGCAATCGGCCTGCCGGTTGCGCGCTCCCACACCACGGCGGTCTCGCGTTGATTGGTAATGGCAATGGCGACAAAATTTTCTGCCCCCAAATCGGCCAGCACATCTTTGCAGCAGGCCAGCGTAGTGTCCCAAATCTCAATTGCGTCGTGCTCTACCCAACCGGCATCGGGAAAGATTTGCCGAAACTCACTTTGCGCGACAGCCTTCACTTGCCCGGCTTTGTTAAAAGCCAAAGCGCGTGACGAAGTCGTGCCCTGATCGATACTCAAAATATACTGTTCACTCATAACGCTTACCTTAAACCCACGGATCGTAATCCCCGAAGCTCCAAATATGCCCTTCCGGATCGCGCACCGTAAAGCCCTCGCCGCCATAATCTTGTGTTTGAAGCGGCATCACTGTTTGCGCCCCTGCGGCCAGTGCGCGTTCATAGGCCGCGGAAACGTCTTCTACCACAATATATGCGCCTTGCGTGTTGATACCCCTGACCTGCGGGGTGTCAAAATTTTTGCCGAAATCATCATCGCGCGTGCTGGACAGCATAATCATCATTTCGTCGCGCACCAATTGCGCATGCGCAATTTTGTCGCCCTCGCCCTCAACCCGCAATAGCACCGTAAATCCGAATGCGCGATCGAGCCAAATAATCGCTTCATCGGCATCGTGATAGACCAAATTAGGAATGAGCCTCGCGCCCTGAAATTGTGTTGTATTTGGCATGGCAGCTTCCTTTCTTTTATTATCATGCTACATAACGACTGTGGCCATTTTAGGCCGCTGATGCAAGACGCGATTGGACGCAATGTGAGCGACGCTAAACGCAAAAAACTGGCCTTTGTCGCCAGCCCTGACGCTGCCGCCGAGACGGCGCGGGCCGGGCTGCATGCGCGCTATGACGGCGTCAGCGTTAATGATGCCGATGTTATTATTGCGCTTGGCGGTGATGGGCTGATGCTCGCCAGCCTGCACGGCTTTATGGATGAGGGGAAACCGATATTCGGCATGCATCACGGCTCTGTCGGGTTTTTGATGAACAAGTTTTCCGAGGACGGTTTGGCTGAGCGCGTTGCCGACGCCAAAATGACTTTGCTGCATCCTTTGGAGATGACCGCTAAGGATGCGGATGGCAATACCCATACAGCCTTGGCGATTAATGAGGTCTCATTGCTGCGCATGACTGCCCAAGCTGCCAAGCTGCAAATTGCCATTGACGGTAAAACCCGCATGGAAGAATTGATTTGCGATGGTGCCTTGCTCGCGACACCGGCCGGAAGCACTGCCTATAATCTGTCGGCGCATGGCCCAATCCTGCCGATTGATGCGCAATTATTGGCACTCACGCCCATTTCGGCGTTTCGGCCACGGCGGTGGCGCGGTGCGCTTCTGCCGGAAAACGCCACTGTCACCTTCACCGCATTGGAGGCCGAGAAGCGGCCAATAAGCGCGGTGGCCGACCATAGCGAGTTTCGCAATGTCATTGAGGTCAGTGTGCGCCAGTCAAAAGCGCATAATTTGCTGATGCTGTTCGACAAGGACCACAGCCTAGACGAGCGGATTTTGGCCGAACAATTTTTGCCATAGGGGCAACAAACCGCCTTAAAGACCTCGGGTGACATCCTCTTTCGGGTCGCCATAACCGGCATCGGGCTGAATACGCAAAAACGATTTCTCGCCCTCTTTTTCGATAAACGGCGTCACCGTCACCACATCGCCGCATGCCGCCAGCGCTTCATCAACACTGCTGTTATTGGCTAGCTTTTCAATATTCATGCGGGTCGGGAAAATGACCGTGCGCTTTTTCGCATCGGCTTCGGCAATCGCCTGTTTGGCGGTAATCCAAACACTGTCAACGCTTTCGCTGCCATCATGCAAACCGATATGGTCCTGCGGTGCGCGCGCCATATAAAAATATGTGTCGAAACGCTTGGGCATCATTTCCGGTGTAATCCAATGCGCGTAAAAGCCTAACGCATCGACAGCAAATTCCAGATTTTCCGCCTCGGCAAAAGCCAGCATGGTGGCATCGCGATTATTGAAGCGGTCGCGCCAGCCATCAAGTTGTTGAAGGCGCGCGGCGGAAATAAAATCGCTCTGCCCTTTTTCGCGAGCCAGCAAAATACCGCATTCCTCAAAGCTCTCGCGAATTGAGGCAATACGCAACGCCAACTCTTTATCATCAAAATCATCGGCTTTGCCGCAATGGGCGCGCAGGGCAGAGTCAAAATCCGCCTTATCCGCTTTGCCGCCGGGAAACACCAGCGCCCCTGAGGCGAAGTCAATCTCGTGATGACGCACCACCATGAATACTTCAGGGCCATTATCCGTATCGCGCAGCATCATAACCGTGGCGGCCGGAATCAAATCATTTTCGCTCATTGTGCTCTCCCCATTGGCCCTATTTGGAGGGGAGTTTATCGGCTGTCACTGAAAACGCAAGCAATGCTGACCCAATCAGAAATGCAATTCCGCTCAAGGCAACCGCACTGAAACTGATACCCATATCAATCGCCAAGCCGAACAAAACCGGCGCAGCGGCCGTTGCCGAAATGCCAATCGGAGCGGTCAAGGAGCGGATAGCGCCAAGATGCGCCGTGCCAAAAAGCTCCGGCCATAAGCCGCCACTAATCGGCCCAATGAGACCGAGATTGAGGCCAATAAGCCCCATATAAATAAATGGAGTCGCCGCGCCGAACAGATTATCCGGCACCACCAGCAGCCAGAAGGCCGCCACCAATGGCACGGCACTGAGTGGCAGCAGGCGCAATGCGGTAAAGCGGTCAACCAAAGGGCCAGTGGCCAGCGATGACGCCACTTTGATGAAGGCGTAAAGCGTAAACGCCGCCGCCAATGTCTCAATCGCCCAGCCGCGTGCGGCGGCCAGTTGCACCTGATGAAAAAACAGACCGGTCAGGAAAAACGGTGGCGCCAGATAAAGCGGCAGCACCATATAAAAACGCTTATCGCGCAGCATTGCCGCGCGGTCAGCGCCTTTCTCAGGCGTGTCATCATCGCTCATGCCATCGCGGCGCGGCTCATAACCGACCAGCATCATCTGCAACGGAATGGCAACCATGAGCAAAAGCGCGGCATAGAGAAACCAACTTTGCTGCCAACCGATAAGGGCAATCGCCGTCACCGCCATAATGGGAAAAAAGCTCTCAAATCCGGCATAGCCTAGCTGCACCAATGATACGGCTTGCCCACGGTTCTTATCAAAAGCACGCCCGGTCGAGGTCATGGCCGTGTGACCGCTCAAACCCTGCCCGAAATGGCGCAACATAAACAGCGCGAGAAACAAGACGGTTACATGCGCCGCCAGCCCCATCGCCACACAGCCAAGCGCCAAACCGCCGAGCACAAACAGCGCATAACGCCGAAGCGGCCAGTCATCGATAAAGCGGCCATTGACAATAATCGCCAGCGCGCTCGCCAAAGTGGCGGCAGAATAAAGACCGCCAAAACCGGCATTGGACAGGTCGAACATGGTGCGTATCTCATTGCTGTAAAGCGCAATGAAAAAAGTCTGGCCGAAATTCGACAGCCCCATCATCAAAAATCCGAACAACAAAAAGCGGTAATGCGCACCAATGAAAGAGAAATAGTTCATTCGCCTCTGATAAAGCCCCAACGCGTCGGCGGCAACGGAATTTGTTCAGCAGAAGCGGGCTGGGGCTGTTTCACAGCCTAACCCTTATACCGCATGTGAAATACAAAAGGGTGTCGCAGGGTCGAGCGCGAGACGTTGTGGCTCAATCGCCTCGCCGCAATTGACGCAATAGCCATATTCGCCTTCGTCCAGTCGCTTCAACGCTGCGTCCAATAAATATACTTCGCGTTGGCGGCGTCTTTGCGTTTCTGCTGCCATGGCTTGTTGCTGCAACGCATCCATGCGCGACAAACGCCCCTGTTGGGTTTGGTCTAGCTCAACCGGCGCGGAATCATCGGCGCTGTTATTCAGCAAATCCGACACCTCCTGCTTTTTCGCCAGCAGTATTTTTCTTGTCTTTTCTTCAGTCACGCTTTCAATCATTGCCTTTTCTTATTGGCTGGCATTAAGTTAAACGCAAAAGGGAGTTCTGACCATGCTAGAAGGCGTCAAAATAATTGAAATGGCAACCTATATCGCCGCCCCCTCTGCCGGCGGCATTATGGCTGATTGGGGTGCAGACGTGATTAAAATTGAGCCGCTGGGCGGTTGCCCGATGCGCAAATTCTATGCCAGCGCGATGACTGATGATTATCCCGACAATCCGGTTTCCGCACTCGACAATCGTGGCAAGCGCGCCATTGCAGTCAATACCGGCACTGATGAAGGCCGCGCCATTGTCCGCAAGCTGGTGGCGGATGCCGATGTGTTCTTGACCAATGTGCGCCCCGGCCAACTGAAAGAACAAGGCCTCGACTTTGACGCGCTGTCGAAAATCAACCCGAAGCTGGTTTATGCCAGCGTTACCGGTTTCGGCCTTCAGGGCGAAGAAGCCGATAAGCCGGGGTTTGACACGGCAGCGTTTAACGCCAAATCAGGCTTCGGCTGGATTATGACACCCAAAGGCGCGGCCCCGGCCCCTTTGCGCACAGCCGCAGGTGACCACATTACCGGCATTGCTACGGCCAGCGGCATTCTTGCTGCCTTGTTGAAAGCGCGCGATACCGGCAAGGGCACGCTGGTCGAAAGCTCGCTGGTGCGCTCCGCCGCTTATGCGGTCGGCTGTGATTACGGCACATGGCTGCGTTATGGCCGTATTGCGCGCTCACGCCCACGCGACGAAGCGATTGTAGCGATTAATAATTATTACATGACCAAAGATGAATATTGGTTGTTTATCAATGGCCGTCCGGGTGAGCCGGATTGGCCGGATGTCGCCCGCGCTATTGGCCGCGAGGATTTACTGGAGGATGACCGCTTCGGCAGTCTGCGCGACCGCCGCCGCAATGGTGTCGCATTGATTGCGATGATGGACGAAGCCTTTGCGCAAAAAACCATTGATGAATGGAAACCCATTCTCGATGCTGCCGGCCTCATTTGGTCGCCCGTGCAGACTTTTGAGCAAGCCTTTGAAGACCCGCAAATGCACGAAGCCGGTGTTTATGTCGACATGCCGAAAACCGACGGCACGAGCTATAAAAACATTGCTTCGCCCATTCGCTTTGGCGATGAAAGCACCGACCCGAAAGGGCCGCTGCCGGAAATTGGCCAGCACACAATGGACGTGCTTGAGCAATATGGTCTTGATGAAGAAACCCGCGCGAAATATCTCGCGGCCGGTATTATCGGCCAGCATGAGGGCTGATTTGCAGGTTAATTAGGCCGGTTGCGCCAAAGCGGTTTGCCGGTCGAGATGGCGATAGCGCCACATCACCAGCACAAACGGCACTAGAGTGCCGAGGATAACGCCATCGGCCAGCCCCATGGCGCCGCGCCCAAGCGGGAAAATCATAATATAGGCGAGCGGTATCATTACCACGCCATAGGCGATGAAATGAATAAGCGTCGGTGCCCATGTGTCGCCCCGCGCCCGCAAGGCCATCGCCAAAAGCGACTGGCCGGTGTCAAACACCAGCGCAATTGCGACCCAGGCA
Organism: Alphaproteobacteria bacterium; assembly: GCA_022426245.1. GTDB lineage: Bacteria > Pseudomonadota > Alphaproteobacteria > RS24 > RS24 > UBA8337. The sequence continues at coordinate 40,431 of JAKMDW010000131.1, read as the reverse complement.
ATCATCGCCGCCGCCAAATTATAGACGGCCGGATCGGTGCTGAAAAATGCACCCAGCTGCCGCGCCGTCACAAACATGATGATGCCACCGACCACCATAATGACGCTTTGAATGGATAGGCCAAGCCAAGCCCAACGCGTGACTTGGCGCATGTCGCCTGCACCATTTGCATTGCCGACACTGACGGCTGTCGCCACGCCAAAGCCCAGACCCATCATGAAGAAGACGGCAAAAACGTTAATCATAATCACATGCGCCGCCACTGCCGCCGTGCCGAGGAAACCGGCGAACAAAACCAGCGCGTTGAACGCTCCGTTTTCCAGCCCCATAGAAATGCCCGACGCATAGCCGATGCGGCGCAATTCCGTGCCGCCTTTCCATGTGAGCTTCGGCTTCCGCAGTCCAAATTTTTCATGGTCGATAAAGAACCAGACATAAGACAGAATGGCGACAACCTGCGCGCACCGGACAATAAATGTCGCCCAAATCGAGCCTTCAGCGCCCAGTTCAGGGAAGCCGTAAACGCCATAAACCAAAACATAATTGGCGAAAATATTGATGATATTGGCGGCAATCATAATCACCATGCCGGGCCGCGGATTGCGAATACCCTCAAGGAAAAAGCCCGTCGTCATATGCACCGCCGCCAGCGGCAAGCTCAATCCGGCAATGATGGAAATATGCCCACCTTTGGCAGCCAGCGCGGCATCCTGACCGGTCAGCAGCAACCAAAATTCGCCAAAATAGCAGAATACAAAGCCGCCCAAGCCGATGGCAAAACCCCACGGCAAAGCCTGCCACAACACCTCGCCGGTTTTGTCATATTGCCCTGCGCCATAACGATTGGACACCAAAACTGATGTGCCCATCAGCAGGCCAATCATGATCAAAATAAAAATATTACTTGGCACCATGCCAATGCCCAAATAAGCCAAATGCTCTGATGCATAGCGCCCGACCATCACCGTGTCGGTAATGCCAAGCGTCAAAATACCGACGCGCGAAATCACCACCGGCCAGGCGAGGTTGAGCAATGTCTTAATGTCTTGGGTCAGGCTATTCATGACGGCTAATCTTTCAGGCCGAAATGAATAATCTCATCTAGCTCGGGCCGCGCGCGCTCACTCGGCGCTTCTTGGGCCGTGCCGAGGTAAATAAAGCCGGCAATCTCATCGCCATCTGCGCCGCCCATTGCTTTCAGCACGGCGTCTTCATAGGCAGCCGCGCCGGTTAACCATTGTGCCGCAAAGCCCTCAGCTTGCGCCGCTATCAGCAAGGTCATGCACACCGCGCCGGCCGATAAAATCATTTCGCTACGCGGAATTTTAGGGTGCGCGACCGGACAGGCCAGCACCGCCACCACACATGGTGCGCGCTCATAATGGTCAGCGACGCTGTCATCATCTAGCGCCTCGGCCGCAATCGCACCCAGCTTGGCGCGGTCATCGCCTTCAAGAACCACAAACCGCCACGGCGCCAATTTGCCATGATCCGGCACGCGCGCAGCAATACCCAGAAGCGCGCGCAACTGAGCGGCATCGGGGCCCGGCGCCGTCATATTGCGGGCCATAACCGAGCGGCGTTTTTGTAAAAATTCTATGGTCTCGACCATACCGTGTTATTCTCCTTAAGTCGTTCTCTGCCATATAGCTGCGTTTCATTAAAGTCAATCAGCGTTGAAAAACAATAAACGGCGAAACATTATGCGCGTCTTAACCGGCTTTCTTTTGATCTTTTTTACCGCCTTTCAATCGGCGGAGGCAGGCGCGTGGGTGCCACAAAAAGACCACGGCAAACTCACTCTCAACCAAATCGAACAAAAGCAAGAGACCGCAAATGTGGTGAATTTTCGCCATCGGGAAGTTTATCAATCGCTGCTTCTCGAATATGGGCTAAGCGAGACTGTCGGCATCATTGCCAAACGCGGCGTGCAGGAAAGTTTTTTACCGCAGGACAACACCCGCGCCCATGAGACCCGCTTGGGCATCACGCTTGATGTGCCCGCCATCGCCACCGGCCTGCTCCCGCCCTATTTCTATAAGCTGGTAAAAAGCGCGATACCGGTGAAAAACCTCCGCCGCGAGAAACGCGCCAGCATGACGCTGGGTTGGCTTGATGATGAAAACCAATATTGGTCAGCGCTGGCGCAAGCCGACCGGATTTCTGTCGGTGGTTTTAGGGCAACGCAAGAAGTGGAGTTTGACCGCGTGCGCGGCAAAGGCCGCGATTGGCGCAACTGGTTATATCGGTTCACGCTTGGCTTTGCCGATGTCGATATCGGCACCGAGACACATCGCTTTATTGATTATGCAGGCACATATCAGGCGCTATCGCATAACTATTACTTGCAATGGAAGCCTTCGGGTTTGGGCCCGCGCAACTGGCAGATGCGATTGAAATCCGGCACACGGCGCGCCCCATTGGGTGGGCTGGCAATGCAGAAAAACGAGTCGCTGACACTGGAGTTTGAGTTGGCTTTTTAGCGCAAATCGGGCGGCGTCGCCTCTGCGGCCAATGATGCCGTTGCCGCGTCGAGCGCCATCACGCTTTGCTCTTTCGAGCCGAGGCGGCGCATCGACACTGTGCCTTCTTCCGCCTCGCGCATGCCAACAGCCAAAATGACCGGCACTTTGGAAACCGAGTGCTCGCGCACTTTATAATTAATTTTTTCATTGCGCACATCAGCCCGCGCACGCAGACCCTGCGCCTGCAAAGCCGCGACCACTTTAAGCGCATAATCATCGGCTTCCGAGGTAATCGGGCAAACGACAATTTGTTCAGGCGCCAACCAGAGCGGCATTTTACCCGCATAGCTTTCCAACATAATACCGATAAAGCGTTCCAACGTGCCGAGCACGGCGCGGTGCAACATCACCGGACGGTGCTTATTGCCGTCTTCACCAATATAAGAAGCGTCCAGCCGCTCAGGCAGCACAAAATCGAGTTGCAGCGTGCCGCATTGCCAGGTTCGGCCAATTGCATCGCGTAAATGATATTCAATCTTCGGCCCGTAAAACGCGCCCTCACCCGGCAGTTCTTCCCATTCAAGGCCGACCGCCGTCAGCGCCTCGCGCAAGCCGCCTTCGGCGCGGTCCCACACATCATCCTCACCGGCGCGCATTTCAGGGCGCAACGCCAATTTCACCGATACATCTTCAAAACCCAAATCCGTATAGACTTGCGTCACCAATCCGCAAAAATCGACAGCCTCAGAAATAATCTGGTCTTCACGGCAGAAAATATGCGCGTCGTCTTGCGTCATTTGCCGCACCCGCATCAGCCCGTGCAGCGCGCCATGCGCCTCATTGCGATGGCAGCAGCCAAATTCGGCCATACGAATGGGCAGGTCGCGATAAGATTTGATACCCTGTTTGAAAATCTGCACATGGGCCGGGCAGTTCATCGGCTTCAGGGCCATCAAATCGGCGTCACCGGAAATCGCTGCATCGCCGTCTTCGGAGGACGGCACCGCATCGGGCACAACAAACATATTCTCACGAAACTTGTCCCAATGACCCGACTGCTCCCAAAAGCGTTTATCCAAAAGCTGCGGCGTCTTCACCTCTTCATAGTGATGCGCGCCAAGGCGGCGGCGAATATATTGCTCAAGCTGCTGCCAAATCGTGTAGCCCTTGGCATGCCAGAACACGCTCCCTTGTGCTTCTTCTTGCAAATGAAATAAATCCATTTCGCGGCCGATTTTACGGTGGTCGCGTTTTTCGGCTTCCTCCACCATATGCAAATAGGCTTTCAGGTCTTTTTCATTGCCCCAGCATGTGCCGTAAATGCGCTGCAACATCTCATTATTGCTGTCGCCACGCCAATAAGCACCGGCCAGTTTGGTCAGCTTAAACGCCTTACCCAGCTTGCCGGTTGATGGCAAATGCGGGCCGCGGCACAAGTCTTTCCACTCCCCTTGGCGATAAATCGTAATTGTCTGCTCGGCCGGAATAGAGGCGATAATCTCCGCCTTATAGGCTTCGCCAATCTCTGTAAAATGCGCCACCGCTTCGTCGCGGTTCCATTCCTCGCGCACAATATCTTCATTGCGATCGACGATTTCCTTCATCTTTTTTTCAATTGCCTCAAGGTCGTCAAGACTGAAAGGTTCTTCGCGAGCAAAATCATAATAAAAGCCGTTTTCAATCACCGGCCCAATGGTCACTTGCGTGCCGGGAAAAAGCTCCTGCACCGCTTCGGCCAGAACATGCGCGCAGTCATGGCGCATCAGCTCAACACCGTCATCATCGGCGGCGGTAATCACCGCGACCTCGGCGTCACACTCAACCGAGATGGCCAAATCAACCAGCTCGCCATTGACCTTCCATGCCAGAGCTTTCTTGGCCAGCGAGTTTGAAATGCTGGTGGCAAAGGCGAGACCGTCTATCGGTCCGTCAAATTGGCGGGTCGCGCCGTCGGGCAGTGTCAGCGTAATCATGTCTCTGTGTGCTCTTCTCTGGCTTTAATTCTCCAAGGTGCATACCAAGCTGCGCGGTAAATCTCAACAGGAACCGGATCAAAACCATGCCGCGCGCATAATGCCTCTATCGGATGGCAATGCGACAGCCGCTTCAAACTGAGCCACAGCCCTGCCCAAGCGCCATGCACACGCACCGCTTCCACCGCATATTCCGAGCATGTCGGCTGAAACCGACAGCGCGGCCCAAGCATGGGCGAGATAAACAAGCGGTAAACATGCACCGGCAACAGCACAAGAAAAGACAGAACAAAATGTAGAACGGAACGTATCATCGCGCTTATAATAAACCCTGTCGCCCTAAGAAAGGAAACAAAATGACGTTTTGGAACTGGATTGAAACCCGTGTCGCGCGCATGAATGCGTTGGATATCGGCCTACTGAAAATCTGCGTGCTGGCTTTCGGCCTGATGGTCGCCAAATTATGGCCGCCGCTTTTAACGCCCGATTGGAAAGTCTTCGGCGCAGTTTTCATCATCACTTATATTCCGCTGGCGGTGAAGCTGTTAATCCGTAAAGATTAAATAATGGACACGCTGGAATATGAATTTGAGAGCGAGGTATGGCTCTGGTCGGGCAAGAAAACCGACTGGTGGTTCGTCACCATGCCGCGCGAGATGAGCGATCATGCGCAACATTTCACTAAACATGTGCAGCGCGGCTTCAAATCATTGAAAGTCAATGCGCGCATTGGCGGGTCGGAATGGCAGACCTCCATGTTCCCGTCGAAAGAACGCAAAAGCTATTTGCTTCCCATCAAAAAAGCCATCCGTGACGCCGAGGGCGTGAAAGTCGGAGAACCACAAACGGTTAAGATAACGGTGCTGGGGCTCTAAACCCCTAATTGCGCCAAACAATCTTCTACTGCGTCGAAGGTCAGCAGCGTTGAGGCGTGGCGGTTTTTATAGTCACGCACCGGTTCCAGCACTTCCAAATCGGCCCAGCGGTCGGTTGGCGGTTTGCCATCTTGTTTCAGCATGGCGCGCATTTGCGCCCCGACTTCACGCAATTCATCGGGGCCGGAGCCGATAATCTCGCGCGCCATCACCGCGCTTGAGGCTTGGCCGAGCGCGCAGGCTTCCACTTCATGCGCGAAAGCTGCCACGACAACATTGCCCGTGCCATCATCTGCCAAGCTCAATTCGACATGCACTTTTGAGCCGCACAGCCGCGACTGTGCATCGGCTTGCGCCTGCGGTGCATCCAGCCGACCAATATGCGGGATTTCCGCCGCCAGCTTCAAAATCCGCTGATTGTAAAGCTCATTCATCATCTAACGCGCCATCATCCTGCCGGTTTCCAAATCGTGCCATTGGCCGTGTCTTCAATGGCGACCCCCATAGCGGTCAGCTCGTCTCGCGCCGCATCGGCTGCCGCGTAATCCTTATCAGCGCGGGCTTTGGCGCGCTTGGCAATCAGCGTCTCCACCTGAGCCGCATCAATATCGGCATCGATGTTTTGCGCGGCGAACCAATCTTCCGGGTTTTGTTCCAGCAAACCCATCAAATTGCCGGCCGCCAGCAACGCCCCCTTGCCCTCCGGCGTATCGGCGCGCTTGGCTAGCGCAAACAATTCTGCCAGCGCTTTCGGCGTGTTCAAATCGTCGCACAATGCCGCCATAAAGCCATCCGGCACAGGCACATCCGCCGCATCATTTTTTGACTCAAGCAGCGCGCCATAGAGCCGGTCTAGGTTTTTCTTAGATTGCGTCAGCAGGTCAGGCGTAAAGTCGAGCCGCGACCGATATTGCCCTTGTAGCAAAGCCAGCCGCACGGCCTCACCCGGCGCTTGTGCCAGCAAATCATCCATCACCATAATATTGCCCAGCGATTTAGACATTTTTTCGCCGCCAATATTCAGCATGCCATTATGCAACCAATATCGCGCCAACGGCGCGGCATGGGCGCAGCGGCTTTGCGCCGCCTCATTTTCATGATGCGGAAATTGCAAGTCAGCCCCGCCGCCATGAATATCAATGGTCTCGCCCAAATGCTTCTCGATCATTGCGGAACATTCAATATGCCAGCCCGGCCGACCGCGCCCCCATTTGCTGTCCCAGCCCGGCTGGTCGTCAGTAGAGGGTTTCCACAGCACGAAATCACCGGGGTTCTTTTTATACGGCGCGACCTCGACCCGCGCACCGGCCAGCATATCTTCTTGCGCACGCCCCGACAGGCCGCCATATTCGCCATCTTTTGTGACATCAAACAAAACATGACCTTCGGCCGCATAAGCGTGGCCGCTTTCAATCAGGCCACCAATCATCGCCTGCATTTCGTCCATATGGCGTGTGGCAAACGGTTCAACATCAGGCGGCAACACCCCGATTTGCGCGATATCAGCCGCATATTTTGCGTGAAAACGCTGGGTGATTTCTGAAATATCCACGCCCTCATCAGCGGCTTTGGCATTAATTTTATCGTCAATATCGGTGATATTGCGAGCATAAATCACTTGCGGATAAAGCTGTCGCAGCACCCGCACCAACACATCAAAAACCACGGCGGGACGAAAATTGCCGATATGACAAGCGCCATAAACCGTTGGTCCGCATACATAAATCGTAACGCGATTGGCATTTTGCGGCACAAAAACTTCTTTTTGCCGCGATTGGCTATTGTGTAATACGAGCTGCTCAGTCATGCGCGCACCATAATAGTGCGCCCCACCGCCAGCAAGCGGTTTCGCTCATGCTCGTTCTTTCCGTGCTGCTTTCGCTGGTAATTTCGGTAATCTAACTTAATATAAAACCCGTAGAAGATATGGCTGCGACCGGTCGTCAACCTAAAGACAATACAGGGTCATGCTTAAGACACGGCGTTTTCTGGTATTGAGAAACCGCGTGTTTGCAAGTTTGCAAGACCTTGTGCGTTTTTTATGTGGCGGCGTTTCCATCGTATCATGGCATAAAGCCGTGACTGCTGGGGCCATTATTAAAGATAGGCATTCAGCGTGCCTGACGAATACCGGGGCGTTTTCCCCGTAGGGTGAGGCTAAAATGGACGCAAGAGTTGATGGCAATAATACGCCAATGAATAGGGAACGGGACGTAAAAGTGGAAAAACCTTCTCGCGAAGAGGCCGAAGCAGCGGTTCGCACGCTGATTTCTTGGGCCGGTGACAATCCTGACCGTGAAGGTCTGGTCGATACGCCAAAGCGCGTAGTCAAAGCATATCAAGAATTTTTCGCCGGTTATGACGAGGATCCGGAAGAGGTGCTGGGACGCACTTTTGAGGATGTCGAGGGCTATGACGATATGGTCATGTTGCGCGATATTTCTCTGGAAAGCCATTGCGAGCATCACATGGTCGCGATTTTGGGCAAAGTTCACATCGCCTATATGCCGGTCGATAAAGTTGTCGGCATTTCCAAATTGGCCCGTGTGATTGAGATTTTTGCCAAACGTCTACAAACGCAGGAAACCATGACGGCACAAATTGTTGATTGTATTCAACGCGCTATGGAACCTGCCGGTATTGCCATTTTAGTTGATGCCAAGCACCAATGCATGACGACACGCGGCATCAGAAAGCCCGATGTGGCCACCATCACCACTCAATTTACCGGAGTTTTTGCTGAAGATCCGAAAATGGAAGCACGCTTCCTTGCCATGATTAACAGCTAGGTCTATAAAACCCCGAACTTTAGAGGGTTTTTTTATGTCAGGTCCTTTTGCTCCGCGCGAAACCGTAGAACAGGTTGAAGAAGGCCATGTGCTGGCGCCAAAATTCGACGCCAATGGCCTTATTCCTGTGGTCACCACAGATTTCACCAGTGGCGAATTACTGATGCACGGCTATATGAATGAAACGGCGTTGAAACAAACCATCGCCACTGGCGAGGCACATTACTGGTCGCGCTCACGCGAAGCGATTTGGCACAAGGGCGCAACCAGCGGTTTGGTGCAAGAAATTGCTGAAATGCGGATTGATGATGACCAGGATTGCGTCTGGCTGCGGGTCAATGTCGGCGGTAATGGTGCAAGCTGCCATGTCGGCTATCGCTCATGTTTTTATCGATCACTGCCGACCGGCGACCTGCCCGACGCACCCGTCGCGCTGACTTATGAAGAAGACGAAAAAGTCTTTGACCCGCTCGATGTCTATGGCGACGCCCCGAACCCGACGAAACTGTAAGCTCACCCGCTCGCGATATACTGCTTCAGCGCACTGGCTTCTCGTTCGGTTTGGTGAATACGGTAATTAACCAAGTCACCGATAGAGACGATACCGCATAGGGTGGTGTCGGCAATCACCGGCAGGTGACGAAACCGTTTCTCGGTCATAATTTCCATTGCTTCCTCAACCGATGTATCGGGCAGGATGCTTTGCGGGCGGTCGGTCATATGTTTCGCCACCACCTCGTCAAGAATATGCGTGCCGTGCCTCGCCAGGGCGCGCATCACATCGCGCTCGGTAAAAATCCCGGAGCAGTCTTCGCCCTGCCCCGTGACCACCAGCGCGCCGATTTGGCGCTTATCCATTATGCGCACGGCCTCAGCCACCGGATGCGCCGCATCAATGGCCACCACCTCAGCGCCTTTACTTTTCAAAATGGCTTTTATTGTCATTGACCCCATCCTTCCGCCTTTAGCATGCGGCAGCTTGACGCAGCATGCAAGGGTCGGGGATGAAAATGTCTGTTATTTGCGGTTCTTCCACGCACCATAATCAACATGGCCGGGCCCACCGGAGGCAGAGAGCGGTGGTTTTTCAAGCCAGCCGATAAGCAGCAAGCCGGCAAAAAAGCCTCCCAAATGCGCGACCCAAGCGACATTGACCGCCGCCCCGCCCGGGTCGGCCAGCCCATAAGGGCCAAGCAAACCAAAACTCAAATTCATAATCAGCCAAACGGCGATGAAAATCATAACCGGTCGGCGGCGTGGCACTTCGCTGAGGCGTAATAATCGGCGGCGCGCCTGTTCGCTATCGGGGCCGTGTTCATTGGGGTTCAGCCACCGCACATCAGAAAAGGCGAAGCGCGAAGCCGCGCCCATAAGACCGGCAACACCGCCCGACGCGCCGATAATCGGAATAAGATAGCCGCTATAATCGGTAATGAGAATTTGCCCAAGCCCGCCAAACATGATGCAGACCATATAGAGAAACAGGAATTTGCGTGGCCCGAGACGCCGCGCGACCGGCGCGCCAAAAGCCAGCAGCCACACCGCGTTCAAAATCAAATGCGTCCAGCCGCCATGCAGCATCGAATGGCTGAACAGGGTTACAACACCCTGCACCCAAGTGCCGGGCAAGCCACCCAGCCCTTCGGCAAAAAAGCGCGCCGGAAACAGCCCCAGCGCAACAATCAATTCAATGCGCATGGCATTGCCGCCAAACACCGACAATAAGTGAAATGCGATCAGGACAGCTAACAATACCAGCACCACGGGTGGCGCGCGCAAAATCGGTTGTTTTTCCTTTGGTGCGGGGTCACTCACGGCAAATTATCCCGCCGCTTGAGATTGTTCTTTGAGGGCGGCTTCAACCAACTCAAAGCGGTCATTGCCGAAATACATATCCGTCTCATTGACGAACATGGTCGGTGAACCGAAGCCACCGCGCTCGATCAGCTCTTGCGTATTATCGCGCAGTCGGGCTTTTACTTCATCAGTTTGCATGGCTTCGGCCACCGCGGCGGCATCCATGCCGACCGTGTCGCACAGCGCGGCAATTTCTTCGGGCTGGCTGATGTCTTTCAACGCGCCCCAATAAGCATGGAAAGCCGCCTTGGAAAACGCAACCAGCTTGCCCGCGTCTTGCGCCAGCAATGCTGCGCGCATAATGCCTGCTGCAGGCAATGGGAACACCGACGGCTGGCCAATGGTAACGTTACAAAACTTGGCCCAGTCGCGCAGGTCTTTGACGTAATAGCGCCCTTTTACCGGATGCGGATTAGAGCGCGCCTCATATACGGTCTCATTCACCGCGTTAAAGACACCGCCGACCAAAATCGGCTTGAAGTCAATCTCGACGCCGCAACGCGCCGCCACATCTTCAACCCGGGTAAAAGCCAAATAGGTCCACGGGCTGGAAATATCGTAAAAGAATTCAAATTTAACGTCTGACGCGGTCATGTCCCCTCCTATTCAGCAGCAATTTGCTGCGGCGCGAGGAAGCTGCGCCCGCGAATATGGTCAGAGATTTTCTCGGCCATCATAATTGTCGGCGCATTGGTGTTGCCGCTAATCAGCGTCGGCATCAATGAGGCGTCAATAACGCGCAAGCTGTCCAGCCCGTGCACTTGACCATGCTCATTGGTTACCGCCATCGGGTCGCTGCCCATTTTGCAGGTGCCGACCGGATGATATAGCGTCTCGCCTGTGGCCCGAATCCAACCGTCTAACTCATCATCATTATCGATATTTACATCAGCCGACGGTTTCATTTGCTCCCCGCGATATGGGTCGAAAGCTTTTTGCAGAAAAATATCGCGCGTGATGCGGAAGCCATTGCGAATATCAACAATGTCTTGCTCGGCCGACAAATAATTTGGGAAAATCGCCGGTGCATCGTCAGGATTGGCTGTTTTCAGACCAAGATGACCGCGGCTCTCCGGGCGGCAACCATACACAATTGACGAGAAGCCATGCGAGGTCGGTATATCAGCGCGCCCATGCACATCGGGCACGGCGACGGAGACATAGTGGATTTGCATATCGCAAACCGCTTTCTCAGCACTCGATTTAAAGAAAGCACCGGCAGCGGTTGGCGGAAATGATGCGTCGCCCTTGCCGAACAGCAAATACTGGATACCCGCCAACTGCGTGCGCCACCATACGGCAGAGCGGTGCAGGGTTACCGGCTGGACGCATTCGAACTGGCTGACAACACCCAAATGGTCTTGCAAGTTCTGCCCGACACCCGGCAACTCGTGCACCATTTCAAGGCCATGCGGCTTAATCTCATCAGCAGGCCCAACGCCACTGCGCAGCAAAATTTGCGGCGAGTTAATCGCACCGGCTGACAAAATGACTTCCTTATTGGCGCGCACCAGATAGGTCTTGCCGTTTTTTTCAAACGACACGCCGGTGGCTTTTTTGCCATCAAACGCAACACGGTCAACCGTCACATCGGTTTCGGTATGAAGGTTTTTGCGGCTCAACGACGGGTGCAGATAACCGCGCGCCGCACTACAACGCTTCGACCCGCGCATGGTATGCTCATAGCGCGACACACCCTCTTGGCTCTTACCGTTAAAATCTTTGGTGAAAGGAATACCCGCCTGCTGACCGGCCGCGACGAAAACATCAAGCAATTCGTCATTCTTGCGACTTGATTTCTGCACACTCAGCGGCCCGCCTGTGCCGTGATAATCGTCATCGCCTTCGCCGGAAAAATCTTCAGCGCGTTTGAAATAGGGCAACACGCTTTCATAAGACCAACCGGTATTCCCAAGCTGGCTCCAATGGTCATAGTCATAGGCATTGCCGCGCGTATAAACCATTGCATTGATGGAAGATGAGCCGCCCCAACCGCGACCCCGCGGCCAATACATTTGCCGCCCTTCCAAATTCGGTTCAGCCTCGGTTTCAAAACCATAATTCTGGTCATTGCGCTCTGGCACAAGCTGCGAATAACCGGCCGGCATATGAATGAACAGGTTCTTATCCTTACCGCCTGCTTCCAGCAACAAAACAGACTTGTTCTCGTCTTCGCTCAAACGCGCTGCCAACACGCAACCGGCACTGCCTGCGCCTACAATAATGTAATCAACTGCTTCAATCATTCATCCGACCTTTTTTAAATCCCGCTTATAGCGCTTCCAGTTCTCGACATAATGTTCAGCCGAGGCAATCATTATTTTCTCATTCATCCCATCCAATTCACGGACGATTTTACCGGGCATGCCCAGCACCATAGAATTATCAGGTATTTCTTTTCCCTCCCCAACCAGCGCATGCGCGCCGATGAGGCAGTTTCTACCTATTTTAGCGCCATTCAAAATGGTCGCGCCAATACCGACAAGCGAATTATCGCCTACCGAGCAGCCATGCAGCATAGCTTGGTGACCCACCGTCACATTATTCCCCAACGTTAGCGGAAAGCCAATATCCGTATGCATGACCGTGCCGTCTTGCACATTAGAATTCACGCCAATGGTAATCGGCTCATTATCGCCGCGCAGCACAGCACCGAACCAAATGCTGGCATTCTCCTCGAGGATAATGGCGCCCATAACTTGCGCGTCCGGCGCAATCCAATAATTGCCGCTGGCAGGAAATTCAGGGGCGCGGTCACCCAATGCATAAACGGTCATAAATCCCTCCCATTGGAGCTATTACCTTTTGAAATCTCATGGTAAACACAGTTTTCAAGCTGTGAAAGAGGAAACCATGATTAAGCGCTTATTGTCGCGGGCAGTGCCCGAACATGAATGGCCCATATGGGCACTTCCGGCAATTATGCTCGGCAGCTTTATTGTCAGCGGCTTTCTTTTTTATCTGTTCTATTTCGGGCCGGGCATTCGTGACCTGCAAGGCCTTGCCTATGCGCCGACCGGTGATGCCGGGCGGGTGCGCATTGAAATAGGCGGCACATTGTTTTCCGTGCCTGCGCATTATACGCGCAATGGCCGCTCGCGGCGCGGCGGCACGCTCGACCATGCCAGCCTGCATGCGCTGCTGCCAAGTCTGACGCCGTGGCGCGATGACCGCGCAGATGGGTTTCTTGACACCGGCATTGCCTCAGTTTTACTGACCATAAACATTCGCGCCGCGACCAGCGGATTGCCGGAAGAGCGCATCTTCAAAGCGATTTATCAGCCTTATATTGCCGGTTCCGGTCAAGTGAGTGATGTGGGGCTGCAAAGCTTCAACTTTCGCTCGGACTCGCCCTATGCCGGCAAGCAAATTTTTCGCGGGTTGAAAACCGGCAGCGCAGCAGAACGCCAGCGCCCGCCGCTATTTATTTGCGACCTCACCAGCCATGATAACCCGACATGTGAAAGCCGTTTCAATCTCGGTAATTCGGCGCAGGTCAGCTATGTATTTAAGCGCGTTCATCTAAGGCAATGGGAAACCATTGACCGCGACATTCGTGAAAAGATACGCGGTTTTCGTGCCGCAGCGCGTCGCCAAAATTAGGCGCAAACCGAAATCCGAAAACGTCGACCTCTAAAGGGTCGGTAAATCGAATTCCAAAATCGCCATGTTAAAAGCGTAGGATATTTCGCCCTCTTCATCATCACGGAACAACGTGCCGATGAACTCATCTTCCATGAACACTTCGATCATGTCGTCTTTCGCGCCGCGCTTTAGCGTCAGCATATCGTTTTGAAACTTCAGCCGCAAATATGTTTGCACGCGAATGATTTCATCATTGCTCATGGAATACCTCCGAAAATAACTGCTGCAAACTACTGGGCTGTGAAACCGCCGTCAATAACCAGCTCGGCACCTGTCATCCATTCAGATTCATCAGATGCCAAAAATACAATGCCATTGGCAATGTCGCGCGGCACGCCCAAACGCCCGGCCGGCGTGCCCATGGTCAGCGTCTCAATCGCTTCGTTCTCGCCATCCATTGCGCCCATTTCAACGGCGCGCTTAATGCCGTCGCGCAAAATATCCGTGCCGACAAAGCCCGGGTGAATTGAGTTGACGCGGATTTTATATCCAAGACTGCCCATCTCAACCGCCATCGCTTTGGTGAGCAAGCGCACCCCACCCTTAGCGGCATGATAAGGCGCTTGCGCCGCCGAACCGACAATACCGTAAATCGACGACACATTGATAATGCTGCCACCGTTTTCTTTCATGGCGCGGACACCATATTTGGCACCCAGAAAAACCCCATCAAGGTCAATTGCCGTGACATGACGCCATTGCGCCAATGTTGTTTCCTCAAGCGGGGTCGAGTCATGCGCAATGCCGGCATTATTGACCAGCACATTTAGGCCGCCAAAAGTTTTCACCGTCGCGTCAATCGCCGCCTGCCACTGCGCCTCATCGGTCACATCATGGGTCATAAACTGTATGTTTTCATGCGCGTCGGCCAGCTTAATGCCCTCTTCTTCAAGCACATCAGTGACCATGACATTGGCCCCTTCTTCATGCATGGCGCGCGCCATTTCAGCGCCCAGCCCTTTTGCGCCGCCCGATACAAATGCGGTTTTTCCCTTTAATCTCGCCATGTCAAAATCCCCCTTTTGACTTTTAGATTTTGTTATATCGCGTCGCCGCCTTCACCGACCGAATGGTCCATTTGGCGCGACGGCTCCGGCGAGGTCACCTTACCGACAATTTTGGCAGGCACACCGACCGCCGTTGTGTAGGCAGGCACATCGGTCAACACCACCGAACCGCCGCCGATTTTGGCGCAATCGCCCACGCGGATATTGCCTAGCACTTTCGCGCCGACGGATATCAACACACCATTACCTATTTTCGGGTGACGGTCGCCCCCCTCTTTACCACTGCCGCCCAGCGTCACATCGTGCAGCATGGACACATCATCGCCAACCACAGCGGTTTCGCCGATCACCACACCGGTGGCATGGTCGACAAACACGCCCTTGCCGATTTGCGCGGCGGGGTGAATATCGGCCTGAAAAATTTCCGAGGCACGGTTTTGCAAATACAGCGCCATGCCCCGACGATTATTGGTAATCAACCAATTTGCCGCCCGATAAGTCTGCACGGCCAAAAAGCCTTTGAAATAAAGCACCGGATCCAAATATAAACGGCAGGCCGGGTCGCGGTCAAAATGCGCCACAATATCTGCGCGTATCGCCTCGCTAATCGCTTTATTATCGGTGAAGGCTTCTTCAAAAACTTCGCACAGGCTGCGCGCACCCATTTCTGAATTGGCCAGTTTTTCCGATAAATGCGAAGCAAGTGCCAATTCCAACCGGTCAAAATTCAAAATGGTAGCGTGCAAAAAACCCGACATGCCGGGCTCATTTGTAGCCATTTGAATCGCTTCATCGCGAATTTGCGACCATACCGGATCGATTGTCGCAAGTTTTTCTGCCGTTTCCATCATATTCACTTCCGTTTTGGCTTTCGCCTCAATGCACTTCAAGCTACCATTTTGGCGGATTCTCTGGCAAGCAACGTTTCACAAGTCTTTTTATGCAATTTCTCAAGACAGACAGGCTGAATTTTTACGTCGAGCAAGCAGGCAGCGGCGATAATGTGCTGGTGATTAACGGCACGGGCGCCGACCTGCGCAAGAAACCCAATATTATGGATAGCCCGCTGACCTCGCATTTTCATGTCACTGCTTATGACCAACGCGGGCTTGGCCAAACCGACAAGCCTGAGACCGGCTACACCATGCAAGATTATGCCGACGACGCGGCTGCGGTTATGGACGCGCTGGAAATTGAGAGCGCCATGGTGTTGGGCATCAGCTTTGGCGGCATGGTGGCGCAAGAATTAAGCCTTCGACATGGCGCATATGTGTCGAAGCTGGCGCTTTGGTGCACGGCCCCGGGCGGGGCCGGAGGGGCCTCTTACCCGCTGCAAGAACTTGAAAAACTGAGCGGTGACGCGCGCCTTATTGCCGGTATGAGACTAAACGATAGCCGCATAGACGATGCATGGATGGCCACCAATGCCGGTGCGGCTGATGCGCTTGAAGCGGCGCGCCAGCGCCTTGATATGTCAGCTTTTGAAAATGAGCCGCGTTTTTCACAGGGCCGTGCCGGTCAAATGGCGGCGCGCGCGCAACATGATTGCTGGGACAGGCTTGAGCACATCACCTGTCCGGTATTTTTGGGCGGCGGCAAATATGACGGCATCGCCAAACCCGAAATCATGCAAGCCATGCAGTCAAAACTGCCTGATGCGCGGCTGACGCTTTATGAAGGCGGGCATTTTTTCATGCTACAAGACGGCAAGGCGTTTCCCGACCTGATGGCTTTTTTTGCCGACAATATGGCCGAAGAGAATTGAGGATTTAATGAGCGACATTTTACCCCCCAACACGCAAAGCTTGGACAGCGGCGCGGCGCGGCTGATTGCCGGACTGGAAACCACCGCCAATGGCATTATCGGGCATGTGCGCTTCAACCTGCCGGAGAAACATAATGTCATCGACCTTGAGGGGTGGCAGGCTATTGCGCCCCTGATGCAGACACTTGCCAAGACGCCGGATATGCGCCTGATTATCCTGCGCGGGGTTGGCGGCAAGGCGTTTGTTGCGGGCGCTGATATTGCCCAGTTTGAACAAGTCCTCAGCGGTGGCCCCCATACGGAAAATGGCGGCACTGATTTCGACCGCGCCACCATTGCCGCTTTTGACGCCATTGCCGATTGTCCGATACCCACACTGGCCGCCATTGAAGGCTATTGCATTGGCGGCGGGTTGGGCATTGCCGCGGCCTGCGATTTACGTCTGGCGCGCAAGGATAGCCGCTTTGGTATTCCGGCCGGTAAATTGGGGCTGGCTTATCCGGCCAATGCCACGCATCAACTGGCACGGCTGGTCGGGGTGTCCGAGGCGAAGCGCATTATTTTCACCGCCGCCACCCTAAATGTGCCTGACGCGCTGAATAATGGCCTTATCAGTTTATCGGCGGAGGCGACGGATTTCGACGCCACGCTAGCCATGCTCGTAAATCAGGTTTCGGCCAATGCGCCGATGAGTTTGCAAGCCAGCAAATTCGTGCTCAACAACCCGCAAGCCGACGCAGACGAGGTTAAAAAACGGCTTGCAGATTGTCTGGCCAGTGCTGATTATGAAGAAGGTCGGCGCGCGTTTATGGAAAAGCGCAAACCGGAATTCAAGGGTCGCTAATAACGCATCAAGGAGCCAATTATGAATTTTTCAGATCAAGTCGCCATTGTCACCGGCTCATCAGCCGGCATTGGACAATCAGCAGCCATTGGAATTGCTGAAGGCGGCGGCAAAGTCGTCATCAATTATTCAAAAAATGCGGACGCGGCTGAAAAAGTTGTTGCCGCTTGCGAAGCTGCAGGTGGCGAGGCCATCGCCGTGCAAGCCGATGTCTCCGACGATGCAAGCGGCAAGACACTGGTTGAGGCCGCCATGGATAAATGGGGTCGGCTCGATATTCTGGTGAATAATGCAGGCACCACAAAATTCATGAACCATGATGATTTGGAAGGTCTGGATGCGGCAGATTTTGAACAAATTTATGCGCTCAATCTCATCGGCCCGTATCAAATGATTAAACATGCGCGACCGCATCTGGCGAAAACCGATGCCCCATCCATCGTCAATATTTCATCAATCGCCGGTGTGCGCGGCATTGGGTCTTCATTGGCTTATGTCGCCTCAAAAGGCGCCCTTAACTCTATGACAATGGCATTGGCGCGCTCATTGGGGCCGGAAAACATTCGCGTTAATGCGGTCTGCCCCGGCTTTGTCGGTACCGATTGGTTCCGCAATGCGTTTGGCGATGAAGTGTTTGATCAAATCGCCGAAGGCCAACGCCAGAGCACACCGATGGGACGGGCCGGCAGCCCACAGGACACGACGGGGCCGATTTTATTTTTTGCCGGCCGCAGCAGCGCCCATGTGACCGGTCAGTTGCTGGTCGTCGACGCCGGAATGCTGCTGGGCATGCCGTTTAAAATCGGCTAGACGAATAAAGGACAGATTAGGGCGAAAAAGGAGCCTAATATGAGTGCCGAACTGAAAAACAAGGTTTGCGATATTATTGACGACATGGCCGGTGAACTGGTCGAGGCCAGCCGCGCTATCCACGCCAAGCCGGAAGTCGCCTTTGAAGAAAAATTCGCCCACGGCCTGCTGACCGATAAGGTGGAAGCCGCCGGACTTTCAGTCGAACGGCACGCATGCGGTTTGGACACGGCATTTATTTCTTCTTTTGGCGCAGGCGACACGGAAGTCGGCATTCTATCCGAATATGACGCCCTGCCCGGTATCGGCCATGCTTGTGGCCACAACATCATCGCCACTACCGGCCTCGGCGCGTCTTTGGCGCTTGCCAAGCTGAACGGCAATTTGCCGGGCAAGGTGCGCTATCTCGGCACGCCTGCTGAGGAAAGCGGCAATGGCAAAGAGCTGATGGCCCGTCAGGGCGCGTTTGACGCGCTTGATGCCGCCATGATGGTGCACCCGGCCGGTATCGACCTCATCACCATGCCAAGCCTTGCGGTCAATGAGGTGCGTGTCACCTATACCGGTAAGGCGGCCCACGCTTCGGCCATGCCTTTCGCGGGCGTTAATGCGTTGGACGCGCTGGTGACGGCGTATCAGTCCATCGCGCAACTGCGCCAACACATAAAGCAAAGTGAGCGCATTCACGGCATTTTCAACGAAGCCGGTCTTGCCCCCAATATTGTGCCTGACCATGCGGTTGGCACTTTTTACGTGCGCGCCGAAAACGGGTTGGCGCTGGCCGAGTTGAAGCAACGTGTGAAAAATTGCTTTGAAGCCGGTGCGCTGGCCGCAGGCTGCGACGTGCAGATTGATTGGGCGTTGGGCGATTATCTGGAGATTAAAGAAAGCTGGGCGATTGCCGAACGCTATAAGCAAAATGCCGAGAGCCTGGGTCGCGACTTCTTCCCGCTGGAAAAAATGCCGAACAGCGGTGCCGGCTCAACCGATATGGGCAATATCAGCCATCGCGTGCCGTCCATTCATCCGATGATTGCCGTCGCGCCGCCAAGTGTCGTTATCCATAATCCTGAATTTGCCAAATGGGCCGGTTCGGAAAAAGGCGACAAAGCGGTTGTCGATGGCGCGAAATCGCTAGCCATGACGGCAATCGACGTGCTGACCGACAAGGCCTTAATGCAGCAGGCAAAAGATGATTTTGCCGAAACAGCCGAATTCTCGGCCAAATCTATCGCGCAAGCATGGCACGGCGAAGGCGGCCACGAAAACGGTGATGCTGCCCTTGGCGGATGTGGCTGCTGCTGATTTCTTGCGCTGCCCTCGGCAACGGTTTATAAACGCGGCGAGTCACAAGAGGTAAATCATGGCGCAAGCAGCGATCCCCAAAATCAGCAATGATGACGGCGCTTCGGAAGTTTTTGTAGGTGTGAAAGAGTTTGAGTGCATTGGCGCTGAACCGCCTTATGACCACCCCCATATATTTCTCGATATGGGCAGCGAAGACGAAATTATTTGCCCCTATTGCTCGACCCGCTTCCGCTTCAAAAAACCGGTCTGAATAGCCCCCGATAAAGTCGAAATTTCTTGCGATGTGTCTCGAACACAAGCAATCTAAAGTCTATGGGGAAACTGCTGCAAAGTTTTGGTTATGCGGTGTTGGTCGCTATTGGCTTGCTTGTCGTGTTGTTATTGTTTTCCAGCCTGATGATTGCGACCGACCTCACCAAACAAGAACTGATCGATGAATACGCGAATGAGAAATCATTCTTCTACTTCCTGCCTTCGGGCGCGGAGGTGCATATTCGCGATGAAGGCGATAAAAGCAAACCGCCGCTGATTTTGCTGCATGGGGCCAATGGCTCTTTGCATAATTGGGAGAAGCTGGTTGGCGAACTGAAAAATGAGTATCGGCTGATCAGCTTCGACCTGCCCGGTCACGGGCTGACCGGCGCGACCCCGCAAGAAGATTACAGCAATATCGCCATGGCCAATTTCACCCGCGAGGTTATCGAGCTTTACGATTTTGATGCGGTGACTTTGGTCGGTCATTCAGCCGGTGGCGGCGTTGCCCTGCGCTATGCCCTTTTGCATCCGCGCGAAGTTGCGGCGCTGGTGCTGGTGGCCTCGAGCGGTATGCAACGCGATGAGGGCGACAGTGCGGGCGGTGCATATACGCTCACCCGTTCCGGCATCGGCCTCAGCTTGCTGCGTTATTTCACGCCGAAATTCTTGCTCGCCAGCACGTTGAAAGGACAGGTCGGTGACCCCGATAATTTCGTTACTGATGAGATGGTCACGCGCTATTGGAAATTGCTCCGCATGGCGGGCTCGCGCGATGCCGCGATTAAGCGTTATTCGGAGCGCCATCTTGAGCCGCCATTGGAACCCATATTGCGCGCCGTCAACCCAACGACTTTACTGCTTTGGGGCTCACAAGACACGGTCATTAACCCGGAATATGGCATTGAGATGAACACGCAAATCATCGGCAGCCTGCTCAAGCTTTACCCGCAAGCCGGCCATTTGGCGCATGAAGAAATGCCCGAAAAAACCGCCGGCGATATCCGCCAGTTCCTGAACCGCGTTTTGTATTCTGAATAAGGGTGGTGGCCTCGGACGGACTCGAACCGTCACGCTCTAATCGAGCCGCAGATTTTAAGTCTGCTGTGTCTACCAATTCCACCACGAGGCCGCGCCGGAGAGCGCTTCTATACCATGATTTTTTGCCGCGTCAGCGGGAAATATCCTGCATCGTCACGCTTTCGCCGATTTTCATCACCAGCGCTTGATTGCCCGCCGCCTGCACGAAGCGTTGGCGCGGTTCATCAAACGGCTCGAATGACAAAATAAACGTGCCCCAATGCATCGGCACCATGCGCTTACAGCCGACATCGCGCCCCATATCGACACCGCCTTCAGGGTCCATATGCGCCCCGCGCATGAAGTCGCGCGGCGCGTAGGCTCCGACACTCATCAGCCCCAAATCGCAGCCGCCATGATTATCGGCCATGTGCTTACCAATATCGGCAAACAGGCTGGGGTGGGTTTCAGTATCACCGGTATGATAAACCGAGCGCCCGCCAGCGGAAAAACCATATGACATCCAAAGTGTGCGGTTAATGTCGAACAAAGAGCGGTTCGACCAATGCACGGCCGGATAAGCGGTCAACTTAAAGCCACCATTTGATGATGGCAGCGTGACCTCATCATACCAATCAACCTCGCGCACATCGCTATAGCCTTTGAAATATTTACCCAAGCCCAACGGCACAATCGCGGTGATGCGGCTCTTATTGGGCAGCTTATCCAGCGTCGCCGTGTCGAGATGGTCATAATGCGCATGGCTGATAACAACCACATCAATCGGTGGCAAATCTTCCATCCGCAGACCCGGCGGCAAAAGTCGGGCCGGCCCGGCGAAAGACATCGGGCTGGCGCGGCGCGAAAACACCGGATCAGTCAAAACATTGACGCCATCAAGGCGCACCAAAAATGTTGCATGGCCAATCCAACTCACAAAGTCTGTGTCACCCATAGCGGCCAATTGGGCTTTCGCGGCATCGCTACTAATCGCGTGATCGGTCGGAATATTCGGCGCTTTGCTCACCGCATTGCGCCATACGGCTTGGCTGAAAAACTTCATGCGACGGGCAAACGGAATGGTCCGCTTCGGGCTATTGGGCGGATTACGAAATCCGTTTTCGAGGTGATGGTAAGGCGCGTCGCCCCCTAAGGGCCGACCGACATTGCTGCTGCATGCCGACAGCAATAGGCCCAATCCAAAAACTACTGCGAGCCCCGCTAATGCCGTCATTTTCATTTCCGCCTCTTTGGTTGCGCCGCCGCCGGCAGCATAAAAAACGGCGGCCCAGAGGACCGCCGTTCAAGGAAATAGGGTATAAACCCTAAATGTCCAGCCTAGTTGTCAAGGCCTTGCCATACAGGCCAGCATTTGCTGCCGGCTTTGGCGGCAACAGCGGCTTGCGCAGCTTTTGCATTGTCGCCCGACTGAGTGGCTGTGTAATCGTCTTTACCGGTGCACCACACATAGAATTTATGGTTGCCGGATTGTGACATCGCGTCAAAGCTTGAGTTCAAGGCAACAGCAGCATTCGGCAGAGCGAACATGGCGGCTACGGCCAGAGCAGAAACAGTTTTCTTCATAAGAACCTCCCTAATTGGTGAACCCACATTGCGCAGTTTCACAGCAAATTAAAATTAAAATTTTTGTTAGGTTTGGTTCTTTGCGTTTAGCCTTTGAGGAATTCAGCCGGTGGCGGACGCTGAATGAGCGGCATACCCATATCGGCAAATTGCTTTTTGACCGCCGCTTCCACCGCAGCCAGCGCATCAAGGTCGCGCCCGCGCGCCACAACGCTGACCCCTGCCCCGTCGGCGCCGTAAAACGGATACAGCCCGATATTTACGTCAGGGTGGTCGCCTTGCAGCTTCTCCATAGCCGAAGCAATCGAACCCTCCGGCACTTGCGCCGTAATGGTAACCGAGGACAACTTCTCGCCGCCCTCAAGCGTCGGCAAAATATTTTCCATCATGGCTTGCATGATTTTCGGCACGCCGGCCATCACATGAACATTACCGATGCGAAAGCCGGGCGCGGTCGATACCGGATTGTCAATCAGGCTCGCGCCCTCCGGAATGCGCGCCATGCGTGCGCGCGCCGCGTTAAACTCAATACCTTGCGCTTCGTAATGCGCTTCCAAAAGTTGTGTTGCCAGCGGATGCATTTCCAGTTTCACGCCAAACGCCGCGGCAATGCAGTCTGCCGTGATGTCGTCATGTGTCGGGCCGATACCGCCCGAGGTAAACACATAGCTATATTTTTCGCGCAAAGCATTTACCGCGCCGACAATCTCAGCTTCTTCATCGGGCACAATACGCACTTCTTTCATATCAATGCCAATCTCGCCCAGCGCGCTGCCGACAAAGGCGAGGTTTTTATCCTGCGTGCGCCCCGACAGCACTTCATTGCCGATAATCAGCATGGCGGCGGTGATTTGTTTGGTTTCTGTCATTGAAATAATCCTTCTGCGCCGCAATGTAGACTTAGCAGGCGATAAGACAAGCGCTGTTGTGAAAACCCCGCTTATCGACAGAAAGCCGGCCAATGTGCTAATGGGGTGGTAATGAACGGGTCGGGGAAGAATAATGAACTTTATTGATGCCAGCCATGCGCCGTTAAAAAATACGGGCCAAATTAAAATCCACACTGAGGCGGATTTTGAAGGCATGCGCACGGTTGGCCGCATGGCCGCGCAGACACTCGACCTATTGGGCGAATTTGTAGCGCCCGGCGTGACCACCCAATTTCTCGATGACAAAGCGGTTGAAATCATTCGCGACCTCGGCGCGGTTCCCGCCCCGTTGAATTATCGCGGCTTCACCAAATCCATCTGCACCTCGATTAACCATGTCGTGTGCCACGGTATTCCGAGCGATAAAATGCTGCGCGATGGCGATGTTATGAATGTCGATGTCACGCTGTATCATAAGGGCTGGCATGGCGACCACAGCCGCATGTATGCGCTGGGCAAAACCTCAGTGAAAGCGCAAAAGCTGATGAACGTAACTTATGAGGCGATGATGCAGGGCATTGAGGCGGCGCGCCCGGGGGCAACGCTGGGCGATATCGGCCATGCCATTCAATCTTATGCCGAAGTGCAACGCCTTGCCGTGGTGCGTGATTTTTGTGGGCACGGGCTGGGGCGCATTTTTCACGATACGCCGAATATTCTACATTATGGCCGCCAGGGCGAAGGCCTGACCTTACGCGAGGGCATGTTCTTCACCATTGAGCCTATGCTCAATCTTGGTAAACCGGCGGTTAAAATTCTCGGTGACGGCTGGACAGCCGTTACCCGCGACCGCACCCTGTCGGCTCAATTTGAACATTCCGTCGGCATTACGGCTGATGGTTGTGAGATTTTTACCAAATCATTGAACGGTCACGAGACGCCACACAAAAACCCGTCAGGCTGAGGAGGCCGAGCTGTTGCAGGAAAAACAACAAAAACCGATACCTGCCAAGAAAAAGAAAGACCCAAGAGAAGGCCACCGCGACAGATTGCGCAAGCGATTGCAGTTGGCCGGGCCGAAATCTGTCGCCGACCATGAATTGCTGGAACTGGTTTTGTTTCGCGCCATTCCGCGCCGCGATGTCAAAGAGATAGCGCGCGAGCTGATTACCCATTTCGGGGATATTTCAGCTGTCTTGTCCGCACCGCCTGATGAGTTGGTTAAATTCGACAATATCACGCCGCGCGTGGTGCATGAATTTCTGACCATTCAGGCAGCCGCCTTACGCCTCGGCCAGTCAAAAATACTGAAGGGTGATTTGCTGGCCAGTTGGGATGATTTGGTTATTTATTGCCGGACAAAAATGGCTGAGAATAAAGTCGAGGAATTTCACGTGCTGTTTCTCGACAAGCAAAACCGTATCATTGCTGATGAGGTGATGGGGCGCGGCACTGTTGACCACACGCCGGTTTACACACGTGAGGTTTTAAAACGCGCTTTGGCCTTAAATGCCACTGCGCTGATTATTGCGCATAATCACCCGAGCGGTGACCCGTCGCCTTCTAAGGCTGATATTGAAATGACCTATAAGCTGCGCGACCTCGCCAAGAGCTTCAACATTGCGCTGCACGACCATCTCATCGTTGCGCGGGGTCACGTATTGAGCTTCAAATCGCAAGGCTTGTTGTGAGTATCTTTTCCGATCGGTTTTTATAAGGCTACACACACTTAAATGGCCTGCTCGCCTTTATTGCCTCGCCCGACTCTGGTAAGTCGAGACCATAAGGAGAGTACTCATGATTCCACGTTATGCCCGCCCCGATATGACCGCCCTATGGGAGGCCGAAAGCCGTTTTTCCATTTGGTTGGAAATTGAAACCCACGCTATGGACGCAATGGTGAAATTGGGCATTGTGCCGGCGGAAGCCGCCAAAGCCGTGCGCGAAAGAGGCGGCTTTGACGTTGACCGGATTGATGAGATTGAGCGCGAAGTTAAACATGACGTTATCGCTTTTCTGACCAGCCTGTCGGAACATGTTGGGCCGGAAGCACGGTTTGTGCACCAGGGCATGACGTCATCTGACGTTCTGGATACATGTTTCAATGTGCAGCTTGTGCGCGCCAGCGATATCCTACTGGCAGATTTGGACGGGTTACTGGCCGCCATTAAAAAGCGGGCCTTAGAGCACAAAATGACGGCCACGATTGGCCGCAGCCACGGCATTCATGCTGAGCCGACAACTTTCGGCCTGAAACTGGCGCAAGCCTATGCCGAATTTGACCGCTGCCGTGACCGCCTTATCGCGGCGCGCAAAGAAATTGCCACTTGCGCCATTTCGGGCGCGGTCGGCACATTTGCCAATATCGACCCATCGGTTGAAGAACATGTTGCTGATGCGATGGGTCTTGAGGTCGAGCCGGTTTCGACACAAGTCATTCCGCGTGACCGCCATGCCATGTTCTTTGCTACTTTGGGCGTTATTGCCTCCAGCATGGAACGCCTCGCTGTCGAAGTGCGCCATTTGCAACGCACTGAGGTTCTGGAAGCGGAAGAATATTTTTCCGAAGGCCAAAAAGGCTCTTCCGCTATGCCGCATAAGCGCAATCCTATTTTGACCGAAAACTTGACCGGTTTGGCGCGTTTGGTGCGTGGCATGTCAGTGCCGGCCATGGAGAATGTCGCGCTTTGGCATGAGCGCGATATTTCGCACTCATCGGTTGAGCGCATGATTGGCCCCGATGCAACCATCACGCTGGATTTTGCTCTGGTGCGTCTGACCAATGTGGTGGAGAACCTGCTGGTCTATCCCGAGCGTATGCAAGCCAATCTCGACAAGCTGGGCGGTTTGGTGCATTCGCAACGCGTGCTGTTGGCGTTGACCCAAGCCGGTGTCAGCCGCGAAGACGCTTATCGTTTGGTGCAACGTAATGCGATGCCGGTGTGGCGCGGCGAAGGACAATTCCTCGATTTGCTGAAGGCCGATGAGGACGTGATTTTGAGCGATGGCGCATTGGAAGAATTGTTTGATTTGGCCTATCACTTCAAACATGTCGATACGGTTTTTGACCGCGTTTTCGGGGCGCAATAATTGCTCGAATCATTCGCATTGATTAGTTTAGCGGTCATCTGACGGAGACAAATTATGTCGCACGATATGTCACACGATACGCCGAAAGGGCGTCAAATTTATGAGGGTAAGGCCAAAGTTCTGTTTGAAGGGCCTGAACCCGGCACGCTCATTCAATATTTCAAAGACGACACCACGGCCTTTAATGCTGAAAAGCATGAAATTATGGCCGGCAAGGGTGTGCTTAATCTTCGCATCTCCGAATATATTTTCAGCCGGTTGGAAGCATCCGGCGTGCCGACGCATTTCATTGAAACATTGAGCCCGCGTGAGCAGCTTGTGCGCCAAGCCGAAATTATCCCGCTGGAAGTGGTGATGCGCAATGTTGCCGCCGGTTCTTTGGTGAAACGCCTCGGCCTGAACGAGGGCGAGACCCTGCCGCGTCCACTGGTCGAGTTTTATTATAAAGACGATGCGCTGGGTGACCCGTTGATTTCAGAGGACCATATTGCGGTGTTCGGCTGGTGCAGCGCCGATGAACTTGCCGAAATTGTGACGCTGGCCAGAAAAATCAATGACTGCATGGTTGAGATATTTGAGAAAGTCGGCATCAGATTGGTTGATTTCAAATTAGAATTTGGCCGCGTGGCTGATGACATGGGACAAAAGATTATTCTCGCCGATGAGATTAGCCCTGATAGCTGTCGACTATGGGATATTGAATCGAATGAGAAGATGGATAAAGACCGCTTCCGGCAAAATTTGGGCGGCATGGTAGATGCTTATCAGCAAGTGGCGGAACGCCTCGGCCTGGCAAGCGACATTAAGGATAATTAGGAAATCAGATGAAAGCGACTATTCACATTACCCTCAAAAACGGCGTGCTGGACCCCCAAGGCAAGGCGATTGAAAACGCGCTGGGTCAGCTTGGCTTTGATGGCGTTGACGAGGTGCGTCAGGGCAAGTTGGTTGAAGTCAATTTAAGCGAGCGTGATCCGGCGAAGGCCGAAGCGGCGCTGACCGATATGTGCGAGAAGCTACTCGCCAATACGGTGATCGAGAATTATCACATCCACCTTGATAGCGAGTAAGCAATGCAAGCATCGGTTATTGTTTTTCCCGGTTCAAACTGCGACCGCGATGTCGCCGTTTGTGTCGAAGCGGCGATGGGCACAGCGCCTCTCATGGCGTGGCATGGCGATGCGACCCTGCCTAAAAGCGATTTGATTGTTCTGCCCGGCGGGTTTTCTTACGGCGATTATTTACGCTGCGGCTCTATGGCGGCCAATAGCCCGATTATGCGGGAAGTTGTGGCGCAGGCTGAGAAGGGCGCGGCTGTGCTGGGCATTTGCAACGGCTTTCAAGTGCTAACCGAGTGTGGCTTGCTGCCCGGCGTGCTGATGCAAAACAAAGGGCTGAATTTTGTCTGTCGCAATACGCGCTTGAAAGTCAGCAATAATAAAACCGCTTTCACCGCGCAATATGCAGATGGTGAAGAGATTATTGTGCCGGTGGCGCATAATGAGGGCAATTATTTTGCCAATGACGACACACTGAAACAATTGCAAGACGAAGACCGCATCGCTTTTACCTATGCCGAGGGCGACAACCCCAATGGGGCATGTCTCGATATTGCGGGTATTTGTGATAAAGCCGGACGCATTGTCGGCATGATGCCGCATCCCGAGCGTCGCGCTGAAACCGCATTAGGCGGCGAAGACGGCAAACGCATGTTTACCGGCATTGTGGAGGCGCTGTCATGAGCGGGCATATTAACGACACTGAAATTACCGACGCATTGGTGGCCGAGCACGGGCTGACGCCGGACGAGTTCAAAATGGTGTGCGACCATATGGAGCGTATTCCGAACTACACTGAATTGGGCGTTTTCTCAGTCATGTGGTCGGAGCATTGCTCGTATAAATCTTCTCGCAAATGGCTGAAAAAACTGCCGATCGATGGCCCCCAAGTCATTCAAGGGCCCGGCGAAAATGCCGGTGTGATTGATATTGGCGATGGCGATGCCGCGGTTTTCAAAATGGAAAGCCATAATCACCCCTCTTTTATTGAGCCCTATCAGGGCGCGGCCACCGGTGTTGGCGGCATTATGCGCGATGTGTTCACCATGGGCGCGCGTCCGGTTGCCAATCTGAACGCGCTGCGTTTCGGACAACCCGACCACGCCAAAACCCGTCACTTGGTGGCCGGTGTCGTGTCCGGCATTGGCGGCTATGGTAATTGCATGGGCGTGCCGACGGTTGGTGGCGAGATTAATTTCGACCCCAGCTATAACGGTAATATTCTGGTCAACGCCATGTGTGTCGGTGTGGCGCGTACCGATAAAATTTTCTATGCCGCCGCCACGGGCATTGGCTCGCCGGTTGTCTATGTCGGTTCCAAAACCGGTCGCGACGGCATTCACGGCGCCACCATGGCCTCGGCTGAGTTTGACGACGCGTCGGAAGAAAAGCGTCCAACGGTGCAGGTCGGTGACCCGTTCACCGAAAAGCTGCTGCTCGAAGCCTGCCAAGAGCTGATGGCCTCTGACGCCATTATCGGCATTCAGGATATGGGCGCGGCCGGCCTGACTTCCTCTTCGGTTGAAATGGCCGATAAGGGCGGCGTCGGTATTCTGCTTAATCTCGATAAAGTGCCGTGCCGCGAAACCCATATGACGGGCTATGAGATGCTGCTGTCGGAGAGCCAAGAGCGTATGCTGATGGTGCTGAAGCCGGGCCGCGAGCCGGAGGCTGAAGCCATTTTCAGCCGTTGGGGGCTGGATTTCGCGGTGATTGGTGAGCTGACCGATACGGGCCGCATGGTGGTCAATCATGAAGGGCAGACCATTGCCGATATGCCGCTTGCGCCGCTGGCTGATGGTGCACCTGAATATGACCGTCCGCATGTGCCGACCCCGCAAGCCGCTGATTTCGATATGGCTTTGCTCGCTGATGCGCCCGATATGGCCGATGCGCTGACAGCGCTAATGGCATCCTCTGAGGTCGCTTCGCGCCGTTGGGTATATGAGCAATATGATTCAATGGTAATGGGCGACACGCTGGCCGGACCGGGCGGCGACGCCGCTTTGGTGCGCGTGCATGGCACTCAAAAAGCTCTGGCCATCTCAACCGACGTGAACCCGCGCTATTGCTTTGCCGACCCGGTAGAGGGCGGCAAACAGGCGGTGGCGGAAGCCTATCGCAATATCTCGGCCACCGGCGCGACCCCTCTGGCGATAACCAATTGCCTGAATTTCGGCAATCCGGAGCGCCCCGAAATTATGGGACAGTTTGTCGGCTGCCTTGAGGGCATGGGCGGCGCCGGGCGCGCGCTCGACTTCCCCGTCGTTTCGGGCAATGTATCGCTTTACAATGAAACAAACGGCACCGGCATTTTGCCGACCCCGGCCATTGGCGGCGTTGGCCTGCTGAAACAACTCGACAAGGCCATTGGCAATCGCTTCACGGCGGAGGGGCAAACGATTTACCTATTGGGCGACACGGCAGGCCATTTGGGCGCCTCGCTTTATCAGCGTGACGTATTGGGCAATGACAGCATTTTTGCGCCGCCAACGGTTAACCTTGCCGCTGAAGCCGCGCATGGCGCATTGGTGCGTGAAGCCATAGACAAAGGACTTATTGCCGCCGCGCATGATATTTCAGATGGCGGTTTGGCTGTCGCACTCGCTGAAATGGCCATCGGGCACACTATCGGCGCTGAAATTACCGCGCAGGGCGATGCCGGCTTCTGGTTTGGTGAAGACCAAGCGCGTTATGTGCTGGCCGTCACTGCCGATAATGCAATGGCGTTTGAGGCGCTTGCTGACGGGCTGCCCCTGCACAAAATCGGCACAACCACTGGCGCAGAATTGAAATTCGGTGATACAGTTACCATATCAGTCAAGCAATTGCATGATTTGAACGAGGGCTGGTTTCCTGCCCTCATGCAAGGATAGCTGCAAGATAAGGGTGACCCCATGCCAATGAGCGCCGGTGAACTGGAACATATGATACGCGCTGCCCTGCCCGATGCAGAGGTAGAAATTACCGATTTGCGCGGCGATGGCGACCATTATGCCGCGCGCGTTGTCAGCTCGTCTTTCAAAGGCAAGACGCGTGTGCAACAGCATAAAATGGTATATGACGCCATAGAAGGCGGCATGGGTGACGAATTACACGCATTGGCCTTGCAAACCGGCGTGCCAGACAACACATAAGCAACATATAGACGTCAGACAAGACGGCTGAGGAGCAGATTATGAGCGATATAAATGAAGTCATTCAGGGCGAGATTGGCAGCGCCGACGTGGTTCTTTTCATGAAAGGCACGCCGGTTTTTCCGCAATGCGGTTTTTCAAGCCAGGTTGTGCAAATTCTGTCGCATGTCGGCATCCCCTTCAAAGGCGTCAATGTGCTGGAAGATGATGGTCTGCGCGAGGGCATTAAAAGCTTCTCAAACTGGCCGACTATTCCGCAGCTTTATGTTAAAGGCGAGTTTGTTGGCGGGTGCGATATTATCCGCGAAATGTTTGAAGAGGGCGAATTGCGCCCCTTCCTCGATGAAAAGGGCATTGAAGCGGTTTCTTAACTCACCGGTTCAGGCAAAGAAAAAGACCGCCAAAGTGGCGGTCTTTTTTTTGATACGAGCCTTAAAGCTCTAATTGCGCGAGTAAAACTCGACCACAAGATTGGGTTCCATCTGAACAGGATAAGGAATATCCGTCAGCTGCGGCACTTGTGCCAGCGACGCTGTCATTTTGCTGTGATCAACCGAGAGATATTCCGGAATGTCACGCTCAGCGCTTTGAATGGCTTCCAAAACAACATTGAGGTTACGTGACTTCTCACGAACCTCAACCACATCACCGATTTTCAAACGACGGCTTGGAATATTACACCGGCGACCATTTACCATCACATGACCATGATTAACGAATTGGCGCGCTGCGAAAACGGTTGTTACGAATTTTGCGCGATAAACAATCGCATCAAGGCGGCTTTCCAACAGACCCACGAGGTTCTCGCTCGTATCGCCCTTCACCCGAACAGCCTCGGCATAAATGCCTTTAAACTGCTTTTCGGTAATATTGCCATAATAGCCTTTAAGCTTCTGCTTGGCGCGCAACTGGGTGCCGAAATCCGACAATTTACCGCGGCGGCGTTGGCCGTGCTGACCCGGGCCGTAATCACGGCGGTTTACCGGGCTCTTCGGGCGACCCCAAATATTCTCGCCCATGCGGCGGTCAATTTTATACTTCGTCGAAAGGCGCTTGCTCATGCGGCGCTGTCCTTACATTTGCTCAAATAAAAAGCGCGAGACCATTTCTCGCGGGATTGGCGCGTAATATACGCAAGAGAGACGCGTTGTCAAACAGGATTTTTACCCTTCTTTTGCTGTTTTTTTTCTACCCCCTCAGGGTCGGCAAGGCCGCGTGAAATAGCCGCGACCCGCGGCTTTAGAAGTTTGTCCTGTGCGCCCCGCGGCCAGCGCAAAAGCGCGTTTATTACGCCCCGCAGCGTCTGCACATCCTGCTCGGTCAGGGCGGCGCGATTATAGATATTTCTTATATTGCGGGCCATTGCCGGTTTCTTCTCGGGCGGCGCGAGAAAACCCGCCGCGTCCAAAGCCGCTTCCATATGCTCGAACATGGCATTTATCTCGCCCCGAGTCGCGGGGCGCGCTTCTTGCATATCTAGCTGCGTGGCCGGTGTTTCATCATCGGCCTGATACCATTCATAGCCCATCAGCAAAACCGCTTGTGCCAAATTGAGCGATGAAAATTCAGGATTAAGCGGCACGCTGCAAATCGCATCGGCCAGCGAAATATCATCATTATCCAAACCGGTGCGCTCACAGCCGAACAGGATACCGCTCTGCGGGTTGGTTTGTATTTGCCGCGCCCGCATGTCAAAGGCCATCTTGGCCGGCGTAAGAACCGGCTTCACCATATCGCGCTGACGCGCCGTCGTGGCCACAACGAACCCCAAATCAGCCGTCGCCGCCGCTACGGTGTCAAACAGCCGATGATTTTCAATTAAAGCCTCAGCCCCGGCCGAGGCTTTGACCGCGCGCTCCATTTGCCAGCCCGGGCGAGGACTGACCAGACGCAGATCGGTGAGACCGAAATTTAACATGGCGCGTGCAACTGTGCCGATATTCTCGCCCAATTGCGCGCCGACCAGTATAATGGCCGGTGCCATTGCGCTATTCGGCGTCAAAGCCGACTTTGTGGCTTGTCTAATTTTTTCTTCCATCAGGCTCAATTAAGCTAAAGACGGGCTTTAATCAATGCGGGCATTTTGCTATACGCTAGACATTCGAAAATGAGGAAGTCCCATGTCAAAAATAAAAGTCGAAAATCCTATTGTTGAACTCGATGGTGACGAGATGACGCGCATCATCTGGCAAATGATTAAAGACAAGCTCATCGCGCCTTATCTTGACATTGACCTGCAATATTACGACCTCGGTATTGAAGCGCGCGATGATACAGATGACCAAATCACCATTGACGCGGCAGAAGCGATTAAAGAAATCGGTGTCGGCGTTAAATGCGCGACCATCACGCCAGACGAGGCGCGCGTTGAAGAGTTTGGCCTGAAGCAAATGTGGCGCTCGCCCAATGGCACAATCCGCAACATTCTGGGCGGCACAGTGTTTCGGGAGCCGATTATTTGCCGCAATGTTCCGCGCCTTGTGCCGGGTTGGACAGACCCGATTGTTATCGGGCGTCACGCATTTGGTGACCAATATCGCGCCACTGATTTTGTTGTGCCCGGCAAAGGCAAGCTGACCATGAAATGGGAAGCCGAAGACGGCAGCGACACCAAAGAGTTTGATGTCTTTGATTTCCCCGGTGGCGGGGTTTCAATGGCCATGTACAACCTCGATGACAGCATTCGCGATTTCGCCCGCGCCTGTATGCTCTATGCGCTGGATCGCAGCTGGCCGCTATATCTGTCTACCAAAAACACCATTTTGAAAGCCTATGACGGCCGCTTCAAAGATTTGTTTCAAGAAGTCTTCGACGCCGAGTTCAAAGACCAATTCGCCAAATTGGGCATTGATTACGAACACCGCCTGATTGATGACATGGTCGCCGCCGCTCTTAAATGGAACGGCAAATTTGTCTGGGCGTGCAAAAACTATGATGGTGATGTGCAATCCGACACAGTGGCACAAGGCTTTGGCTCATTGGGCCTCATGACCTCGGTATTGCTGACGCCGGACGGGAAAACCATGGAAGCAGAAGCGGCGCACGGCACGGTGACGCGCCATTATCGGGCGCATCAACGTGGTGAAGAAACCTCAACCAATTCGATTGCGTCGATTTTTGCGTGGACGCGCGGCCTCACCAAGCGCGCCGAGCTGGACAATAATCAAGCGCTGGCCGACTTCTCACTCACGCTTGAGAAAACCTGCGTCAGCACGGTAGAGCGCGGCGCCATGACCAAAGACTTGGCACTGCTGGTCGGTGAAGGCCAAAAATGGCTCAGCACAGAGGGTTTCCTCGATAAGCTGAATGAGAATTTGGACGCGGCATTATCCGTTAAATAGGCTGCGCTAAAGCAGTTTCTCAATCGCCGCAATCGCAGCATCCGCCGCATTGACATCGGGGCCACCGGCTTGCGCCATGTCGGGGCGGCCGCCGCCGCCTTTACCGCCCATTGCCTGAGAACCGGCCTGAACCAAATTCACCGCATCATATTTATCGGTCAAATCGTCAGTCACGCCAACGGCGATGCCCGCCTTGTCGCCATCAATGCCGATAAACACCACCACACCGCTGCCGATTTGCTGCTTGGCGTCATCAACCAATCCGCGTAATTGTTTGGCGGGCAGCCCATCAAGGCAGCGCGCCATAAAGGATGTGCCATTCACCTCGCGGCTGGCATCCTCAGACGCCCCTGCGCCGCCCGAAGCCCCGGCCAATGCCAGTTGCTTTTTGGTCTCGCTCAATTCGCGGTCGAGCATTTTGCGTTCCTCGACCAATTTGCTGATGCGCGTTGGGAGGTCTTCAATGGCCACTTTCAATTCATTGGTCGCCGCGTGCAACACATGTTCATGCGCCGCGATTTGGGCCAAAGCGCCCTCGCCCGTGCGCGCCTCAATGCGGCGCACACCCGACGCCACCGCGCCCTCATGTGAAATTTTCAAAAGGCCGATATCACCCAGACGACCCACATGGGTGCCGCCACATAGTTCAACCGAATAGGCGGTTGCATCATCTCTCGCGCGCTCATCGCGCGCCCCCAGCCCCATGGAAAGCACCCGCACTTCCTCGCCGTATTTTTCGCCAAACAGCGCCAATGCGCCAGCGTCAATCGCCTCATCGGGTGTCATCAGGCGTGTCGCCACCTCGTCATTTTGACGGATAATGCGGTTGACCAGAACCTCCACCGTATCGATTTCACCATCATTCATGGCACGCGGGTGGGAAAAGTCGAAACGCAGATGATGCTCATTCACCAATGAACCTTTTTGCGTCACATGATCGCCCAATACGCGGCGCAGCGCCTCATGCAGCAAATGGGTTGCTGAGTGATTGGCGCGAATGGCATCGCGGCGCGACGCGTCAATTTGCTGATGCACCAAATCACCAATAGCGATTTTGCCTTTGCTGATTTTGCCGTGCAGCACATGCACATCGCCCAAGCGTTTTTGCGTGTCGCCAATGTCAATCACCAGCCCATCTTCATTTGAAACCGTGCCAGTGTCACCCACCTGCCCACCGCTCTCAGCATAGAAAGGCGTTTGGTTAAGCATTAGCGCGACCTCATCGCCCTTATCTGCCTCACCCACCGGCGCACCGTCTTTGACAATCGCCAGCACTTGACCGTCTGCGGCAGTTGATTGATATCCGACAAATTCAGTCGCGCCATGCGTGTTGCGCAAATCAAACCAAACCGCCTCGGTTTCTGCCTGGCCCGAGCCGCTCCAATTGGCACGCGCCTCGGCGCGTTGCTTTTCCATCGCCGTATCAAAGCCGCTCGTATCAACCGACAGGCCGCGTTCGCGCAGCGCATCTTGCGTCAAATCAAGCGGGAAGCCATATGTATCGTAAAGCTTAAAGGCGACCTCACCGGCCAGCGTATCGCCGGATAAATTGCTAACCTCATCATCAAGCAATTTTAGGCCACGCCCCAGCATGTCGCGAAAGCGCTCTTCTTCATGTTTCAGCGTTTCAACAATCAGCGCATTGGCGCGTTCAAGTTCAGGATAGGCAGCGGCCATTTGCGTTTTCAACGCCGGCACAAGTTGCCACAGCAAAGGTTCTTTGGTGCCCAACATATGCGCGTGACGCATCGCGCGGCGCATAATACGGCGCAACACATAACCGCGCCCCTCATTAGAAGGCAGCACACCATCGGCGATCAAAAACGCCGAGGAACGCAAATGGTCAGCAATCACGCGGTGGCTGACAGCCAAATCCCCCGCCGCCGGCTGCCCCGAATGGTCGGCCGAGGCCTCAATCAGGTGATACATTAAGTCCGTATCATAATTATCGTGCTTGCCTTGCAACAACGCGCCAATGCGCTCCAGCCCCATGCCGGTATCAATGCTCGGCTTGGGCAGGTCGATGCGTGTGCCGTCGGCCTGCTGCTCAAATTGCATAAAAACAAGATTCCAAATCTCAATAAATCGGTCGCCATCCTCGTCAGGGCTGCCCGGCGGGCCGCCGGCAATCGCCTCGCCATGATCGAAAAAGATTTCCGAACACGGCCCACAAGGGCCGGTATCACCCATTGACCAGAAATTATCCGAGGTCGCGATGCGAATGATTTTCTCGTCAGGTAATCCGGCAATTTTTTGCCAAAGCGTGAAGGCTTCCTCATCTTCGGCATAAACTGTCGCCAATAATTTATCAGCCGGTATGTCGAGTTCCTTCGTCAGAAACGTCCAAGCATAGTCAATCGCTTCTTCTTTGAAGTAATCACCGAAAGAAAAATTGCCCAGCATTTCAAAAAATGTGTGGTGACGTGCCGTGTAACCGACATTGTCGAGGTCATTATGCTTACCTCCGGCGCGCACGCATTTTTGCGACGAAGTTGCGCGCTGATAAGGCGGTGTTTCCTGACCCGTGAAATAGTTTTTAAACGGCACCATGCCGGCATTGGTGAACAGCAGCGTCGGGTCATTCAGCGGCACAAGCGGGCTGGACGCCACAAGCTCATGGTCTCTGTCGCCAAAAAAATCCAGAAATGCGCTGCGGATATCCGCCAGACCAGTTGACATAATTACCTCACTCCTACGCTGTTGTAACCGCTCCGAGCGGAGGCGACAAGCGCAAGAGGCCGACAAATTGCCCTATCAGAAACAAAAAAGACCCGACATAAGCCGAGCCTTTTCAGTTTCGCTTAGCCGGAAGCGTTAGCTTGCCGCTTCTTCCATTGGCGGCTCGTCATCTTGACCCTCAGTCATTTTGGTTTCTTCTTGAGTCAGCTCTTCAATATCGACCAGTCCGGCATCAGCGCGGACTTTTTCTTCAATCTCATCAGCCATATCAGGATTTTCCAGCAGAAACTTGCGGGTGTTTTCTTTACCCTGCCCAATGCGCTGCGTGCCATAGCTATACCAGCTACCTGACTTCTCAACCACACCGGCTTTCACCCCAAGGTCAATCAGCTCACCCATTTTGGAAATGCCCTCGCCATAGAGAATATCAAACTCGACGACGCGGAAAGGCGGCGCAACTTTGTTTTTAACAACTTTAACGCGGGTGTGATTACCGATAACTTCATCACGATCTTTAATCGCGCCAATGCGCCGAATATCCAGACGGCAAGACGAATAGAATTTCAGCGCATTGCCACCTGTGGTGGTTTCGGGCGAACCGAACATCACGCCGATTTTCATACGGATTTGGTTGATGAAAACCACCATTGTATTGGAACGCGAAATGGAACCGGTCAGCTTTCTGAGCGCTTGGCTCATCAAACGGGCTTGCAAGCCCGGCAGGCTGTCGCCCATATCGCCTTCCAATTCAGCGCGCGGGGTCAAGGCAGCGACCGAGTCAATGACCAACACATCAACCGCGCCAGAGCGCACCAGCGTGTCGGCAATCTCAAGTGCCTGCTCACCATTATCGGGCTGTGAAATCAGCAAATCTTCAATATCGACACCCAGCTTATTAGCATAGGCCGGGTCCAGCGCGTGTTCCGCATCGATAAAGCCGCATATGCCGCCGGTCTTTTGCGCCTCAGCCACTGTGTGTAGCGCCAGCGTCGTTTTACCCGAACTTTCAGGCCCATAAATTTCAATAATTCGGCCCCTTGGCAAACCGCCAATACCCAGCGCGATATCAAGCCCCAACGACCCGGTTGAAATCGATTCGATTTCAACAATATTTTCCGGATCGCCCAGCTTCATGACCGAGCCTTTGCCGTAATTCTTCTCAATTTGAGAAAGAGCCGCTTCCAGCGCTTTCTTCTTTTCTTCACTTTTTCCCATGAGATTCACCACTTCAGCCACAATGTCTCCTCCGTTATTTCATAGCCCACCCATGTGAGCAATGAGACATTATGTTCTCATTTTGTTCCTTTTGTCCAGAACAAAAATAACTATTTGTTTTTGCTTGTTTTTCAGAGATTTAGCGGCTGTGAATAAATGTTCACGCCGCCGAATTTGGCCGCAAAAACAGAGAATCAGTCGTCGCGATAAACCCGCTCACGCTTTTCGTGACGCTCTTGTGCTTCCAGCCCCAAAGTAGCAATCGGGCGCGCATCCAGCCGCTTCAGGCTGATCGGTTCACCGCTTTCCTCGCAATAGCCGTAAGTCTTGTCATCAATGCGGCGCAGCGCAGAATCAATTTTATTGATCAGTTTGCGATGGCGGTCACGTGTGCGCAGTTCCAGTTGCTTTTCAGCTTCCGAATTGGCGCGGTCTACATCATCAGGATGCTGCTCGCTCTCGTTTTGCAAGCCAATCACGGTCTCTTTCGTACCTCTGATAATGTCTTCTTTCCAATCCAACAATTTACGGCGAAAATATTCGCGCTGGCGCGCGTTCATAAACGGCTCATTGTCGTTGGGTGTATAATCTTTTGGCAGTCGGGTCGCCATGCAAGCCTCTTATAAAGTTTCTTTTACACGCCCTGCCAAAAGGCAAGCGCATTTTCTATATGCAATCTTAGCCGTTAAATCAAGCCACGATGATGCACCCATTGCAGCTAATATGGGGTTGCGCCACCGTGCCCTTGCCCTTAATGTCTGCCGCCATAAGTGACCCTCTATCGGGTTTTTCTGCCGACACGGCCAAAAATAGGAAAGTTTCATGACCGAAAAATTTCAAGGCACCGACAATTATATCGCTACGGAAGATTTGCGCATTGCGGTTAATGCAGCGTTAACGCTTGAGCGTCCGCTGCTGATTAAGGGCGAGCCGGGCACAGGTAAAACCGTGCTGGCCGAGGAAGTATCCAAAGCCTTGGATATGGAGCTTATCACTTGGCACATTAAATCAACCACCAAAGCGCAACAGGGCTTGTATGAATATGACGCCATCACGCGCTTGCGTGACAGCCAGTTGGGCGATGAGCGCGTTAAGGATGTGAAGAACTACATCAATAAAGGCAAGCTGTGGGAAGCCTTTGACCAAGACAAACGCGTCGTGCTGTTGATTGACGAGATTGACAAAGCCGATATCGAATTTCCCAATGACCTGCTGCAAGAACTCGACCGCATGGAATTTTATGTCTATGAGACGGGCGAGACGATTAAGGCGGAACAACGCCCGCTGGTTATCATTACCTCGAATAATGAAAAAGAATTGCCGGACGCATTTTTGCGCCGCTGCTTCTTCCATTATATTTCATTCCCCGATGCCGACACGATGAGCCAAATCGTCAATGTGCATTACCCCGACATTAAAGACCGTCTGGTGAAAAATGCTCTGAGCTCTTTTTATGAAGTGCGCGATGTGCCGGGTCTGAAGAAAAAGCCGTCGACCTCTGAATTGCTCGACTGGCTGAAGCTGTTGATGAATGAAGATATTGACCCCGAAACGCTGCGCGAGCAGGATGCGGGTAAGATGATTCCGCCGCTGCATGGCGCGCTCATTAAAAATGAGCAGGATGTGCATTTGTTCGAGCGTCTGGCCTTTTTGGCGCGGCGGGAAAGAAATTAGATTAACCGAAAGGGGCAAAGCCCATGTTCGTTAATTTTTTCCATGAGTTGAAGTCGGCCAATGTGCCGGTGTCTCTGCGCGAATATCTGTCGCTCCTGGAGGCGCTCGACCATGACGTTATCGAAAATAATGTCGAGGAATTTTACTATTTGTCGAAATCGGCATTGGTCAAAGATGAGCGCAATCTCGATAAGTTCGACCAAGTCTTCGGCAGTGTCTTTAAGGGGCTGGAAAGTCTGGGCGAAGGCGATATTGCCGAAATTCCTGAGGACTGGTTGCAAACCCTGACCGAGAAATTCCTCACCGATGAGGAAAAGGCCGAGATTGAAAAACTCGGCGGCTGGGACAAAATCATGGAGGAGCTGAAAAAGCGCCTCGAGGAACAAGAAGGGCGCCATGAAGGCGGCAATAAATGGATTGGCACCGGCGGCACCTCGCCTTTCGGCTCCGATGGATATAATCCCGAAGGCGTGCGCATCGGCCAAGAGAAAAATAAAAACTTCAAAGCGGTGAAAGTTTGGGACAAGCGCGAATATAAAAACCTCGATGACTCGGTCGAGCTTGGCACGCGCAACATTAAGGTCGCCTTGCGCCGCTTGCGCCAATTTGCCCGCGATGGCGAGGCCGATATGCTCGACCTCGATGACACGATTAAATCAACCGCCAATGCCGGCTATTTGGATATCAAGCTGATTGCCGAGCGGCGCAACAAGGTGAAAGTCCTCGTCTTTTTCGATATTGGCGGCTCGATGGATCCGCATATCCGCCTGTGCGAGGAGCTGTTTTCGGCGGCCAGCACCGAGTTTAAGAATATGGAATATTTCTACTTCCACAACTGCCTGTATGAGGGCGTGTGGAAGGATAATAGCCGCCGCCACACTGAGAAGATGAGCACATGGGATGTGCTGCATACTTATGGCAGTGATTACAAAGTGATTTTCATCGGTGATGCCAGCATGAGCCCCTATGAGGTGACTTATGAGGGCGGCAGTGTCGAGCATTGGAATGAAGAGCCGGGCGCGCTTTGGCTGAAGCGCGTCACCGATATTTACGAAAGCGCCGTCTGGCTGAACCCGCTGGGCGAACGCTATTGGGAGCACACGGCATCACTTCAAATCATCAAGCAGCTGTTCAATGACCGCATGTTCCCCCTCACCCTTGAAGGGCTTGATGG
>JAKMDW010000128.1 GCA_022426245.1 Alphaproteobacteria bacterium | reverse complement strand
GTATTTTAACGCTATTTGATTTAATTGAAAAATGTGTTAGTTGTTAGAAAAAAGTTTAGAAACAAGGTTAGAAACTAAGTCAACTATTACACTTCATAACAATGGCAAAGACAAAACAAATACCAATACTTGGAAGCAAAGCAATCATATTTAGAAACAAAGTTGCGTACAAGCGTAGGGTGGTGTCTGTTGCTGTTAGTCGGAAGAAAAAGGTTGCTGTATGCTGACGATGACCATTTATCGGTTATTGGAAGTGAGTGGCAGTTCAACAAGATAATTAAACCAATTTATGAGAAAAAATTTGTTAGATAGTTATTAGTTGGGTGTCTGTGAATGTTGACTTACCTACCTTTCAATAGCCTTTTCACTAACGCATTGATACCGTTGAGTTTCAATAGTTCCCTTCGTTCGTATAAACGATGGGGGCAGACTTTACGGGGTCTTAAGAGGCCAAGAATAGGAACCAAGCCGATGTTTGAATTGAACCTGTTTAACTTTACGCAAGTTGTTGACCAACTGCTTGCTTTCATCTGTGTTTTTCTGCTGACCAGCCTGAGCGCCAAGACGCGCTATTACGGCTTTGCCGTCGGTCTTTCCGGGGCTGTGCCCAGCACCTATTTGCTGGTGGTGTCTGAGCTTTGGTGGCTGGTCGCTTGCATGCCGATATGGGTGTATATCAGCATTAAGGGCATGAGCAATAATTGGCGCGAATATAAGGGACTTGAGGCTTAAGCATGGCCTTCTTTTTGACCAAAATTCTGGTCTCGGCATTGGTCATTGCCGTGGTGACGGAGGTCGCCAAATTAAGCGATAAATGGGGCGGGCTGATTGCGGCGCTGCCAACGATGACTTTCCTTATTCTGCTTTGGCTGCATTTCGAAGGCGCCAGTGATGAAAAGATTGCCCGCCATGTCGGCTTCACCATGTATTTCGTGCTGCCGACCCTGCCGCTGTTTTTTGCTCTGCCGTTTATCATCAATAAATTCGGCTTCTGGCCTGCTTTTACCGCCAGCATTTTGTTGACCGCTTTATTGGTCTATCTGTTCAATCTGGTTTATGAGCGCTACGGCGTGTCGATACTTTAAGCTTGCGCGGCTTGCACCGACCCACCGGTCTGGCTAGTCTTTCTGAAAAGAAAGGTCGCATCATGCAAGGAACAGCAGAAAAACTTTTTCGCTCTGACAGTCACAGTTTCTCCAAATTTGGTGAAACCAAATTGACACTGGTTAAGGGCATTGGCATTGAGGGCGATGTGCATAGTGGCGAATTTGTCAAACATCGCTCGCGCGCTGAAAAAACCCCGCAAGAACCGAATTTGCGCCAAGTGCATTTGCTGGCCTCGGAACTGCTCGCCGAAATGGCGGCGCATGGGTTTTCGCTTTCAGCCGGAGATTTGGGCGAGAATATCAGC
Organism: Alphaproteobacteria bacterium; assembly: GCA_022426245.1. GTDB lineage: Bacteria > Pseudomonadota > Alphaproteobacteria > RS24 > RS24 > UBA8337. The sequence continues at coordinate 758 of JAKMDW010000128.1, read as the reverse complement.
ACTCAAGGGCTGACGCTGATTGACTTGCCGCGCCATGCAGTTTTGCATATTGGCGATGCGGTGAAATTGCAGGTTGAGGGGTTGCGTAATCCGTGCAGCCAAATCGAAGCGTTTCAAAAAGGTCTGTTGCAGCACATGACCGGCAAAAATGAGGCCGGTGACATGGTGCGCAAAACCGGAATTATGTGCACGGTTTTGCAAGGTGGCGAGATTAGCGAAGGTGCGATGATTGAGGTGACGGTGCCCGATGGCCCGCATGTGCCGCTGGTCGTTGTGTGACGGCACGATGGATTTAGTGAACTTCCATCAAATCACCCCGCGCATCGGCACGGCAGGGCATCCAAAGCCGGAAGACTTTCCGGCCATTGCGGCGGCGGGTTATCAGGTGGTGGTCAATCTTGCGCCGCATGATGCCGATGATGCAATCGCCGATGAAGGCACGCTGATTAGCGCGGCGGGTATGAGCTATATTCATCTGCCGGTGCCGTGGGACGCGCCAACCGCCGATCATCTCAAAACCTTTGTCGGACTGATGGACGCGCTGCAGCATAAGCGGGTGCTGGTGCATTGTCAGGTCAATGCGCGCGTCTCGGCTTTCATGCTGAAATATCTGACCTTTAAAGGCGTTTCGGAGGCCGACGCCACAACGCCGTTGATGGAAAAATGGAAACCGCAAATGGACAACACATGGAAAGCGTTTCTGGCACTTGATGAGGGCGGGCTATGACCGCGACACATATGGGCGGCTGCCATTGCGG
>JAKMDW010000115.1 GCA_022426245.1 Alphaproteobacteria bacterium | reverse complement strand
GCCGCCAGCGTTCGTTCTGAGCCAGGATCAAACTCTCAAGTTTGATTCTGCAATCATCACATTACTAAACGTTCAAACCATATCATATGATATGATGCGTATTAACGAGTTCCCACTACTCTATACCTAATCCGATAAATCGGCACAGGCATAGGAGTGGAAGAAACGATAGACGTAACGTTTAGCAATCAAAGTTGTGACTGCTTGTTCTGTTGTCATCAGGCAAAGCCCAATGACCGCCAGGACACCGCCGTCCACGTTTCTCTTTCAATATCAACCATGTCAAACAGCTGCCGTCAGATTTCTCTTTTGGCCCTCAGTCGAAGCGAAAAAACCCGCGCCATTTAACCCTTAGGTTAGATGACTTGGTGTCTTTGTCCTCGGTGAGGATCAGTATTGCTCCATAAGCTGCTTCAGGGAAGCTGTTTCTCGAAACCCGAGAAACTCTTATGTCCGACGAGGTTACTGATGAACCTTCGCCGGAGCTCAGGCGTGTATAGGGGGGCTAACTCGCCCTGTCAAAGGCTTTTTTCGAAAAACCTAAAAAAAAAGTGAATTTTTTGGCAGGGCTTTCGATAGTAGGCATTTTGCGACCCTACCCCCTAGATATGGTGGCCAATTGCCATCTTGAAAAAAGCCGGTTTTTAGCCGCGAATGGTCTATTGACAGTAATTGCCGACACAGCCCATTTTGCGACCAATGGAAACAAGCGAAACACACGCATTAGAAGAGCTGCAACCACATGAGGAAGCCGCCCTTTTGGCCCAACAAACCCGTCGGCGACGCGCCCGCTTTCGTTTTACGCTGGCCGCTTTTGCCGGGCTTGTCATGATGAGCTGGCTGGCCGGACAACTTTTACTGCCCGACATGCCGACCCCTGTTTTAAGCGCCAAGCCCGCTCCGTCAGAACCCGCCCTGGCGGCGCGTTGGGCATCACTGGTGCCGATGCAGCGCACGCATCAAAGCGATTCTCTTGTCGCCGGTGACAGTTTGGCCGCTCTTTTGGCCCGCGCCGGTATTGACGGCGTAGAGGCCGATGCCGCACTTGATGCCTTGCGCACTGAATTTGACCCCCGCAAATTAAAGGTCGGTCAAAAAGTGCGCATTTTCAGCGAATGGCCGAATAACATATCCGCCAATAAAACGTCAGAGGATAGCCTCAAACGCTTTGCCGGTTTTGACTTTATCCCCGAGCCACGCCAAAGACTGGTTGTGCGCCGCACCGGCCATTTGGATTTTGATGTTGTCAAACAAGAGCGCCCGCTTTCTGAGCGTTTCTTCTTCACTGATACGCTGATTTCAAGCTCAGTGTATGAAGCAGCGCGCGGCGGGGGCATGTCGCCCAATTTGGTGGTTGAGCTTATCAGGCTATTTTCATTCTCCATCGACTTTCAGCGCGATATGCGCGAGGGCGACCAGTTAGAAGTTCTGTTTACCCGCCGCTTTGACGAGAATAATCAACTGGCTGAAGAAGGCGAGATTGTCTTCGCCGCCCTGACCAATCGCGGCAAACGCTATGCCTATTGGCGGCTGGCACATGATGATGGCACGCATGGCTATTATGATGATGAAGGCCGAAGTGTGCAGCGCCTATTGATGAAAACACCGGTCGACGGGGCGCGCCTGTCGTCGCGCTTCGGCATGCGCCGCCATCCTATTTTGGGTTATACGCGCCTCCATCGGGGGCTTGATTTTGCCGCCCCGCGCGGCACACCGATTTACGCCGCCGGTAACGGCACAATCGTTGCGCTCGGCCGAAATGGCGATTACGGCAAATATATTCGCCTTCGCCACCGCAATGGCTACGAGACGGCCTATGCCCATATGAACGGCTATGCGCGACGCCTGAAAAAAGGGGCGCGCGTCAAACAGGGGCAAGTTATCGGCTATGTCGGCTCAACCGGTCTGGCGACCGGCCCGCATCTTCATTACGAAGTGCTGCGCCACAAAAAGCCGGTCAATCCGCGCGACCTTGAAGTGCCGGCGCAACGCAGCCTGGCTGATGAGGGTTTGGATAAATTGCGCATGGCGCAAACCGCTATCGGTTCGCGCATTAACGCGCTGGCCACCGATGATAACCGCTTGCATTCATTGCCGAGGCAAAGCGCAGCCGCTTCGCAACAATAGCCGATTTTAAAAATGCGATGTCGAACCGAAACTATTCGACAGAAATAGCAGCGTCGCCCTCGCCTGCATCGGCTGTTTCCGCCGCAGCGGCAGAGGCATCGCTTTCAGACATATCACTATCTGAAACAGCGTCATCTGCATTGGTGTCGCTTGGCTTGGCTTTACGCTTTCTGCCCAATGGTCCACGGCGGCGCGACTTGGAGGCCTCTTTGCCTTCACCATCGACCCCGTCACCATCATCACCACGCACCAGAACCAGCGGTTCGCCGCCATTTCCATCAGCGGGTGCATCGCCGTCCGACGCGCCGTTTGCGCCTTGACCGTTTGCATCTGAACCGTTTGCATCTGAGCCGCCATCAATCGGAGCGGCGGCATTTTCCGAGGCCGCATCATTATTGTCACTGGCCGGCGGCTGGAAGCTTTGCAGAATACGGAAATAATGCTCGGCGTGCTGCTGATAGTTTTCTGCCATCACCCGATCACCGGCGGACATGGCATCGCGCGCCAGAGCCTGGTATTTTTCATAAACCTGACTGGCCGTGCCGCGCACGCGCGCATCAGGGCCATTACTGTCATAGCTGCGGTTGACGGGATTTTGTTGGCGACGTCCGCGCCCACGAGACCGTTTCATCTATTTTCCAATATCGTTTTGTTGGTGACCGGTTGAGACCGGCCCTTTAGCTTTTGATTGTTGCGATGCGAAACTCCAAATGCCCTCATAGCAATAGACCGCTGACGATTTGGAGGCTTTCAGGAGAAGGGTTCAACGCCCTGCTCTTTGAACACAAGCAACCTAACCGCTTGGCAGGATTATTGAAACCCCTTTTTTTGTCTTTTTTTCCTTACGGTTTCGTGCCGATGAGCACACGGTCGCGTCCGGCCAAATCCTGCCGCGCCAATATATCGCTAAACCCCGCCGCTGCCATCAGCGCGCTTATCGCTGCGGCTTGGGTTGCACCGATTTCCAAAAGCAAATGCCCGCCATTTTTAAGCCGCTGAAAGCTCGGCCCTATGAGGGCGCGGTAAGGGCTTATGCCGTCGGGGCCACCATCAAGCGCAAGGCGCGGGTCAAACAAACGCACATCTCTTTCCAGCGTTGCTATTTCGTCGCTCCCTATGTAAGGCGGATTGGCGACAATCATATCAACCGGCATATCAACCGGCCCACCAGCTTTAATCGAAATATTTGCCCGCCAATCAGCACTCAGCCAATCGCTATTGCGCAAGGCGACACGGCGGCGCACATCCGGTTCCACGCAATGCGCATTGCGCCGCGCCATAGACAAAGCCGCGCGACTTTTATCAATGCCCAAACCGGTCGCCAATGGCCGTTCAGCGAGCAGCGTCAGCAGGAGGCAACCGGAGCCTGTGCCAAAATCAATCAAGCGCCGGGCTTTGTTTGCAGGCAGCAAGGACAATGCCGCCTCAATCAGCGTCTCGCTATCAGGGCGCGGGTCAAGCACGGCTGCACTGACATGAAACCGCCGCCCCCAAAACTCCTTATGTCCGATAATTTTGGCGACCGGCATGCCGGTAAGGCGCAAGGCAAGCAGCGCATTCGTGTCATTGATCAAAGATGCGGCAGCGTTGTGCTTGGCTTGCATGGCCAATTCGGTTGGCGACAGACCGCTGGCATGTTCCAACAGCAAACGCGCGTCAAGCGCCGCCGTCTCATTATGGTGCGAGTCCAAACGCTGCGTCATGCGGCGCTGCAAGGCTTCAAGGGTTAGGGTTGCGCTCACGCCGCGCCTTAATGGCTTTCATCAACCGCGGCGAGACGCTGCGCTTGGTCTTCGCGAATAAGCGCCTCAACCATTTCATCGAGCCCGTCACCGGCTAGAATTTTCTCCAGCTTGTGCAGGGTCAATGTGATGCGGTGGTCGGTAACGCGCCCTTGTGGAAAATTATAGGTGCGTATGCGCTCCGAGCGGTCGCCCGAACCGACCTGGCTTTTGCGGTCAGCCGCGCGTTCACTGTCGGCGCGCGCGCGTTCGGCCTCAAACAATCTGGCACGCAAGACCTGCATCGCTTTAGCACGGTTTTTATGCTGCGATTTCTCGTCCTGCTGCGACACGGTAATGCCGGTCGGTAAATGGGTAATGCGCACGGCGCTATCGGTCGTGTTGACCGACTGCCCGCCGGGGCCGGACGCGCGAAACACATCGACGCGCAAATCCTTTTCTTCGATTTTGACATCAACCTCTTCAGGTTCGGGCAAAACTGCAACCGTGGCGGCGGAGGTATGAATGCGCCCACCGCTTTCGGTTTCCGGCACACGCTGCACCCGATGCACACCGCTTTCAAATTTCAAACGGGCAAATACACCCTTGCCGCGAATGGCCATGACAATCTCTTTATAGCCGCCAATATCGCCCTCTGACTGGCTGATAATCTCTGATTTCCAACCCTGCAAATCGGCATAGCGCGAATACATGCGGAATAAATCACCGGCAAAAAGCGCCGCCTCATCGCCGCCCGTTCCGGCGCGCACTTCAACGATCACGTTCAGTTCGTCGGCGCTGTCTTTCGGCAAAAGCAGGATTTCCAATGCCGCTTCCATTTCCGGCAAACGCGCCTCAATCTCGTCCAGCTCAAGCGCCGCCAGCTCAGCCATTTCGCTATCATCGCCATCTTTCAGCGCGCGCAAATCCTCGGCCTCAGTCAAAGCATTGCGGTAGGCACGCACCGCCGTGGCCAGCGGGTCGATCTCGGCATATTCTTTCGACAATTCGACAAAACGCTCGGGCGGCAATTCGCCGTTCATTTCCTCTTGCAGGCTTTCGGAACGCGCCAAAATCGCGTCCAACCGTTCAACGGGGAGCATGGCTAATTTCCTTCAGACTGTTTTTGCGCCGCCAATTCGGCAGCTTTGTTTTCAACCAGTTCGACCAGATGATCGACCATCTCATTATGCGGTTTTTTATGGTCAGGGCGCCCCGCCAGATACACCATGCCGGCATCGCTGCCGCCACCGGTAAAGCCAATATCGGTCTCGCGCGCCTCGCCCGGCCCGTTGACCACACAGCCGATAATCGACAGGGTAATCGGCGCGGCAATATGCGCCAAACGGCCCTCCAATTCCTCAACCGTCTTGATGACGTCGAAGCCCTGCCGCGCGCAAGACGGGCAGGAAATAATCGTCACGCCACGATGGCGCAGCCCGAGGCTCTTCAGCATTTCAAAGCCGACCTTTACCTCATCTACCGGGTCAGACGACAAAGAAACACGAATTGTATCGCCAATGCCCGACCATAAAAGATTGCCAAGCCCAATAGATGATTTCACCGTGCCGCTCATCAAGCCGCCCGCTTCGGTAATGCCGATATGCAGCGGACAATCGACCGCATCTGCCAATTTTTGATAGGCCGCAACCGACATAAAAACATCAGACGCTTTGACCGAGATTTTATATTGGTCGAAACCGTGCTTTTCCAGCAGGCCAACATGATACAGCGCGCTATCAACCATCGCATCGGGGCAAGGCTCCCCATATTGGTCGAGCAAGTGTTTTTCCAGCGAACCGGCATTGACGCCAATGCGCATCGAACAACCATTCGCCTTGGCCGCCGCCACAACTTCGGCAACCCGGCTGTCATCACCAATATTGCCCGGATTAATGCGCAAACACGCAGCACCGGCATCAGCCGCTTCCAGCGCACGGGCATAATGAAAATGAATATCTGCGACGATTGGCACTGTGGTCGCTTCGACAATTTCTTTCAGCGCTTTGGTTGATGCCGCATCGGGGCAAGACACGCGGACAATGTCTGCGCCCGCCTCTTCCAGTGCCTTCACCTGCATAATGGTTGCCGCCGCATCATCGGTCGGCGTATTGGTCATGGATTGCACCGCAATCGGCGCATCGCCGCCGACGGGAACATCGCCAACCATTATCTGACGGCTTTTGCGCCGTTCAATATGTCGCCAAGGCCGAAGCATAGAAATCTCGCTAACGCGATTTTGCAAAAATAGAAGCGCGTTCGATTTTACGCGCCGTCAAAATTTGACCGCGCCGACCGACCGCACCGACCGAATTATCATTGACGAAGAACTCCAACGCACCGGCGTCACGGGTCGCCAACGTATAGCCATCAGCGCTTTCCAGATCAAAACCCTCGCCCTTTCGAATAATGGAGGAGAACAAAACCTGTCCCTCGGCGCTCTCAATGCGCATCCATGTGCGGCGCGACGCGCGGATCTCAATTTCAGCATCTTCAATCGGCGCCGATGGCGCCACCAGCGGCTCAATCCCGCTGACATCAACCGCCACCTCTGCAACTTGCGGCGCTTGCGCGGTTTCAGGCGCATTTGCCACTTCAGATGAGGTCGTCGGCTGTGCTGCTTGTGTCTCGGATGAGGGTTTTTGTGGCGCTTTTTGCCCCGTGCTTGTCGGCTGCGCTCCGGCCTCACTGGTCTTGGAGGGCGCGCTGGTTATGCGGGTATTTTTATCGTCACCCGCGCCACCGGCAATCAGCCAAAGAATATAGACGCCAAACACCGCCATCACGCCAATGGCAATTTTCAGCGCGCCGGAAATCGGCTCAACATCGGTTTGCGGGTTGGGGCCTTGGTCTTCCAAATGCGGCACCGCCACCGCCACCTTATAACGTTCGATAAGCTCACCCGCATTCAGCCCCAAATGGGTGGCATAAGTGCGGATAAAGCCAATGGCATAAACGCTGCCTGGCAAACTTTCAAAATCGTCATTTTCCAGGGCCTGCAAATGGTCAGAGCGGATTCTCAGCAAAGCCGAAATATCATCAAGCGCCGCGCCGGTCGCTTCGCGCGCATTGCGGAGCACATAACCGATTTTCTCGCTTGCAGTGGCGGTTTCGCCATCAACCATAGTAAAAAGCCCTTTCCGCATTCAATTCAGTCGACATGATTATCACAACTTAACGCCCTGTGCATCCGCGATTTCGCGCATTAAAGGCCGCATGTCGATATGGTTCGTCGCCAGCGCGCCATTAACCGCTTCTTGCAATCGCTGCGTATTGACCGAGCGCACAGTGCGCTTCACCGGCCCGATAGAGGCTGACGGTAAAGAGAAACGCCGATAGCCAAGCCCCAAAAGCGCCATCGCCTCTAAAGGCCGCCCGCCCAATTCGCCGCAAATCGACACCGGCACATTATGCGCTGTGCATAATTCGCGCACATGGGCCAGAAGCCGCATCGCCGGCAAGGACAGAAAATCATAGCGATCGCTGGTTAGCGGATTGCCTCGGTCGGCGGCAAAAAAGAATTGCATTAAATCATTCGTGCCGACGGACAGAAAATCAACCTGCGGCAACAGCCGGTCCAACTGCCACACCAAAGCCGGCACTTCCAACATGGCGCCAATATCAATCTTCTCGGGCAGGGGGTGACCGAAAGCCGCCAAACGGTCGCGCTCGGCAAATAACATGTCACGGCATTTGGTAAATTCTTCCAAAGTCGTAATCATCGGGAACATGACCGATAATTTGCGCCCTGCCGCGGCGTGTAAAAGCGCGCGCAGCTGCACCCGCACCAAAGCCGGGCGATCAAGCGCCATGCGCGTCGCACGCCAACCCATAGCCGGGTTTTCTTCACCGGCCATGCGCAGATAGGGCAGCACTTTATCACCGCCGACATCGAGTGTGCGGAAAACAACATCGCGGTCACCGACTTTATCCAGCACGGCGCGATAAACTTCTTCTTGTTCGCTGCGCCGTGGAAGACGCGCCGAGACCATAAATTGCAATTCGGTGCGGAACAGACCAATATTTTCAGCCCCGCTATCGCCCAATGTTTCGACATCAACCATCAGACCGGCATTTTTATCGAGCCGCACATTCTCACCATCACGGGTGATGGCAGGCAGGTGTTTGATACGGGCATAACGCTGCATGCGTTTGGCCCGCAAACGGGCGCGGTTGGAATAGGCTTCGACAATATCACTTGGCGGATTGAGATGGGCTTCCTCGCTATCCGTATCGAGAATAATTTCCTGGCCGTCGCGCGCGGCGTTAACAATGCCCCGCGCCTCGCCGAGCATGGGCAGGTTCAAGGCACGCGCCACAATCGCGACATGGGCGCCCAAAGCGCTTTCTTCCAACACCAGCCCGCGCAATTTTTTGCGGTCATAATCCAGCAATTCGGCCGGGCCCATAGTCCGCGCCAGTAAAATCGCATCGCGCGGCAGCTTGTCTTCCGACGCCAATTCGGCACGACCCGATAAAATCCGCAAGAGACGGTTTGATAAATCTTCAAAATCATGCAGTCGGTCGCGCAAATACGCATCGCGCTGTCCGCCCAATCTGGCGCGCATGGCATTATTAACCCGCTCAACCGCGGCTTCCGCCGTCAGGCCCGTGCCAATAGCATCGCGAATGCGGCGCATCCAACCCCGGTCATTGGCGAACATGCGATAGGCTTCCAGCACCTGCAAATGCTCGCCCGCATGACTGACATCCTCGGTTGCCAGCAGGTCATCGACATTGCGCCGCAGCTTATACATGGCCGCCGACAAGCGCGCATCTTCATCATCTGCATCATCACTGATAAGGCGTGTCACCTCGACGCGCGGCTCGTGCAGCACCACATGACCCATCGCCAATCCATCGGTCAGGCCGCGACCCGAAAATATCCGCGCCGCGTCAGGGGCATCATCGGCACCGGCGGTTTCCTCACCACTGGCCGACAACATTTCAGCCAGCACCATGGCGACGGTTTGCAAGGCCTCGACTTCTTGGTCGGCAAAATTGCGCTTCTTGGTATTCTGCACCACCAACACGCCGGTTACATCACCGCCGCGCAATACCGGCACACCGACAAAACTGAGATAGGGGTCCTCGCCGGTTTCAGGCCGATAGGCAAAGCGCGGATGCGATGGCGCATCGGCCAAATTAAGCGGGCGTTTATGCTGGGCAATATCGCCAACCAAACCCTCACCGATATGCAACACGGTTTGGTGCACCGCATCAGGGTTCAAGCCTTCTGTCGCGCACAATTCCAGCCCGTCGCGGCCACGGCGCAAATAAACCGAGCAGACAGCCGTGTTCATGCTGGCGGCAATCAACTGGACGATCTTATCCAATCGCTCTTGTCTGTCACCGCCATCAGCCATTACCTGGCGGAGGCGGCGCAGCAAAATTCGGGGACCTTCAGCGGTTAGGGGCAAGGTATTTTTGCACGGGGCTGCTGCCAAAGGCAGTTTAACCGGCAACCTCCTCATCAAGGCCGTAAGCGGCGTGCAGCGCGCGCACGGCAGGCTCTACATAATCTGCGTCAATCAACACTGAGATTTTAATCTCAGAGGTTGAAATAACATGAATGTTAATGCCCTGATCGGCCAGCACTTTGAACATTTTCTGTGCCACGCCTGCATGGCTTCGCATGCCGACACCAACGATAGAAATCTTCGCCATTTCCGGCGCACTTTGCAACTGGCCGTAATCAAGACCGTCTTTTTCGGCCTCAACCACTTTCACCGCGCGCTCAAGCTCGTCTTGCGACACGGTAAAGGTCACATCTGTGGTTTTCCCATCAGGCGACATATTTTGCACAATCATATCGACATTCACCGCGGCATCGGCCAGCGGGCCGAAAATTTGCGCGGCAATGCCCGGCCTGTCAGGCACGCCCAATAGGGTCAGCTTGGCTTCGTTGCGCGCATAAGCAATGCCGCTGACAATTTCGTGTTCCATAATCTCATCCTCATCACAGATAAGCGTACCGACTATATCATCAGGCGCCATATTTTTAAATTTCACATCATCAGGCGCGTCAAAGCTAGAGCGCACTTGCAAGCGCACATTATGGCTCATCGCCAATTCCACTGAGCGGGTTTGCAACACTTTGGCTCCCAAAGACGCCATTTCCAGCATTTCTTCGTAAGAAATACGGTGCATTTTTTGGGCCGCCGGCACCATGCGCGGGTCGGTGGTGTAAACGCCATCGACATCGGTATAAATATCGCAGCGGTCGGCTTTCAATGCAGCAGCAACCGCCACGGCGCTGGTGTCAGACCCGCCGCGCCCCAAAGTGGTGATGCGCCCATTGCCACTCATGCCCTGAAAACCGGCTATCACCGCAACCCGGCCCTCGGCAAATTGTTCTTCCATCGCCGCAACATCGACCTGCTCAATACGCGCTGCGCCATGCACATCGCTGGTTTTCATAGCAATTTGCCAGCCCAACCAAGAACGCGCAGCCACGCCTAAATCTTGCAGTGCCATCGCCAATAGCCCGACACTTACCTGCTCGCCCGCCGATACGACCACATCATATTCGCGCGCATCGTGCAGCCGCGCGACATCGCGGGTCAGCCCGACCAGTCGATTGGTTTCGCCCGACATTGCCGAGACGACAACCGCGACCTGGTGACCGGCGTCAACCTCGCGTTGCACATGCGCAGCCACATTGCGGATACGATCAATATCGCCCACCGACGTGCCACCAAATTTCATGACCAGACGTGCCATTATCTCTTTCGCGTTTTCTTTCGCTTCAATCGCGCCTATATAGGGCGTAACCGAGCGCCTGCATAGCCAAAAAAGGATGCGAAATGAGCGACCGCCAAACCACGGCCAATAAGGCAACAGACAGTGTAACCAGCACCATCGACCCGTCTGAACTCGCGAAGTTTACGGCTATGGCCGCAGATTGGTGGAATCCGAACGGCCAATTCAAGCCCTTGCACAAATTTAACCCGACGCGGCTGGCTTATATTCGTGACAAATTATGCGCGCAATTTGACCGCGACCCGCAGGCCGCACTGCCGCTCAAGGGGTTACGCCTGCTTGATATTGGCTGTGGTGGCGGATTGCTGAGCGAGCCAATGGCACGGCTGGGCGCTGAGGTGGTCGGCGCCGATGCGGGCGAGGCCAATATCAAAACCGCCGCCTTGCACGCCGAACAACAAGGCCTCGACATTGACTATCGCGCCATCACAGCAGAGGAATTGGTGACGCAAGGCGAGGTTTTTGATGCTGTTTTGAACATGGAAGTCATCGAACATGTTGCTGACCCGCAAGCCTTTATGAACGCCTGCGGCCAATTGATGAAGCCGGACGCCATTATGTTTCTGGCGACCCTTAACCGCACGCTGAAAGCCTTTGCGCTGGCCATTATAGGGGCGGAATATGTGCTGCGCTGGTTGCCGCGCGGCACGCATGATTGGGATAAGTTCATCACCCCGAAAGAACTGGAAAATATGGCCGATAAGGCGGGGCTTGAGCTTTATAGCTCGACCGGTGTGAGCTTTAATCCGCTCACTGATAAATGGCGTCAGACCGGCGATTTGAGCGTTAATTATATGGGCGTGGCGCGTAAAAGCGTGACCCAATAACCTTAATCATGGGTCGGCGCGCCATCGGGGCGGGCATAATCAGCGCCATGCTGAAGCGCCGGAATTTGCCGCCGCGCGCGCGCGCCCAGCGATAAATCCAATTCAGCACTGATCACCGCATCGCCCTCTTCAGCCTCAGCGATAATGCGCCCCCACGGATTGACAATCAAACTGTGGCCATAGGTTTCGCGACCATTCTCATGACGGCCGATTTGCGCCGGTGCCACGATAAAACAACCCGTCTCAATCGCCCGCGCGCGCAATAAAACATGCCAATGCGCTTCGCCGGTTTGTTTGGTGAAGGCCGATGGCACACATATCACTTGCGCCCCTGCCTCGGCCAAGCGGCGATAAAGGTTCGGAAAGCGCAGGTCGTAACAAATGCTCAGACCCAAAATAACGTCATTAATCTCAGACGTCACCAAATGGTCGCCGGCCTGATAGGCGGCGCTCTCATGGTGGCGTTCGCCGTCTTCCAGCGCGACATCAAACATATGAATTTTATCATACTGCGCCTGCACCCGTCCGTCAGGGGCAATCAGCAGACTGCGATTGACCGCTTTGTCGGCTTTCTCATCGGCTAAAGTCCCGGCTAAAATCATTGAGCCGACCAACAGAAAAACCGCATTGGTTTTGGCAATCTCTTGCAATGCCTCGACCGATTTGCTGTCCGCCTGCGTTTCAAGCCGCGATAGCATGGCGGCCCGGTTTTTTTCCATAAAAGTGCAGGTTTCGGGTAAAGCGACAAGCTGCGCGCCGGCTTTCGCCGCCGCTTGCACATGCGCAGCAATCACCGGCAGATTGTGAGCCGGGTCGCATGCCGTCGTCATTTGCACACAGGCAATTTTCATTTCAAATCCTTTCGGGCAACACCACACGCGCTGCCGTTACCACATAAATAGGCGCGGCACCGGCGCGACGCAAGGTGCGCGCCATGGCCTCAACCCTTGCACCCGTGGTCAGCACATCATCGACAATCACCACGGCGCGACCTTTCAGCCGATGCTTTTGGTTGTTCGGCACAGCAAAGGCACCACGCAGATTGCGCTTCCGGCCGGCGCGGGTGAGACCGATTTGCCGCGGCGTCGCCCGAATGCGCGCAATCGCTTGCAAGGCCATGCTTTGTCCGCTCAGCGCCGCCAGGTGACGACATATCTCAGCCGATTGGTTGAATCGCCGCCAAACCAGCCGCCGCCGATGCAAGGGCACCGGCACCAAAAGCGCGTGGCGCGGCAAGGCCTCCCGAGCGCGACTATAAATCAAACGCGCCAGAAGCTGCGCCAGTTCGGGACGGTCACCAAATTTCATACCCTTGACCAGTGCCGCGCCGCTGCCCTTATAGGCAAAAGCGGCCCGCGCTTTGTCATAAGGTGGCGGATTTGCCCGCGCCAAAGGGCTGATGGTTTCATCGCCCAAATCAATCGGCATGGGCAGGCCGGTAATGCGACAAACCGGTGCGGTGATGAATTGCACATCGAGCCAACACGACGCGCATAACCCGTCATCATCGCCTACCGGCGCATGACACACCGGACAAGCCGGCGGCACTAATGCTTTCATTAAAAAAGCGAAGGGCTTTAAAATGTGGCGCGAAAAGCGGTTCTCTTTGCCGCGCGCTTTATGAGCCTGATTTATGATTGTTTTTACAGCCATCAATGCCATATTGCCGCTCATGCAGAGTAATGTCCCGCAAATATTTGACCGCGCCCGTTTGCGCCGCAATCGCGCCCGCTGCGCTGCCGGGCTCGGCGATTATGATTTTCTGCTGCGCCGCGCCGCCGATGATTTGGCCGGCCGCATTGCTTTACAAAACCGCGATTTCGGCACGGCCCTATGTCTGGGTGCGTCCGGCGGCGCATTGCGCGCGGCCTTGGCGACACATGGGGGGGCGCGCATTGGCACTTTAATTGAGGCTGATCTGGCCACCCCCATGTTGCCGCATGGCGGGGTGGTGTTGGATGAAGAAGCCCTGCCGCTTAAGCCACAAAGTCTTGATTTGATTATCTCGCTTTGGGGAATGCACCATGTCAATGATTTGCCGGGCGCATTTTTGCAAATTCGCCGCGCCCTAAAACCCGACGGCCTGTTTCTCGCTGCCCTGCCCGGCGGGGCCACACTGGCGGCTCTGCGCGCAGCGTTTTTGGAAAAGGAAGCCGAGATTTTGGGTGGCGCGCATCCGCATATTCACCCGTTTGCCGATTTGCAAGATTTGGCCGGACTGATGCAGCGCGCCGGTTTTGCCCTGCCCGTCGCTGATAGCGATATTGTCGATGTGCGCTATCAGAACCCTTATCGCCTGCTTGAAGATTTGCGCGGCATGGGCGAGACCAATGTGTTGACCGCACGGCCACGGCAATTTTTGCGCCGCGATGTTTTGACCGCCGCGCTGGCGCAATTCGCGGCACAGTCACAAAAAGACGGCAAGGCCATTGCGGCGTTTGAAATTTGCTATCTCGCCGGATGGGCGCCGCATGAAAGCCAAACGCAGGCTCATGAAGAAGGTCAGCCCTTCACCCGTTTTGATGAAAGCGCGCTGCCTGAATAGCTGACGTTGAAGCGTTAAAAAAGCGCGCTTAAATCGCGTCGCGCAAGCCTGCGATGAGCGGCTTGTCTGCCGTTGGCATGGGCAGGTCAAACAAATCGCGCGGCCGCAGCCATTGGGTTTTTTGTCCCTCGCGTGGTGCGATTTGCCCGTCCCATTTACGGCACACATAAAGCGGCATGAGCAGGTGAAAATCCGCATAAGCATGACTGGCGAAACTGAGCGGCGCAAGGCACGCCGCCGTCACATCAATCGATAATTCCTCTTTCAACTCCCGCATAAGCGCGGCTTCGGGTGTCTCGCCGGCTTCCACTTTGCCCCCCGGAAATTCCCATAAGCCCGCCATTGCTTTGCCATGCGGGCGTTCGGCCACCAAAACGCGGCCATCGCCATCGACCAGCGCACAGGCCACGACCAGTGTGATGTTAGCTTCGGTAATCGGCATTGATGGAAATATAGCCATGCGTTAAGTCGCTGGCCCAAATGCGGGCTTTGCCTTTGCCCTTATTGACCCCGACATTGACGGCAATGGAAACCTCCTTGCCCTTCATATGGCGCGCCACAGGTGCTTCTTTATATCCCGGCACAACCTTGCCATTGCGCGCCACTTTTATACCACCGATGGAAATCGATAGGCGGTCGCGCTCGGCTTGCTCGCCCGATTTACCAATCGCCATAACAATGCGGCCCCAATTCGCGTCCTCTCCGGCAATGGCGGTTTTGACCAAAGGCGAATTGCCAATGGCGAGGCCAATGCGCCGCGCCGCCGCGTCGCTTTGTGCACCGGCAACGTCAATCGTCATCAGCTTGGTGATGCCTTCGCCATCGCGCGCCACTTGTTGCGCCAGATTTTGCATCAGTGCCGCCAGCGCTTTTTGGAACGCCGCCAGTCGCTTATCATCGGCGCTTTTCAAGGCCGCGCCTGAGATTTTTTTCTCGCCCGTCGCCACCAAAAAACAGCTATCAGAGGTCGATGTGTCGCTATCGACCGTCACGCAATTAAAGCTTTCCCTATTGGTTTGGTTCAATAGTTTTTGCAGCACCGCCGCGGGTAGCGCAGCATCGGTAAAAACAAAAGCCAGCATGGTCGCCATATCGGGCGCAATCATGCCCGAGCCTTTGGCGATGCCGGTCAGCGTCACGGTCTGTTTGCCGAATTTGGCTGTCGCGCTGGCCAGCTTCGGGAATGTGTCGGTGGTCATAATGGCCCGCGCGGCTGCTTGAAATCCACTGTCGCCGGCGGCGTTTTGAAGCGCGCTCAAAATCGGGGCGGTCTCCAACACCTCGCCAATGACACCGGTTGAGGCGACCAGCACTTCATCGGCTTTGCACCCAATCTGCTTGGCCGCCGCTTGCGCCGTCACCAAGGCCGCTTTGGCCCCCGCCTTGCCGGTAAAAGCATTGGCATTGCCTGCATTCACCAATATGGCGCGGGCGCGACCCTTGGCGGCGCGCAAATTGGCTTTCGACAAATCAACCGCCGCCGATGGCATTTTGGATTGGGTAAAGACCCCGGCCGCTGTGCTGCCTGGAGGTAACGCGACCAGCAGCACATCATCGCGGCCTTTATAGCGCGCCCCACTGGCCAGCGCAGTGAGGCGAACACTGCCGAGTCGTTTCGGATTCATAATTTTCTTTGGTGCCAGAGGCGAGACGGGAAAATCCTGCGGCATAATTATTCGCTGCTTTCTATTCGCTACTTGTCGGAATTCGGACAAATTGCACATCAGCCCCCTGACGCATTTCGTCATAAATCCCACGCCGCGCTTCACTGGCAAGAATTTGGTAAATCTGATCGCGCACATCATCAAGCGCCGGTGTCGGCTTGGTTCGGCGGTCTTCCAATTTAATCACATGCCAGCCAAATTGGGTTTTTACCGGATCAGAGACTTTGCCTTTTTTCAGCTTAAACGCTGCATCTGAAAACGGGGCGACCATCGCGGCGCGGTCAAAATAACCGAGATCACCGCCACCCGCACCGCTTGGGCCTTTTGAACGTTTTTTGGCAAGCTCGATAAAATCACCGCCATTTTTCACCGCAGCAATCACCGCTTCGGCTTCCTCGCGACTATCAACCAAAATATGCCGCGCCCGCACTTCTTCTTGCTTGGGGCCCTCAACAATATTCTTTTGATAATAAGCCGACACGCTTTCTTCGTTAACGCGCTCCATCAGCAGCCCACTGACATAGACATCTTGCAGGGCTTTTTGCTTCAAGAAGGCAACCCGCTTTTCAACCTCGGCAGAATTTTCAAGCCCGGCCTTGCGCGCCGCATTGGCTGCCAACAGCCGCTCAACCATAAAGCTGACAAGCGTCTCAAAACGCTGTTGCTCCGGCAACTGGCCGACCAGACCCAAAAGCTCGTCTTCAGCCATTGAAATATCGTCATAGGTAATGGCTATGCCGTTAACCGTGACAACGGTATTTTGTGGCAAGTTTTGCGCCAAATCCTGAGCTTGAGCGACTCCCCATGAGGCGGCCAGAAGACTGACCGCCAAAATGGCTTTACTGATTATTAACCGACGCTGCATAAAACTTTTCCTTCATCCTTCGCGCTGCATATTGAAGCCGAAGGCCGTATTTAACAAGTGGTTTTGCGTGCAACAGTTTGATGAGTAATTTTTTTGAGTTCCCGGCGCCGATTGACATGCGCCGCGCTGTTTCCTACATCAACTTGTGGCCGCACGGCCAAGCCGCAGGGTGAGGGGTTTTCTATGCTCGGTCTTTCGTCAATCGCTAAGCGTTTTTTCGGCTCGGTCAATGACCGTAAGCTACGCCTTTATGCCGGTCGCTTGGAGCGCATCAACGCGCTAGAAGCCGATTTTGAGCAACTCGACGACGCCGCCCTGAGAGCCAAGACGGATGAATTTAGGGCACGCCATCAAAATGGCGAGACGCTGGACGACCTGCTGGAAGAGGCTTTTGCCGCAGTGCGTGAAGCCGCGCGCCGCAGCCTCGGCCAACGTCATTATGACGTGCAAATGATCGGCGGCATGGTGCTGAATGATGGCGCGATTTCAGAAATGAAAACCGGTGAGGGTAAAACCCTTGTCGCCACACTGCCCTGCTATCTCAATGCCCTTTCAGCCCGCCCCGTGCATGTGGTGACGGTGAATGATTATCTGGCGCAGCGCGATGCGAATTGGATGCGCGCCGTGCATGAGCAGCTTGGCCTGACGGTTGGCTGCATTGTGCATGATATGGATGATGAGGCGCGCAAAGACGCTTATACGGCCGACATCACCTATGCCACCAATAATGAGCTGGGTTTTGATTATCTGCGCGATAATATGAAATATGCGCGCGATGAAATGTGCCAGCGCGGCCACGGCTTTGCCATTGTCGATGAGGTTGATAGCATTCTTATTGATGAGGCGCGCACGCCGCTGATTATTTCCGGGCCGCTGGAAGACCGCACCGATTTATATGTCGGTATTGATAAAATGCTGCCGCTTTTGAGCGCCGATGATTACGAGCTGGACGAGAAAACCAAAACTGTCAATCTGACCGATGACGGCAATGAGCACATGGAAAAGCTGCTTGTGGAAAACGGCTTTCTGGAAGACGGCAGTTCGATTTACGACATTCAAAATGTCAGCCTCGTGCATCATGTCACCAATGCGCTGCGCGCCCATATTCTGTTCCAAAAAGACCGCGACTATATTGTGCGCGGTGCAGGCGACGCCGGTCAGGTGATTATCATTGATGAATTTACCGGCCGCATGATGGAAGGGCGACGTTTTTCAGACGGCCTGCATCAGGCGCTGGAAGCTAAAGAAGGCGTTGCCATTCAGCCCGAAAATCAGACGCTGGCATCGATTACCTTCCAAAATTATTTCCGCCTTTACGAAACCCTGTCGGGCATGACCGGCACGGCGCTGACCGAGGCCGAAGAATTTATGGATATTTACGGCCTCGACGTGATTGAAATTCCGACCAATACGGATATTGCGCGGCTCGATGAAGACGATGCGATTTACCGCACGGCAGATGAGAAAACCGACGCCATTATCGAGCTTGTGGCCGAATGCCAAGAGAAAAACCAACCTGTTTTGGTCGGCACAACCTCAATCGACAAATCGGAAGAATTGGCCGCCGCGCTGAAAGCCAAAAAGATTAAGCACAGTGTTTTGAACGCGCGCTATCACGAACAAGAAGCGCAAATTATCGCGCAGGCCGGCGTGCCGGGCACGGTGACCATCGCCACAAATATGGCCGGTCGCGGCACGGATATTCAACTTGGCGGCAATCTCGATATGCGCCTCGCGCAAGAAGCCGATGATGATGATAAACAACATGCGGCCATTACGGCAGAGGTTGAAAAGCTGAAAGCGCAAGCCATCGCAGCCGGTGGCCTTTGCGTTATCGGCACAGAGCGGCATGAAAGCCGCCGCATTGACAATCAGTTGCGCGGGCGTTCAGGCCGTCAAGGTGACCCGGGCCGCTCTTGCTTCTTCCTCAGCCTTGAAGATGATCTGATGCGCATTTTCGGCACGGACCGCATGGATTCCATGCTGCAACGCCTCGGCCTGAAAGACGGCGAAGCGATTGTTCACCCATGGATCAATAAAGCGCTGGAGCGCGCACAGCAAAAAGTCGAGGCGCGCAATTTCGATATTCGCAAAAACATTCTGAAATATGATGATGTGATGAATGACCAGCGCAAGGTGGTGTTTGAGCAACGTCTGGAATTTATGGAGTCCGTCAGTGTTGACGACACCATCACCATGATGCGCCATCAGACCATTGACGAACTTATCGAGACACATATTCCGCCCAAAGCCTATGCCGAGCAATGGGATATGGACGGGCTTGATGAGGCCGTCAAAGACGTGTTCGCACTCGACCTGCCGGTGCATGATTGGGCGGCGGAAGAGGGGATTGCTGATGAGGAGATTAGCGAGCGGCTTTATGACGCCTCCGACCGTTTCATGGCCGGACGCGCGGTTGAGCTTGGCCCTGATATTATCCGCCAAGTCGAAAAATCCATCCTGCTACAATCCCTCGACCAGCACTGGCGCGAGCATTTATTGACGCTGGAACATTTGCGCCAAATTGTCGGCTTGCGCGGGCTTGGCCAACGCGACCCGCTGGCCGAATTTAAGCTGGAAGCCTTTACCCTGTTTTCTGAATTGCTGGCCGGTTTGCGCCGCGATGTCATTCGCCATTTAAGCCGCGTGCAAGTCGAAACGCGCCCTCCCGAATTGGCAGTGCCGGAAATGGCCGACCCGCAATTTGACCCGCAAGGCCAAGACGTATCGGGCGCAGCCGCCGCACCGGGTCAGGCCAATGCGACGGACTTCTCCAAAACCGGTCGCAACCAACCCTGCCCCTGCGGCAGCGGTAAAAAGTTTAAACATTGCCATGGGGCCGTGCGCTAAGCCTCTTGCAAAAGCCGCTCAACTGATTTTCACTGTCTCCCAATAGAAGACCTTTAGGGTGATTTGAGGGGAACCATTATGAGCGTAAAACCGTTTACCATTCCAACCGATGCGGCGCGCGAAAAGCTGATTAAACAGCGCATGGCCGATTATCAATGGCCGGTCGAAATGCAGCTTGGCGCAGATGAAAACCCGTGGGCCTATGGCATGGACCAAAGCTGGCTGAAAGAATTTTGCCGCTATGTGGTTGAGGATTATGACTGGCAATCGACGGTTGATGAGCTTAATCGTTTTTCGCATTTTACCGCCGAAATTGACGGGCTGAATATTCATTTTATCCGCGAGGACGGTTCGGGCGACGCTCCGCAAGCGCTGTTGATGACGCATGGCTGGCCCGGTTCGGTTTATGAATTCAATCATGTGATTGACCGGCTGGCGCACCCTGAAAATTATGGCGGCAAGGCTGAAGACGGGCTGACCGTCATTTGCCCGTCACTGCCGGGCTATGGTTTTTCGGATGCGCCGCCGCGCCCTATCGGCCAAGTGACCACCGCCGCTTTGTGGGACAAACTGATGCGCGACGCGTTGGGTTTTGACACTTATATCGCGCAAGGCGGCGATTGGGGTTCGGTCGTGACCGGTCTTATCGGCCTGCATCACAGCGTCGAAAACGGCCCCGATATCGGCAAAGGGTGCAAGGCCATTCACATAAATATGTATGGGCTGCGCGGCGATGGCGTGCCCGAGACTGAGGAGGAGCAAAAATGGGCGGTCGAAGCGCAAGCGGTGATGGAGGCTGAAAGCGCCTATTTGCAACTGCATGTCACCAAGCCGCAAACCTTGATTTATGCGATGGCCGAAAGTCCGGTCGGCGCGGCGGCGTGGATTTTGGAAAAATTTTACAGCTGGAGCGATTTACCGCTCATCGATGGTCGCCCCGATATGTTGAAACGCTATTCGATGCACGCGCTGGCATCCAATTTGATGATATATCTGATGACCGACAGCTTTATGTCGGCGATTTGGTTTTATCGCGGCTTTGCCGAGGAATTGCCGCATATTCCGCCCGGCGAAAAAATTGCCGTGCCGGTCGGTGTCGGAAAATTTACCGATACTTATTTGGGCTTCCCGCCACGGCGCATGATGGAGAGCAGTTTCAATATCGTCCATTGGGCCGAGTTTGATGATGCCGGACATTTTGCGGCGATGGAAAATCCGGCCCAATTTGCCGATGCCATATTGGATTTCGTCGCAGCGCTTTAAGCGGTTAAAGGGCTTTGGACGCAACGCTTTTATACGAGACCGGTTCGGCCCATATCGAGGAATTTCTGCCGCCGTGCATCGCGCAATTCTTGCGCCGAAAGGCCGGATAATTGCGCCAATTCCTCAGCCACAGCGAGGCCGATATCGGAGATGGTTTTCATGCGGTCGCGATGCGCCCCGCCCATTGGCTCAGCCAAAATGCGGTCAATCACGCCGAGCTTTTGCAAATCCTGTGCCGTCACCTTCAACGCTTCGGCGGCGATATTGGCATGCTCTGAGGAGCGCCATAAAATAGACGCGCAGGCTTCCGGCGAGGCAACGGTATAAATCGAATGTTCCAGCATTAAAATGCGGCTGGCCGTGGCCAATGCCAACGCACCGCCCGACCCGCCTTCACCGATAATCACCGAAACAAACGGCACACCAAGTTGCAGACATTTATCCGTGCAGCGTGCGATCGCTTCTGACTGGCCGCGTTCCTCCGCGCCAATGCCCGGATACGCCCCTGCCGTATCGACCAGCGTCACCACCGGCAGGCCAAACCGCTCGGCCATATCCATCACGCGAATGGCCTTGCGATAACCCTCGGGCCGCGCCATGCCGAAATTATGCTTCAGACGCCCTTGCGTATCGGCGCCTTTTTCATGTCCCAAAATCGCCACACGCTGCCCCTGCCAGCGCCCCAGACCCGCCATAATCGCGTGGTCTTCAGAATATAGCCGGTCACCGGCAAGCGGCGTAAAATCATCCACCAGTGCCTCAATATAGTCGCGGCAATGCGGGCGATTGGCGTGGCGCGCGACTTGCGTCTTTTGCCACGGGTCAAGGTTTTTATAGAGCCGTTCAATCTGGTCGGACACTTTGCCTTCCAGCTTGTTAATCTCTTCGACCAAATCCATGCCCTCAGCAGAACCGGCATCGCGCAATTCGCGAATTTGACCTTCAAGCGTGGCAATCGGTTTTTCAAATTCCAAATAATTTTGGGCCATTTCTCTCCCCTATGGGCTGAAACTCACCGAGCGGCAAAACTAGGCCGCTTTTCACCCTTTTGGCAAGCTTTAGTGCGACGCATTGTTTTAAGAAGGGTCATCCGAGTCAGTCAAATTATCCCAATGCGATAAAGGGTGGCTCTCATCAATCAGGGTTTTCTTCCGCGCCTCCAAAACATGCGTGTAAATCTGCGTGGTGGAAATATCGGCATGGCCAAGCATTTGCTGCACCGCGCGCAGGTCAGCTCCGTTTTCAACCAAATGCGTCGCAAAAGCATGGCGCACCACATGGGGCGAGATGCGCGCCGGCGACAGACCGGCACCCACCGCAAGCTGCTGCAAAATTTGCGCAAAACGCTGGCGCGTTAAATGGCCGGCCTTGCCGCGCGCGGCAAATAAAAACGTCTCATCATCACCGACATAAGCCCCCCAATCGGCCAAAGCCCGTTGCGCCGGTTCAGACAAGGGCACCATGCGCTCACGCCCGCCCTTGCCGCGCACAATCAGCACGCGGCTCTCCGCATTGGCCGCATGGCGCGGCAGACCGACCAATTCCGAAACCCGCAAGCCCGTCGCATAAAGCAACTCAATAAGACAAATGGCCCGCACCCGCGCCCGCATCTGTTTGTCGCTCTGTTGCGGCAATTCATAAGCCGCGCCAATAAGGCGCTCGGTCTCTTGTGGCGACAATAATTTCGGCAAAGGCCGCGACGTGCGGGGCCGCTTTAAGCGTTGGCTCGGATTATCCTCGCGCAGCCCCTCGGCTTGCAGAAATTTATAAAACCGCCTCTGGCTGGAAAGGTGACGCGCCGCCGTGCTGGCCGCCATTTTCTGCTTATTCAAATGCGTCATATAAGCGGCCAGCGTATCGGCCCGCGCCGCGCTCAGCGTCTCACCGCGCCGCGTTAAAAAAGCGTCCAACTGTGTGAGGTCGCGTCGATAAGCGGCCAGCGTATTGGCCGATGCGCCGCACTCAGCCGCCATCATATCCAGAAAAAGTGCCAAAGCCCTGTCCTCTGAATGCGGTTTGGCCGAGTTCATGGCTGCACCGATAAAGCCCCGGAAGCCGCCAAAATATTGGGGATAGATGCATCACCCAATGTTAAAACCGGCGGCGCAATAAAAGCCGACGGCTCAATAAGGCTCAAACGACCCGCGGCATTGAGCAATATTTCTTCCCCCAAATCCGCAGCAGCATCGCCCAGTTCGGCGGCGCGCAAATATCCCAGCAGCGCCTTCAATTCGCCATTTTCCAACGTCGCTGAATTTTCTTCGCCGTATAAATCAACCAGCGCCAGCAGCAAATCACCGACCCATTTATTGTCAGCCAATTTTTGAATGCGCGGCGCATCAGCATCCAATGTGCTATTTTGTCCGCTGGGTGACGCGGTTGTCGAATAAGCGGCCGGAACCTTAAAACCCAGCCCTTCATAAATTGCCAATTCGCGTGTCAAATAGGCGCGCAGCGCCGGTGTTGCGGCCGCATATTGCGCATCAAAGACCTGCCAGTCGGCAATCGGATGCGGTCGCGTATCGGTCGGCGCATTTTCCTCACCATCCCCGAAACGCTCATCATTGGCAAAAGTCGCGCCAGCAAATCCGGCATTATCTTCAGAACTCTCGTCAAATATTTCATCACCTGTCAGCGTCGCAATCAAATCGCCCAAAGTCTGTGGCGGCGCCCCAAATTGTAGAATCCGCAAAGCCGTGGCCGATGGCGTAAAGGATAAATCATCGGCCATATTTTGGGCTTCTGCTTGAGCTTTATTTGCCGTCCGCAATACCTGCAAAGCCGGCAATAGAGCGGCGCGCACCGCATTGCTAAAGGGCGGCGCGGCTTGGCCAATATCTATGCCGGTGGCTAAACCGGTTCTTTGCCCAAAATCATCTTGCGGGGCAGACGGCGCAAGCGGTGCATCAGGCGGAAACGCAGCCGATAAACCGGTCGCCGCATTATCGGAGGTCGGTTTTAGGCCGCGCAAACGGTCATCAAGCAGCAGCACCATATCGCGCCACAGGCCGCGCGCCTGCGCTTGTGCCAAAGCACCGACCAGCGCGGTCGGTTGTGCATTTATCGGCTGCGCATCAACTTCCAATAATCTGAGCGCCAGAAAAACCGCATCAGGGGGCGGCGTCGACGCAACTATTTCCGTTTCGGTTTCGGCAGGCGTTTGAAACGACGTCAAATCAGTGAGCTGGCTTAACTGGGAAAACCGCTCAGCCGTCAAACTGCCATGACGCATCGCCGCCAAAGCCGCCCCCAATTGAGTGGCCGGGGGTTGCGCATAATCCTCGGCTAAGCTCTGCATGAAATAGGGTGGTAACTGGTCCAGTAAATCAGCGATGCCATATCCCGCCAGTTGCAGCAAAGCCAATTGCATCGGCGTCAACACGCTGGGCACGACCAGCGGCGGCTCAGTCTCCTCGGCTTTCGCCACGCTAACATCCTCCGGCGTGCCAAAGTCGGGCTGGATTTGCGCCGCCATTAAAAAGGCCAAATCGCGATAAAACCGGTCGGCACTCAAAGATTTCTCGTTTAATTGTAAGGTCAGTCCGGCTTTCTCAAACTCCCCGGCGCGCAACTGGCAATACACCAAAAGCTGCATAAAGAAAGGCAGTGTGTCGGCATAGCCGCGCGTGCCGCGTTTTGGTGCCGCAATGGCACAGGCCGCAGCACCATCGCCGCGTCCCAAATTGGCCAAAACAACCGCTCGTGCCGCATAGGGGTCGCCGCTCACCGCGCCGGTCAGCGCCTCTAATCGCAAAACAGAACCGGTATCGCCCAGTGCCAAAAATCGGTTAAGCCGTGCCGCATACCAACTGCTGCCATCAACCGTGCCGACGGGGGCGGCGGTGGTTGAGCGGTGCAAGGTCAATTCGGCATCGCGCAAGGCCGCCAATGATAATTCCCGCGGCAGGCGCGCCATTTGACCGGCGATGAAAGCCAGGCGCGCGCCGCGCCATAAATTACTGCCATAGCCGCTCTCCAAACCAATCGGCGCATCTTGCAAAGCCCCTAATTGACCGACTTGCACAATGCCGGTTTCAGAACCCGGCGCCGCCGCGACAGCACGCACAGCGCGCTTCGATTGGCGCGCTGCAACGCGCGGCGCCAGCTTGTCAGATTGGGCGTTGCGCCCGCCGGTTTGGCCGGTAGGTTGGCCGATCGCCTCTTGCATGGCAGGCGGCACGATATTGAGCGGTGCCCGCATGGCGGTTTGCGCCGCCGCGGACATGCTGCCTATCGGTGGCCCCATGAGAAACACGGCGCAGGCAAGCATTAAGGCAGTGCACAAATATTTGGCGGCAAGATTAACCATGCTTATTGTTCATTTCTTCAGCGTTGGAATGCCGAATTATCCAAAACCTCAACCTCGGTCTGGCGCGGCGGTTCTACGGCGCGCGATAAAAACACAATGCCGCCGATTAAAACGGCAAGCCCCAGAATAACCATGACTGACTGGCGTGACCCCATGATGCGCTCCTTTTCGAATCTCTTTCCTATTATAGCATTAAGGCTGCTTTGGGGCAGTGGTGAACTGACCTTCTCATCTTAATAGCTTTTAGCGGTAAATCCCCGTAACATATACCAGACGGGATGATTTAAACCTATGGCCGACATCAAACATCGTGACAAAATTTGCGCCACACCGATTGTGCTTATCGGGATGATGGGCGCGGGTAAATCAAGCCTCGGCGTCAGGCTGGCCGATGTGCTGGATATGCCGTTTCGCGATGCCGATAGCGAGATTGAAAAAGCCGCGGCCATGCGTGTTGCCGAGATTTTTGAGCAACATGGCGAGCAGGCTTTTCGGGATGGCGAACGGCGCGTCATTAAACGGCTTTTGGGCGAGGGGCCGATGGTGTTGGCGCTTGGCGGCGGCGCTTTCATAGATGATGCGACACGCGCTTTGGTGCAGGAAAAAGCCCTATCGATATGGCTTGATGTGCCGGTCGATGAATTGGTGGCGCGGGTTAAGAAAAAGCCCGATAAACGCCCGCTCTTAAAGGGCCAAAATATTGCGGCCAAACTGCAAGAACTGATGCAAGAGCGCGGGCCTGTATATCAGACGGCTCGACTGAAAGTCGATGTGAGCGGCGGCACGCATGAGGATGCGCTTGACCGCTTGCTGGCAGCACTGAGCGCGCATTATGCCTGATAATATGTGCTGCGACTGGACAAAATGCCGCCATTTCTCTAAAGCCAGATTATGAGTGACCAACATAAAGTGACGGTTGAGCTTGGTGAACGCGCCTATGAGATACATATTGGCAGCGGCGTGTTGGCGCGTGCGGCAGACTATATTGCGCCCGTCCTATCGCGCCCCAAGCTGGCCATTATCGCGGATTCCAATTTGGCTGAAAACCATTTACCGGTGCTGCAAGCTGCGCTTGATGGCGCGGCGATTGCGCATGACAGCTATCTTGTACCTGCCGGAGAGGCCAGTAAAAATTTCAATCAACTGGCTGAATTGAGCGAATGGCTGCTTGGCCAGAAGATTGAACGCAATGATTGTATTGTTGCGCTGGGCGGCGGCGTTGTGGGTGACCTGACCGGTTTTGCCGCCGCTATTTTGCGCCGTGGCACGCGCTTTATCCAAATCCCCACCAGCCTGCTGGCGCAGGTTGATAGTTCGATCGGCGGCAAGACGGCGATTAACGCCAAAAGCGGGAAAAACCTCATCGGTGCCTTTCACCAACCCGATTTGGTATTGGCCGATATGGAGGTGCTGAAAACGCTGCCACCGCGCGAGATTGGCGCGGGCTATGCCGAAATCGTCAAATATGGCGCGCTTGGCGACGCCGCTTTTTTCGATTGGTTGGAAGAAAACGGCGCCGATATATTGGCGCTTGATGAACCGGCAATGGCGCAAGCCGTGGCCAAAAGCTGCGAAGCCAAAGCCGCGATTGTGGCGCGTGATGAGCGCGAGACGGGCGAGCGCGCTTTGCTCAATCTGGGCCATACTTTCGGCCATGCGTTTGAGGCACTGACCGGCTATGACAACACGCTTTTGCATGGCGAAGGCGTGGCCTATGGCATGGTGCTGGCTTTTGCATTTTCGGCTATGCGGGGTGATTGCCCGGATGCCGACGCTGCGCGCGTGAAAGCCCATATTGCGGCCAGCAATTTACCCGACACGATGGATAAAATCGGTGATGGGCAGTTTACCGCAAGCGCGCTGATTGAAGCCATGACACAAGACAAAAAAGTCCAGAACGGCAAAATGCGGTTTATTTTGGCGCATGGCTTGGGCGACGCATTTATTGCCGATAATGTGAATGAAGACGAGTTGCGGGCATTTCTGCTGGCGCAAGGAGCGCAAGACGCATGACCATTTCCGCCGGAGTGCTGTGGACAGCCGGACTGATTTTCTTTTTGCTTATCATTTCAGCTTTTTTATCAGGTTCGGAAACCGCTTTAACCGCAACCAGCAAGGCGCGCATTTTGCGGCTGCAACAAGAAGGCCAGCGGCGCGCCCGTTGGGTCATTGTGCTGCTTGAACAAAAAGAGCGCCTGCTCTCAGCGATTTTGCTTGGCAATAATCTGGTCAATATTCTTGCCTCGGCTTTGGCAACGCGCCTGTTTCTCGAAGCCTTTGGCGAAACCGGCGTGGTTTATGCCACTTTGGTGATGACCGTCATGGTGGTGGTGTTTGCTGAAGTGCTGCCGAAAACCTATGCCATTCTCGCCCCCGATATCACCGCCTTGCGCGCCGCCGGGCCGTTGCGCGTGCTGATGGTGGTGTTGGCGCCCATAACCCGCTTGCTGAGCCTTTTAGTCGGCGCCATTCTGCGCCTTACTGGTCTCGCCAAAAGCGCCGATATATCGCTGGTGCCGGCGCATGAGGAAATTCGTGGCGCGATTGACCTGCATCACCAGGAGGGTGCCGTGCGCAAGGGCGACCGCGATATGTTGGGCGGCATTCTCGACCTGTCGGACATCACGCTGGAAGAGATTATGATTCACCGCAGCGCAATTTTGACGCTCGATGCCGACCTGCCTTCAGACGAAATTGTCGCGGCCGTTCTGGCCAGCCCCTATACGCGGATTCCGCTATGGCGCAATGAGCCGGAAAATATTATCGGCGTTTTGCACGCCAAGGATTTGCTGCGTGCATTGGCCAATAGTCCGGTTGGGGCGCGTGGCATCAGCATTGAAAATATCACCACCCCGCCTTGGTTCGTGCCTGAGACGACGACATTGTCGGAACAGCTAAACGCATTTCGTGAACGCAAGGCGCATTTTGCCCTT
>JAKMDW010000103.1 GCA_022426245.1 Alphaproteobacteria bacterium | reverse complement strand
TTAGGTAAGAGAGGGCGATCCCTGCACATCTGGGGTCGCCCATTTTTGTGACAGGGCCTGTTTATGAAAGGCTGGGCGAAAGCGGCGCAGCCCCTAAGTCGGCGAACCCGAAAGAAATGGCGGACAGAGAGGGATTCGAACCCTCGAGACGCTATAAACGCCTACACGCTTTCCAAGCGTGCGCCTTCAGCCACTCGGCCACCTGTCCATCCATTTGACGGGGGCCAGCACAAAGCGGGCTAGGTCACTTCCGTTCCCAGCCCTTCTAGCGTCGGCCATTTGTCCCATCAATGCTTGTGGTGTTAGCGGTAACGGCCGGAGATTTCAAGCACCTTGACTAGACATCTTGACCAGACGGCGTCACCTGCCTAGCGTTCGATAAAACCCTGAACGGAAAAGGAGGGTGCCATGCGTATCCGACAAATTGTTCTGGCCGCCGATAAATTAGAACCGACGCTCGACACGCTTTGCCATGTGCTGAACGGGCCGGTGGTGTTTCGTGACCCGGGTGTGGCGGCGTTCGGATTGGCAAACGGCCTGTTGGTCTCAGGCGGCGATTTCATCGAAGTGGTCAGCCCATTGGCAGGCGAAGACAATACGGCGGCGGGGCGGCATTTGGCGCGGCGCGGCGACAGCTTCTATATGCTGATTATGCAATGCGCGGATGCGCGCCCGCATATTGAGCGGCTGGCCGAAAACGGCCTGCGTCCGGTTTGGCAATATGATAAGGACGCCTTGGTGGCGACGCATTTTCATCCGCGCGATTTCGGGCCGGCGATTGTCTCGATCGATTCCATGCCGCCGCCAAATTTGCATGAGCAAGAGGCCGACTGGCGCGCACCCAATGCGCATTGGTTTTGGGCGCGCTGGCCGCATGCCGATTTCCCAATGGCAGAGGAAACGGCGAGCGGCGCAGTGGCGGCGCTCACCTTAACATGCCCCGACGCCGCGGCGCTGGCGGCGCATTGGGCGCATCATTTGCAACGCCCGATAACAGACAATCAAGTGGCGTTTGACGGCTGTGATGTCGAATTTGTCGAGCAGGCCGGATGCGAACCGCATATCTCCGGCGTCACCTTGCGCCGTGGACAGGATAAAGCGGCGGCGATTTTGGCGCGCGCCGGGGCGGCCGGATTGGCGGTCGAGAACGGCGCCTTCAGCTTTTGCGGCGTGACATGGCGCGTGGTTGATTAGTCATCCATTTTCAGCGCTTGGATGAACGCGTCTTGCGGTAAAAGGGCTTGGTGAACAAAGTGAACCTTAGCTCGCCTTCCGCCAGCGACCGCCGATAGGCGGGAGTCGGGCGCGTGGTTGATTAGTCGTCCATTTTCAGCGCTTGGATGAACGCGTCTTGCGGAATATCAACCTTGCCGAATTGGCGCAT
Organism: Alphaproteobacteria bacterium; assembly: GCA_022426245.1. Classification (GTDB taxonomy): domain Bacteria; phylum Pseudomonadota; class Alphaproteobacteria; order RS24; family RS24; genus UBA8337. Next base: position 15,165 of record JAKMDW010000103.1, on the reverse strand, counting down.
TTTCTTTTTACCGGCTTTTTGTTTGTCGAGCAGCTTGCGCTTACGGCTGGCATCGCCGCCATAGCATTTCGCCGTGACATCTTTTCTGAGCGCGGCAATCGTCTCGCGCGCAATCACCTTGCCGCCCAAAGCCGCTTGAATTGGAATTTTGAACAAATGGCGCGGTATCAGGTCTTTCAGCCGCTCGCACATGGCGCGGCCACGGCTTTCAGCATTGTCGCGATGGACAATGGTGGACAGCGCATCGACCGGCTCGGCATTGACCAAAATCGTCATACGCACCAAATCGCCGGTGCGGTAGTCGGCCATTTGATAGTCAAAACTGGCATAGCCGCGGGTCACGCTTTTCAGCCGGTCGTAAAAATCAAACACCACCTCATTCAGCGGCAGCTCATATTCCAACATGGCACGCGCGCCGGCATAGGACAGGTTGATCTGCCGGCCACGGCGGTCTTCGCACAGCTTCAACACCGCGCCCATATACTCATCCGGCACCAAAATTGAGGCGCGAATCCACGGCTCATCAATATGGTCAATCTTCACAATATCGGGCATATCGGCGGGGTTGTGTAAATCCTCCACCGCGCCATCGGTCATGTGCAGTTGATAAACCACGGACGGGGCGGTGGTGATGAGGTCGATATCAAATTCGCGCTCAATACGCTCGCGGATAATTTCCAGATGCAACAGCCCCAAAAAGCCGCAGCGGAAACCAAAACCCAGTGCAGCAGATGTTTCCATCTCATAATCAAAGCTCGCATCATTCAAGCGCAGCTTGGCCATCGCCTCGCGCAAATCCTCAAATTGCGAACTATCGGTCGGGAACAGCCCGCAAAACACCACGGGCTGAGAGGGCTTAAAGCCTTCCAGCGCTTGTGTGCAGGGCTTTTTATCCTCGGTCACCGTATCGCCAACCCGTGTATCAGCCACCTCTTTAATCGCAGCGGTGAAATAACCGATCTCACCGGCGCCCAATTCACTCACCGTATCGCGCTTGGGGCGGAACACGCCCACTTGGTCAACCGGATGCGTCGCGCCGGTCGACATCATGCGAATTTTCATACCCTTTTTCAGCGTGCCATCAATGACCCGCACCAGCACAACAACGCCCAAATAAGCGTCATACCAGCTATCGACCAGCATGGCCTTTAGCGGCGCGTCCTTGTCGCCTTCGGGCGGCGGCAATTGCGTCACAATGGCTTCCAGCACATTGTCGATACCGAGGCCGGTTTTGGCCGAAATATCGACACTGCCTCCAGTATCCAAGCCGATAACATCCTCAATCTGGGTTTTCACGCGGTCGGGCTCGGCAGCGGGCAGGTCAACCTTATTGAGCACCGGCACAATTTCATGGTCGACATCAATCGCTTGATAGACATTGGCCAGCGTTTGCGCCTCAACACCTTGCGACGCATCAACAACCAAAAGCGAGCCCTCGCACGCGGCCAGCGAGCGATTGACCTCATAGGCGAAATCGACATGGCCCGGCGTGTCAATCAGGTTCAGCTGATAGGTCTCGCCATCTTGCGCCTGATAATCAAGCCGCACGGTTTGCGCTTTAATGGTGATGCCGCGCTCGCGTTCAATATCCATATTGTCGAGCACTTGCTCCGACATTTCGCGCGCGCTCAAGCCGCCGGTCAGTTGAATCAGCCGGTCGGCCAGCGTCGACTTGCCGTGGTCGATATGGGCAATGATCGAGAAGTTTCGAATATGGGTTTTGCGCGTTGAACTCATGAGAAGCCATATAGCACTCGCGCCGCCTGCCGCCAATGCGGCATTTGGGGTAAGGGCTGCTACCTAACCCCTAAGCTTGCCGCCCGAGGCTTTTTCCACTGCCGCGGTGACTTTCGCGGCCACCGCTTCAATTTCAGCATCGGTCAGGGTTTTGTCTTGCGGTTGCAGGGTGACCTCCAGCGCGACAGATTTCATACCCTCGGGCAGATTGCCGCCGTCAAACACATCAAACACGCGCACTTCCGAAATCAATTTTTTATCAGCACTTTTCGCCGCGCGCACCATCATGGCGGCTTGCGTGTCAGCCGCCACCTCAAAGGCAAAATCGCGGGTCAGGCTTTGCAGATTGGACAGCGCCAAAGCAGGGCGCGCAATATCGGCATTTTGCTTGGGGGCAGGCACGGTGTCGGGCCAGACCTCAAAAGCCACTATCGGCAAAGCGATATCAAACTGTGCCAACAATGCCGGGTGCAATTCCCCGAACACCGCCATTGGCTCGCGCGGGTTGCGCGCCAGCACACCGCTGCGCCCCGGGTGATACCAGTCAATGCCGCTATCAGCCGGTATTGACAGCACTTGCAAGCCCTCAATCGCCACGCCACACGCCGCCAGCGCGGCCTCAGCATCCGCGCGGGCTTGATAGGCATCGACATTTTCAGCCGCGCCGCGCCAGTTTTTGCTGTTTGCCAAACCGGCGCGCAGGCCGGCCGCCGCAAAACGCTGCGCGCCCGGTGTGGCGGCTTTAAACTCATGGCCCAATTCAAACAGATTGATCGCCGCCGCGCCCCTATCGGCATTTCGTTGCGCCGCGGTCATCAGACCCGGCAGGAGCGAGGGCCGCATATGGCTCAGCTCGGATGAAATAGGATTGGCCAATGCAAGACCCTCAGCGACATGAAATGCGGTCGCCTGCGCCTCAGGGATAAATGACCAGGTCACCGCCTCGACCAAACCGCGGGCCGCCAAAGCACGTCGCATCAGCGCAGCGCGGCGTTGCGCCAGCGTCAGGGTCGGTTTGGCGACCCCGTTTTGGCGCGGCAAGGGGGTCGACGGCACTTCATCAAGGCCATAAATCCGGACAATCTCTTCAACAATATCCGCGCCATTTGTTTCGGCATCAATATCGGGGCGCCAGCTAGGCACAGTGACCTGCCAATTTTTGCCGGTCTCAACACCAAAACCCAATTTTTCCAAAATCGCCTGCATCTCGCTTTCAGCAATCTCAAGGCCTGTCAGTTGCAGCACAAATTTTGGGTCAAAGCGCACGGTTTTCTCAGTATCGGGCAATTGGCCGGCCTTTAGCGGCGCGCATATTGTGCCGCCGCAAATCTCGACAATCATTTGCACCGCCAAATTCAGACCACTGTCGACCGAAGCCGGGTCAACGCCGCGCTCAAAACGATAGCGGGCATCGCTCTCAATATTGTGATGGCGTCCCGACAGGGCGATGGCGACCGGTTCAAACCAAGCGCTTTCAACCAGCACATTTTGCGTCGCCAGCGTCGAGCCGCTATCCAGCCCGCCCATAATACCGGCCAGACCCAGCACGCCTTTATCATCGGCAATCACGCAATCAGTGTCGCGCAACTCATAGGTTTCTTCATCAAGCGCAACAAAATTTTCACCGGCTTTGGCTTGGCGCGCGTGCACTGTGCCGGTCAGCTGGTCAGCGTCGTAAACATGCAAAGGCCGTCCGCGATCGTAAGAAATATAATTGGTAATATCGACCAGCGCGTTAATCGGCGTGAGGCCAATGGCAGTCAGCCGCGCTTTCAGCCAAGCCGGACTGTCGGTGTTTTTCACACCTTCAATGCGGCAAGCGGCAAAAAGCGGGCATGTATCGCCCTCAACGGCAATTTCATTGCCGCCATCCTTATCGGCCTTAATGGCTTTTGCCGTGTCGGCTTTCAGCGTGCCCAGACCGGCGGCTGCCAAATCGCGGGCAATGCCGCGCACGCCCAAACAATCGGGGCGATTGGGGGTAATGCCGATCTCAATCATCGGGTCATTCAGGCTCAAAGCTTCGGCCGCGGGCGTGCCTATTTTCGGCGCGTCTTCAAGCTCAATAATACCGTCATGATCGTCGCTCAAGCCAAGCTCGGCACCCGAGCACATCATACCGCGGCTTTCAACGCCGCGAATTTTTGCCTTACCCAACACCATGCCGTTTGACGGAATAACCGCACCCTCTTGCGCCAAAATACCGACAAGACCGGCCCGCGCATTGGGCGCGCCGCAAACCAATTTTTGGTCGCCGCCACCGCTTCTGACCGTGCAAATTTGCAGGCGGTCGGCTTCGGGGTGTGGCTCGGTAGCGATGATTTCCGCCACTTCAAAATTGGCAAAAACCGTAGAAGGGTCAACCAGCTCTTCAACTTCCAGACCGATAAGGGTCAATTTATCGACAATCTCGCAAAGTCCCGCTTTGGTGTCGAGATGGGTGTGCAACCAAGAGAGCGTGAATTTCATCGGTGCGCTCCTATTTCGCAGAAGTAAGGGTGGTGAGGGATTTGTTGGACAGGCCACCGGCCAACCCCGGCACATCAATCGGCACGAAGCCATAATGCTTCAGCCAGCGCAAATCAGCCTCGAAGAAAGCGCGCAGATCGGGCGCGCCATATTTCAGCATCGCCAAACGGTCAATCCCCATGCCGAAAGCAAAGCCCTGATATTTATCGGCATCGATTCCGGCATGACGCAACACATGCGGATTGACCATGCCTGAGCCGCCGATTTCCATCCATTCATCGCCCGCGCCGACAACCAACTTGTCGCCATCGCGGTGGCATTGCATGTCGATTTCCATGCTCGGTTCGGTGAACGGGAAATAGCTCGGCCGAAAACGAATGGCGATATTCTCGACCTCAAAAAACGCCGCCAGAAACGCTTCCAATGTGTGCTTCAAATGGCCCATATGCGTCGTCTCATCGACCACCAGCCCCTCAACCTGATGGAACATCGGCGTGTGCGTCTGGTCGCTATCGCAGCGATAAGTGCGGCCCGGCGCGATGAAGCGGAAAGGCGGCCCGCTTTTTTCAGCTTGGCCTTCCATCATGGTGCGCACTTGCACCGGTGAGGTATGGGTGCGCAAAACAAGCGGTTCGCCGTCTTCTTCGGCCTGCATATAAAATGTGTCATGCATTTGCCGCGCCGGATGCGCTTCGGGAATATTCAGCGCGGTGAAATTGTAAAACTGGCTTTCAATATCCGGCCCTTCGGCCACGTCAAAGCCCATATCGGCAAAAATCGCCGCGACCTCTTCCATCACTTGGCTGACCGGATGAATGCGCCCTTCAAATTGCGCGTCGGCATGGACCGGCAGGGTCATGTCCAACGTCTCTTCGGCCAGTCGCGCAGTGAGCGCGGCCGCCTCAAGGGTCGTTTTTTTCGCGCCAATGGCCGCGGCAATCGTGTCGCGCAGCACATTAAACAAGGGCCCGTTAATCTGACGCTCTTCGGGGCTCATACCGCCCAGCGTTTTGAGCAGTGCCGAAACCGAACCTTTTTTGCCAAGCGCACCGACGCGCACCGCTTCCAACGCAGCCGCGTCGTCAGCCGCATCGATCGCTGCCAAAATTTCGGCTTCCAGTTTTTTAGCGTCTGCGCTCATATTCGTCCCAATATTGTCGGCTTCGGTTTTGTTAAAAAAAACCCACCCGCATCGGTTCAAGCATATGCCTGATACGGATGCGGGCGGGGATTATGTTGCAGGGGTGCGAACACCGCGTCAATTGCTTTCAGCGGCTTCAGCGCCCTTGGCGCTTTTGCCGATTAAGCGGCGAGCGCCGAGCGGGCTTTGCCCACCAATGCTTCAAAAGCGGCCGGCTCATGCACGGCCAAATCAGCCAGCACTTTGCGGTCCACTTCGATACCGGCTTTTCCCAGCCCGTTGATAAACTGACCATAAGCCAACCCATGCGCGCGGGACGCGGCATTGATACGCTGAATCCACAAAGCGCGGAAATTACGCTTGCGGGCGCGGCGGTCGCGATAGGCATATTGTCCGGCTTTGGTGACGGCCTGCTTGGCTACCCGAATGGTATTTTTGCGGCGGCCATAATAACCTTTTGCCTTAGAAAGAACTTTTTTGTGGCGTGCATGAGAAGTCACACCGCGTTTCACACGAGACATATCTTCTCCTCCTTAACCGTTGGGTAGGAATTTGCGCACGATTTTTGCATCCTGCGGTGACAGCACTGTGGTGCCGCGCTGGTTGCGAATCTGCTTGTTTGTGCGCTTGATCATGCCGTGCTGTTTGCCTGCCTGACCGGCGCGCACCTTACCTGAGGCCGTAAGCTTAAAGCGCTTTTTGGCTCCTGATTTGGTCTTCATTTTGGGCATTTCGTCTTCCTTTCAAATTTCGGCTTTCTCATTTTCGTTGAAAGCCCACCATGCGAGGATGGTGAAAAAGTCGTCAACGACCTGCTTGGCAGCCCTTAACAGCCAGCCGGTCGGCTTTAAAACGCCTATGCGTCTCAAGCAGCGGGTGTTATACGCGATAGACGGCAAATTGCAAGCCTTGCCGCACGCTTTTAGGTGATCGGCAAAATGACAGACAAAACCGCCAAACCCCTGAATATCGCCCATCGCGGGGGGGCTGATTTATGGCCGGAAAACACGCTGGAGGCGTTTGGCGAGGCGATTGCGCTGGGCGTTGATGGCATTGAGTTTGACGTTCAATTAAGCGCTGATGGACATTTGGTCATTCACCATGATGGGCGACTGAAACCCGATGCGACGCGGCTTAATGGTGTTTTTTTGAAAAAACCGACGCCGCATATAAATGCGCTGAACTTGGAAACGCTGCAAACATATGATGTCGGGCGGTTGCAAGACGGTTCAAAATATGCCGCCCGCCGCACCCAACGCGCTCATATGGACGGCGCGCGCATTCCGACACTGGCGGCTTTTGATCGGCTTTTGACCCAAACCAAAGCCGATTTTCGCGCCTATACGGAATTAAAAACCGATATGGTCGATGCCGACCAAGCCGCGGCATTGGCCGCAGCCTATGGGGAAACGCTGAAAACCGCGCCCAGTGCCGATAAGCATATTATTGTTTCATTCGATTGGCGCACCATCAATGCGGTGCGCGCCTTATTTCCCGATATGCCGCACGCCTATACGACCATGGGGTTTGCCGAAACCGACCCCGACCATAAAAGCGCGGCGCAAGACAGGCCCGATGGCTTGGCGGCGCGCCTTCGCAATGCCTCGAAAAACGGCGCACCCTGGTGGGGCGGCATGGATTGGCGCGATATGGAGGGTGCAACACATGGCGAGCGGGTTTTGCGCGCCATCAGGGCTGGCGGCGGCACGGGGTGGTTTGCCGACGCTCAAGATGTGACGGTCGAAACCATGGCCATAGCGCATGATTTGGGGCTCAGCGTTTCAGCATGGACGGTAAATGATACGGCGGAGATGCAAAAAATGGCGCAATTGGGTGTTGCGGCGATTATTACCGACCGACCGGATATTTTAAAAACGCTCTAGCGCGGTGCCAGCACCATAATCATCTGGCGGCCTTCCATTTTTGGCATGGCCTCCACTTTTGACAATTCATTGACGTCATCGCGCACGCGGTTCAGCACATCCATGCCAAGCTCTTGGTGCGCCATTTCGCGACCGCGAAAACGCATCGTGACTTTTACCTTGTCGCCACCTTCAAGAAATTTGACGACATTGCGCATCTTCACCTCATAATCATGGGTGTCGATATTCGGACGCATTTTAATCTCTTTAACATCAACGGTTTTTTGACGCTTGCGCGCCTCGCTGGCTTTTTTCTGTTCTTGATATTTAAGCTTGCCATAGTCGAGGATTTTACAAACCGGCGGTTTGCCGTTTGGCGAGACTTCGACCAAATCAAGGCCGCTTTCTTCCGCCATGGTCAGCGCCGTGTCGGTATCAACGACGCCCATTTTTTCACCCTCTGCTCCAATTACCAGCACTTGCGGCGAGGTAATCATACGATTGACACGCGGGCCGGCCTGTCGAGGCGGCTGCGCGGCGTGTGGTCTACGTGCTATGGCTTTGCTCCATTAATAATTGCCATGCGGGCGATATTCCGCCCGTGAAAAATAGGTTTAGGGGCAAATCCGGCGCTGTCAACTGCCAATCGCTTTATCGCAAATAACTGTCACCAAAACCTTGCTGCCAGGGCGGGCGCGGCCAAACCAAATATTTGAGCCAACGCGGTTGCGCGTGCGGCTGCACCACGCCATCAAACCGTCGCCACGAAATCCGGCGCATCAGCGCCATAAACCCGCGCAAGCCCAGTGGCGCGTAAACCCAAACCTCATCGGCGCGGGCAGCACCGCTATGATTGGCCTCATCGGCCAAAACGGTCAGCGAACCGGCTTCGGGATAAAGCATCTCAATGGCCTCGGCCAAAGCCTCCGCCGACATGCCCAGCCCGATGAGCAACGCCCCACCCGGCTCTTTTATCGGCCGTTTGCTATGCGTCACCCGAGTAATTCCCGATAAACATTCAGCGTGCGGTTGCACATGGTTTGGCGGGTGTAATTTTCCAGCACATTGGCGCGGCCATTTGCGCCCATATGCGCCAAAACCCCCGGCGCCATGGCCAGTGCCGTATCTATGGCCGCCGCCAAAGCGTCCGCATCATCTATTGTTGCCAGCCAGCCCGTGCCGCCTTCCTCAGCAGGTCGCGCGATAATCGTTTCACGATAACCACCGGCATCAGAACCGATCACCGGCAGGCCGGCCGCTTGCGCTTCAATAATGGTGCGCCCGAACGGCTCGGGCCGAATGGTCGGCACAATCGCCAAATCAGCTGCCGCATAGGCCGACGCCATATCCGTCTCGAGGCCGGTCATCACCAGCCGGTCACCATAGCCCAAAGCCGCCGCTTGGCTTTTCAGCGCAGCAACGTAATCCTCGCGCCCTTGTGCACTGCCGACCAAGACCAGTTTCGGTTTCTTGTCGGATTTCAAAAGACCCAGCGCTGCGACCAGCACATGTTGCCCTTTCAGATGGGTGACACGCGCCGGACATATAATGATGAAGTCGGCCTCGCCGACCCCCCATAAAGCCCGCTTGGCGGCTTTATCGGCGGCTGAAAAATTTTCAGGGGCCAGCGCCTGCGCGTCGCAACCCCGCGGAATAACCCGCAAGCGTGGCTTCGCCCACGGATAAACCGCCTCAATGCGCGATGCGGTGAAATGCGAATTGGCGATGGAGACCGCGCCGCGCACCAGCGATGAATTATACAAAATTTTGGCTTTTGGCTTTTCGTGCACAGTGGAATGAAATGTTGTGAGATAGAGCTTTTTTGTGCGCCTTGCGGCAAACAAAGCCGACCAGCACGGCGCGCGCGAGCGGCCATGAATGAGGTCAATGTTTTCGGCGCGCACCAGCTTGGCCAAGCGCCCGACATTGCGCCATAGGGTGAACGGGTTTTTTGACGCCACCGGCAAATGCACCACCTCACCGCCTGCCGCTTTAATGCGGCTTTCCAACGCGCCACCCTCGCTGGCGACCAACGCCCGACCCCCGGCTTTGACAATCGCCTCGGCCATTTCAAATGTCGTGACTTCGGCCCCGCCGGTTTCAAGCTGCGGCACCACTTGCAATATGGTGCGACCGGTTAAATCAACCGGCGCGGTTGACGGCATTTGAAAGCGGTTCGACATCTGGCTTGTCCTTTGGCATTATGCTTGAAACAGTCTTAAAGCCATTTGCCGCATTTCCCAAATCAAGAGGCTCCACCATGACCGCGCTTTTTACCGAACGCCTTGAAACCGCAATGGGCCCGCAAAAACTGGCCTATCGGCAACAAGCGGGCGAGGGAACCGGACTGGTGTTTTGCGGCGGCTTCCGCTCCGACATGACCGGCACCAAAGCCACCGCCTTGGCCGATTGGGCGCAACAGAAAAACCGCCCCTATACGCGGTTCGACTATTTCGGTCATGGCGCCTCAACCGGCGCTTTTACCGATGGCACTATGAGCCATTGGCGTGGCGATATTCCGCATATTCTCGATCATTTATGCGATGGCCCGCAAATATTAATCGGCTCAAGTTTCGGCGGCTGGCTGTCGCTAATGGCGGCGCTTGACCGGCCTGAAAAAATCGCCGCGCTGGTGCTTATCGCACCCGCTGTCGATATGACCGAGCGTCTGATGTGGGCGCGCTTTTCAGACAAGGCGCGCGAAAAGCTGATGGATGAGGGGCTGATTTATGACCCGTCGCAATATGACCCAGAGGGTTATCCCATCACCAAAACGTTGATTGAAGATGGGCGCACTCATTTAATGCTTGAGGCAGGGATTGATATTCATTTGCCGGTGCGGGTGCTGCACGGGCAGCAAGACGACGCCGTGCCATGGGCGTTATCGCTGGAGCTGGCAGAGCGGCTGGCGACACATGACGTTGAATTGCATTTTATGAAAAATGGCGACCACCGCTTGTCCGAGCCGCATGAAGTGCAACGCCTTATCGGGTTGATCGAGGCACTGCCAGTCTAGCTATCAGTCTGGCTATCGGTCTGGCTATCGGTCTGGCTACCGGTCTGGCAGCTTAAAATTCAGCAGCATCATAAAGCGCCTTCAGCCCCTCGCGATAAGTCGGATATGCCAGCGTGACCCCAAGCTCCTGCTTAATCCGGTCATTTTTTATACGCTTATTATCGGCATAAAAACTTTGCGCCATGGGCGACAGGTCAGCCGCTTCGAATGGTATCAAAGGCGGCGGCTCAACCCCCATTAACTGCGCCGCATAAGTGACGACATCTTGCGGCGGCGCCGCCTCATCATCGCATACACTATAAGCCCGTCCGGCATTTGGCTGGGCCATTGAAGCGCGCAAAATCTGTGCAATATCAGCCACATGAATACGCGAAAAAACCTGATCCGGTTTTTCAATGCGCCGCGCCGCGCCGCGTTTAAGCGACGCCAATTGATTGCGGCCCGGCCCGTAAATCCCGGCCAGGCGGAAATAATGCAGCGGCAGGTCTAACGCATCAGCCAGCGCGCGCCATGCCGCTTCGGCATCGACGCGGCGCCGCCCGCGTGCACCGACTTTTCCGCGCGGCGTTTCCTCATCAATCCATGCGCCTGCATGATCGCCATAAACGCCGGTGGTGGATAAATAGCCCAGCCATTTCATCCGCGCGGCGGATAATGCCAAAGCATCTTGCAAAAGCGGCAGCGCCGGATCGCCTGTCTCATTAGGTGCCGCCGACAATAAAATATGATCAATGCCGGCAAGCGCGTCGGTTTGCAATGGCGCGCCGTCCAGCATGATGGGGGTAACGCCTTGGGCTTCCAATAATGCGGCTTTTTCATCGTCGCGGCAGGTCGCCTTCAACGCAAATCCCTCAGCTGCCAGAAGCGGGGCGAGATGCGTCGCGCAAAACCCGAAGCCGAAAAATAAAATGCCGTTCATGTCGCCGGAATTACGCATTCCATTTCCCAATTGTCAGTTTCCTAATTGTGCCAATTCTTCTTCTACGAGCGCGCCGGTCTGCCCGACCATATTATGCCGTAATGTGTCGATCTCCTCAGCGTTCATGTCAAGCATTTGCCCCAACGCCCACACCGCGCTGGCACGCACCAATTCGGCGGCATCATCAAGCCGCGCCCTCACCGCCTCAATATGCGCGGGCGTCGGCGCTTCCATATTGCCCAAAGCCATCAGCACATTGCGGATAAAATTATCGCGTCCGCTGCGCTTAATCGGGGTGCCGGCAAAAAATGCACGAAACGCTGCATCGTCCAACCTGCTCAGGGATATTAAATCGGGGCGGTCATAATCAGACTGCAAGGCCAATTTTGCCTCAGCAGCGGTTTGGGCAAATTTATTCCACGGGCAGACAGCCAGACAATCATCGCAGCCATAAATATGATTGCCCATAAGCGGGCGCAAGTCGCGGTCAATCATACCCTTATGCTCAATCGTCAGATAAGAAATGCATCGCCGCGCATCAATTTGATAAGGGGCCGGAAACGCCTTGGTCGGGCAGACATCAAGGCAGGCCGTGCACGCACCGCAATGGTCGGTTTCGGACTCATCTTGCGGGAGGGCGAGCGTGATGAAAACCGAGCCCAAAAATAACCAAGAGCCGAAATCGCGCGATACCAGATTTGTGTGCTTGCCCTGCCAGCCCAAACCGGCGCGCATGGCAAGCGGCTTTTCCATCACCGGCGCGGTATCGACGAAAACTTTTACCTCAGCGCCGGTTTGCGTCACCACGGCGCGCGCCAGTGCTTTCAGCTTTTTTTTAATGACATCGTGATAGTCGCGGCGCTGTGCATAAACCGAGATGGCGCCCTTATCGGTTTCTTTCAAAGCCTCCAGCGGGTCGCTATCCGGGCCGTAATTAACCCCCAGCATAATAACGCTTTGCGCTTCCGGCCATAATTTTTGTGGCGCAGCGCGCTCATCCATGCGCGTCTCCATCCACTGCATTTGTCCGTGATGTCTGGCGTCGATATAGGCGCGCAGGCCATCTCCGGCGGCGGCATCTGCACCGGCACCAATAATGCGGCAGACATCAAAACCCTGCGCATTCGCTTCCGCGACAATCTTGGCTTTCAGGCTTTCGGACCCAGCCAAGCCTAAAAATCCAAATCGGCGTAATAGGGCGGTGGGCGCATTCCGGCAACATGGTCGGCCAGCAAGGGCCTGAAGCTCGGGCGTGATTTAATTCGGGCATACCAGTCGCGCACAACCGGCCATAATTTCCATGGCACGTCGCCGGTATAGTCAAGGCAAGACAAATGCGCCGCGGCGGTAAAATCGGCCAAGCTCAATTCACCACCACCAAGCCAATCGCGCGTTTGCAGCAAATAAGTCAGATATTCCAAATGCAGTTCGAGATTGTGCAAACCGACACGCACGGTCGCCATATCAGGGCCGCCGCCGCCATCATCAGCGCCCATAAAACGGCGGTCAATTTTTTCATAGGTAATCAGCTTGCCGACCTCGGCTTGAAACTTATCGTCAAACCAAGCCGATAGGCGACGCACTTCGGCACGCGCCAGACCGCTGGAAGGCAGGAGCGGTGTCGCCCAACCTTTTTCCTCCAACCATTCGGCAATCGCATAATGACCTGACACGGCTCCCGCGTCACCGACCAGCACCGGCACCTCGCCCGATGGGTTGAGCATCAGAAAATCGAGACGCCGCTCCCACGGTCGTTCTTCGACATATTCAACGGCGAATTTTTTCTCTGCCAAGATTAGGCGGATCTTGCGCGAAAACGGGCAGACCGGTTGGTGAAACAGCGTGGCCATAAAGAGAAATTACTGCGTTTCGGGGAATGGGAGCAAGCGAAACCCGCTTGCTGATTTAGGGCGGCGCAAGTTAGTTTGGCTTATGACATTCGATCATCTGCTTTTACTTGCCGCCATTCAGGGCATTACCGAATTTATTCCGGTGTCATCATCGGGTCATTTGGTGCTGGCGCATGACATATTGGGCGCATCAGATGCTTTGGCGCAACCGATACTGGACGTGGCTTTGCATTTCGGAACACTACTTGCCGTCATGGTTTATTTCCGCCGCGATGTCGCCATATTGGCGCAGGGCGGGTTTGATGTGCTGCGCCATAAAAAAGGCGCGCCGCGCGACGCCGCCCTCACCATGAGCATTGCCACACTGCCGGTTTTGCTGGCCGCGGCCGTGTTGATGGGCATGGGCTTAATCGATGCATTGCGCAGTGCCGAGACAGTGGCATGGGCAAGTATTATTTTTGCCGTGCCGCTTTATGCGGCAGACCGCTTCGGAAACCGGTTTGGGGGAAGCCCAAAAACCCTCGACCACATGGCCGCCAAACCGGCCTTCATTATCGGGCTGGCGCAAATGCTGGCGCTTATTCCGGGCGCCAGTCGCGCCGGTGTTACCCTTATGGCAGCGCGGGGGCTCGGCTTTTCGCGCGAGGCGGCAGCGCGTTACTCCATGTTGATGGCAATGCCGGTCATTTTGGCATTCGCTTTATTCGGCCTGATGGAACTGGTCGCGGCGGGCCATTATGAGGCGCTTGGCACGGCACTTATCGGCGCCCTTCTGGCCGCTATTTTCGCCTTTGCGACGATTGATTTATTCTTGCGCATGACGCGGCACTTATCGCTGCTGCCCTTTGTGATTTATCGCATCGGCTTGGGCGTCGCTATTTTGATTTTTATCTAGCCGGATTTTGACCGGCTGTTTTTTATTGGCTATTTTTTACCATGCGGCCGGTAGCGCGACAGATAATCAAGCTGTCCGGCGATCGGGCGCGGTGAAATTCCCAAAGCGGCGAAGTCACGAACTGTCTTATCGTCGCCGACAATATTATCGCTCTTCAGCAAAATAATCTGATCCGGCGTTAGCAAAGGCGACACGCCGATAAGGGTTGAAAATTGCGCGACCGCGGCAATCATAGCGGCTGCAAAAAACGGTAATGGCACCAGCAAGCGATTGCGTCCGGTCGCCCCATTCAGCATTTCCATTAATTGCTTAAAGCTCAAAATATCGGGCCCGCCCAATTCATAAATGCCCGCTTCGGCACCGGCTTTGGGGCTGTCTGCGCTGCCCCCCAAACAGGCCGCAACGGCTTCCGCCACGTCAAATACCGAAACCGGTTGATAGCGCGTCTCGCCGCCGCCAATAAGCGGCAAGGCGGGCGCGACCATCGACATGGCGGCGAAACGATTGAAGAAATCATCTTCCGGACCGATAACGATAGAGGGGCGTAGGATATGCGCCTGCGGCACGCATTCCAGCACCGCCGCTTCACCGGTCGCTTTGCTGGTGGCATAAGACGAGGCGCTGTCTGCATCGGCGCCAATAGCAGAAATATGCACCATATGGGTGATGCCCTGCTTGGCCGCGGCATCGGCAACCAGCGCCGCGCCGCGCGCCTGCACGGCCTCAAATTTCTGTTTGCCGCTTTCGAATAAAATGCCGACCGCATTGACCACGCCTTGTGCACCGTCGAGCGCCGCTGCAATACTGGCTGCGTCACGAATATTGGCCTGCACAATTTCAATCTGGCCCGGCTTGCCATTGGTTTTCAAAAACAGCGCCTCATTGGGACGGCGCGTGGCAATACGCAGGCGATAACCCTGCTTGCTCAAGCGGCGCACAATATGACGCCCCAGAAATCCGGTGCCGCCAAAAATGGTGATCAGGGCATTTTTAGAAAGTGCATTTGGGGCGGGCATGGTTTTGACCTTTGCTTCAAACATCGGGTGCGATGGCTTGTTTTAATAATATATGTTCAAGCGCGGGTGAAGAAAAAAGGCAAGTAGGATGAGGATTTTTCGCCGCGTCAGCGTGCTTGACTTTTACCCGCCCGCCGCCTAATCAAAGGCTCTTCCCCCCTATGCCCAGGTGGCGGAATTGGTAGACGCGCTAGCTTCAGGTGCTAGTGTCCTTATGGACGTGGAAGTTCGAGTCTTCTCCTGGGCACCATTTTCAAGTT
>JAKMDW010000044.1 GCA_022426245.1 Alphaproteobacteria bacterium | reverse complement strand
CAATCACCAATGTCGTACCGAGATAATGCAGGCTGCGGCACAAAGGGTGAGCATGCTCGCGCAAATAATATGGAAAGAAACTGGCAAAATCTGTTGGCCCACCATCTGCGTGCGCCGCCTCATATTTATCGCTCATCATCAAACCCCTATTTTGAAGGTCATAATTTTATTTAGGATATGCAAAGTGCGATGATTTCTCAAGCCACGAGATAAAGCGAAAACACTATGGGTCCGCCATGCAAGCACTATGCGAGATTGACACGCTGGCAGGCAAACTGTTCAATACTGGCCATATTCATCATCTCTAGGAGACAAAAATGAGTGATACACGAGAAGTACTGGTCGACGTCAGCGAAGGCGTGATGACCATCACCATGAACCGGCCGGAAGCCAAAAACGCCATGAACAAAGCTATGGCCGAAGGCATTTCAGCGGCCATTGACGAGTTTGAGGCCAATGCCGATATCCGCGTCGCCGTGCTGACCGGCAATGGCGGTACTTTTTGCTCCGGCATGGATCTGAAAGGCTTTTTGAAGGGTGAATCGCCATCGGTAAAAGACCGTGGCTTTGGTGGGATCAGTCACTATTCGCCGGCCAAACCGCTTATTGCCGCAACCGAGGGTTACGCGCTCGCTGGTGGTTTTGAGCTGGTGCTGGCCTGCGATATGGTTGTCGCCTCGCGCACCACAAAATTCGGCCTACCGGAAGTTAAGAGATCTCTCGTCGCCGGTGCCGGTGGCGTGTTCCGCTTACCGCAGCAAATCCCCGAGCGCATCGCCATGGAAATGGTCATGACAGGCGACCATTACACAGCCGAACGCATGTATGAATGCGGGCTGGTCAATGGGCTGACCGATGAAGGCAAAGCATTGGATGGGGCCAAAGAATTAGCCGCGCGCATCGCCATTAATGGCCCGCTGGCAACCGCGGCCTCCAAAAAAATCATGCGTGAATATAAAAGCTGGCCGCATGATGAGATTTGGGCGCGCCAACAAGATATTATGAACCCGGTCTTTGCCTCAGAAGATGCCCGCGAAGGCGCAACAGCATTTGCTGAAAAACGCGCGCCGAATTGGCAGGGTAAATAAGATCACAAGCCGGTCAATTGGTCTTGGATTTTAAAGGGTGTTCTTCGGAGCGCCCTTTTTTATTCAATAATGCAACAGTGTGTAAATTGATATCGAGACATCAACCCCGTCAATAATTCTTTAGAAATACAAAGCGGAAGGGGTTTGAAGATGCCCATCATCATAAAAATGCCCGAGCAGCAGAGAGTTTTCTATCACCGACATACAGAAACTAGCTTGCCACCACCAGTAAATCGCTGAAAAAAGTTAGCCAAAGCGAAATGGTGAATGCCGATAAGACGGTTGTCACGACAATCATGCTCGAGGCTTCAGCTTCGGCCACCTTATATTGCGCCGCAAAAACCGCCGTAAATACGCCCGATGGCATGGCTGATAAAAGCGTGATGGTGGCTACAAAAAGCGGCGGTAAGCCGAACAGATAATGCGCCGTCAGATAAACCCCCACCGGCATTAGGGCGAGTTTGAAGACGCCGACAAATAGAGCGACCGGCAAATTATTGCCGACCGCGATAAAGGCCAAACGCCCGCCAACCGCGATGAGCGCAACCGGAATGGCCGCCGCACCGACCAATTCCAAAAACCGGTCAATCGGCGCCGCCAATCCAAGACCGGTGAAATTCCAGACAACCCCGGCTGCCAGCGCCATCACCACAGCTTGGTCGCGCATCGCATGAGCCAGCTTGGGCGGCATATCTTTTAAGCGCATTTGCGGATTGGTCGCAGCCTCCAAACAGGTCAGCGCCGCGGTAAAGACCAGCAATCCGTGAAACGCCAATATGAGAAACAGCGGCAGACCTGCGCCCGGGCCGAAGGCGGTCAGGATAATCGGAATACCGAGCATCACCGTATTGGAAAAACACGCCCCAAAACCCAGCAGCACATATTCAGCCGGTCCGCGTGCCGGAAAAAACAACCGCCCGATGAAAAATCCTAACGCCATAATCGCCAGCATGGGCGCATAGTAGGACACCCATAGGCCGATGGAGAGGTCGTCGGGAAAATCGGTCAGCGCGACATTGCGAAACAACAGCGCCGGTGCGGCCAGCGTGAAGACAAAGCGATTAAGCGTCGCCACATTGTCTTCGCTGAACACGCCGCGCCACGCCGCGCCATAGCCCAGCGCAATGACGGCAATAACCGGCGCGACGACAAACAGCGCGATTAACATGAGCGACCCCTCTGCATAGGTCCCCGCTATAGCAGGAATTATGTCGCATGGCGAAACATTCGCAGCGACTGGATTTCATCGCGCCGCACGCTAACTCAACAACATGCAAAAACAACCGACGCAATTCCCCGACCGCGCGGCTTTGGTGGCGCATGTCAAGGCCTTGTCGCCCGGCGTGAGTGATGATGCCGTCAGCGAAACACGGGGCGGTCGCGCCGCTGCCGAGGCGCTACTGGCGGCGATTGACCCGACCGCTTACGGCCATAGCCGCAATTATCTCGATGGCGCGGTGACGCGGCTTTCTCCCTATGTTCGCCATGCGATTGTCAGCCTGAATGAGCTGCGCAATCAGGCTCTGGAATTGGGCTATGGCAAGGCCATTGAAAAATTCATCCAAGAACTGGGCTGGCGCGATTTTTGGCAACGCATTTATACGCAAAATCCAGATTGGCTATGGCACGATATTGAGCCCTATAAAACCGGTTTTGTGGCCTCGGATTATGCCAACACATTGCCGCAAGATATTGCGACGGGCGAAACCGACAGCGCGGCGATGAACCATTTTATCCATGAACTCAAGACCAGCGGCTATTTGCACAATCACGCGCGCATGTATCTCGCCGCCTATATTGTGCATTGGCGGCGCGTTAAATGGCAAGCCGGTGCTCGGTTTTTTCTTGGCCATTTGCTAGACGGCGATCCGGCCTCCAATAATTTTTCTTTTCAATGGGTGGCCAGCACATTTGCCAATAAGCCGTATTTTTTCAATTTGGAAAATTTACAAAAATTCGCCGGTATGCGGGCGCCGTGCGATTTCCACACCAATAAATGTTTTGGCGGCAGCTATGATGATTTAGCGCTGAAGTTATTTCCCAAAATGGCGGCGCCGTGATGAGCCAACTTATCTGGCTACATGAGGATTGCCTGCGTGCGACGCATCGTCTCTTCACTGAGGCCGCATCTGCTGACGCGGCAAGGCCCATTTTTATTTGGGACGATGTTTATATGACGGCCATGCATTACGGCCTAAAGCGGCGGGTATTTATTTATGAAAGCCTGTGTGAATTGCCGGTTGATATTTATGTTGGCGACACGATTGACACGCTGAAAGATTTACACAGCCGGTTGGGCGTCGATGAGATTGTCACCGGCAAGACCCCCAATCCGATGCTGAAAGCGATGATGCAAAACTTGCGCGCCGAGGTGAAACTCAGCGCCATTGCCGATGCGCCTTTTGTGCAAATGGACAGTCCGCCCGACTTACGCCGCTTTTTCAAATATTGGAATAAGGCGAAAAAAAACGCTTTTCTCTACGATGGTCGTCCCTAAGAAGCGTTCAGCCTTACGGCAAAACCGCCTCAACCGCGCGAATAAGTTTTTTCGATTGCGGCTTGGTGAGCGATGAAAAATCGCGCACGGCGCGGCCATCAGTGCCGATGAGGAATTTGTGAAAATTCCATTTCGGCGTTTTACCGGTTTCTTGTTCCAGCCATTTATAAAGCGGATGCGCCGCTTGGCCTTTGACCGCAACCTTATCGCTCATCGGAAAATTAATGGCGAAATTGACCTCGCAAAATTCCTTAATTTCGGCTTTCGCGCCCGGTTCTTGCGACCCAAAATCATTGCTCGGCACGCCCAGCACAATCAGCCCGCGCGCGCGATAGCTGTCCCATAAAGCCTGCAGCCCATCATATTGCTTGGTAAATCCGCAAAAACTTGCCGTATTAACCAGCAGCACGGCCTTGCCCCGATAGTCGGCGAGATTTAACTCACCGCCGGTAATGTTGGGTAGAGAAAAATCATAGGCCGTTTCTGCTCGCGCCGGTTCACTGGCGACAGACGCGGTGAGAAACATCAAAAGAATCAAAAAATAGTGCATGAGGCAGACTTAGGGCCGCAATGTGCACAGTCAAAGAATAAAATATCGTGCCGCCAGAGCCTGCGCCTGCACCACGATTACAGCCAGCGCCGCACCCGCATTTTATAGTTGCGATAAATTTGCCCAAATTCAGCTTCCAGACTTTCTTCTTCTTTAAAAATCCAAATTTGCCGAACGAGCAAAACAAAAACTGGCACAATGGCGAGCGCCCATATTTGGCCAACCGCCAAAGCCGAGCCAAGCAGAAAAATCGTCATACTGAGATAAATCGGATTGCGCGAATAAGCAAAAAGGCCGTTTTCCATCAGCGTGGATGGTCGACCGTCAGGGATAATAGTCGTTTCGTTTGTACGAAAACTGCGCGCAACGAGGAAGATTAGGGTGAAACCGAACAGCATTAAGCCGACGCCGATATATTGCCAAGTTTCGTTCAAAATCGGCCGCACCGGCGCGACATAACCAATCAGTAATTGCGCAAGAATACCGGAAAGAACCATCAATGGTGGATAGATTTTCATATGCCCTCTCCTTTAGGCTGAGACGGGTAAGGGTTGCCAAATATCGCAAATGCGACGCCCGTCAAAAATGGCAATTTTCGGAAACTGCAGAAAAATCGCCTCGCTTTGTGTGGGACGCAAAAACACGAACGCATCGGGTTTAAGGGGCAGATTTTTCGGCCCCAGCAAAAACTCTTGATTGGAGGAACGACCCAAA
>JAKMDW010000032.1 GCA_022426245.1 Alphaproteobacteria bacterium | reverse complement strand
CAGGCTTGCGCAATGCCCCAAGCGATAGAGTTTTTATTGGCGACCCCCATAATCAGGCCGCGTTTTCCTTGCATGACACTCATGATGTTCTCTTTTCATCTCAATTTCAGTTTTATTGTATAAACTGCGCCGCGCAAAAAGCCTAGCGGCTATGGAGTTCAAAGCGCTGGCTGCGAATGGCCAGTTGCTGTTGCGCCGGCGGATAACCTTGTGCCGCAGCTTTCTTCAGCCAAAACATACCTTTTTTGCTATTGGCGGTTATGCCGTCACCGGCAAAATACATCAGCGCCAAATTGGTCTGCGATGGGGCATGGCCGAAATTGGCGGCTTTTTCATAATAATCTCGGGCTTTTTTGGGGTTTTTCTCAACCCCATGGCCGAGGCGATGAAGATGGCCGAGATTGCGCAAAGCGGCGAGGTCGTAATTATCGGCCAAAGGCTGCCATAGCTTGCGTGCCGTCACATAGTCACCCGCCTCATAGGCCGCCACGCCTTTTTCAAAATCAACCTTAAAGCGCGCCGTATCGGGTGGCGCGGCGCAGGCGGCGAGAAGCAAGAAAGCGGCGGTCAATAATTTGCAAGAACGAGCCATGCCCTTATATATAATGGAAAGAGCCGATAAAGGAACGACAAGGACACATGAATGAGCTTGTTTATTGAAACGCCGCACGACCCGATTGCCGCTTTTGACGGCTGGCTGCAAGAAGCCGGTGCCAGTGAGCCCAACGACCCGAATGCGATGAGCCTCGCCACGGTTGATGCTGATGGCATGCCCAATGCGCGCATGGTGCTGCTGAAGGGCCATGACGCGCGCGGCTTTGTTTTCTACACTAATTTCAAAAGCCAAAAGGGCAGCGAATTGGCGGATAACGCCAAAGCCGCTTTGTGTTTTCATTGGAAATCGCTGCATCGGCAAGTGCGGGTGCAAGGCCCGATATCAACCGTATCTGATGCAGAGGCGGACGCTTATTTTAACTCGCGCGGGCGCCAAAGCCGCATTGGTGCATGGGCATCGCAACAATCGCGCCCCTTGGCTGACCGCGCTGAACTGGAAGCGGCTTTTGCCAAAGTTGAGGCGCAATATCCGGGTGATGATATTCCGCGCCCGCCGCATTGGTCGGGGCGACGCATCACGCCTTTGCGTATTGAGTTTTGGCAAGATGGCGCGCATCGGCTGCACGACCGGTTGATGTTCAAGCGCACCAGTGCCGACGCCGATTGGACAACGGAACGGCTTTATCCTTAGTCGCCTTGTTTCTAGTAACCTTCAGGCTCAATCCAGCGATAGCCGATAGTCTCCAGCATTTTGGCGACGGCGAGCGGGGTTTTATCCTCATAGGCCGGTCCGATAATTTGCATGCCGAAGGGCAGACCATTGGCGTGTTTACCAAGCGGCACAACGCTAGAGGGCAGGCCGCATAGAGTGGCAACACCGGCCCAGAAGAAATTATCAAAGTAAGAGCGTTCAGTGCCGTTCACCTCAATGGTGCGGGCGTGAAAATCCGGATTATGGTCGTGTTTCATTGCCGTCGTGGGGGTGACCGGACATAGCAGCACATCGACTTGTTCAAACACGGCGCGCCAAGCCATTTCATATTTGGCTTTGCGTAATGAAAGGCGCAGCCAATCGCCATGACTGAGGGTGATGCCACGCGCTTGAATGGCACGCATGGAGTTGTCATCAGGCGCGGTGGCGGCGACGACTTGCTTCAAATTATCAATCACCTCAGCAGGTAAGTCAGAACCGATAATGGAACTGAGGCGGAGCATATAGGTCTCGAAATGCGTATTCATATCGAAATCGGGTTTGATGGTGCTCAGCGCCGCGCCCTCGGCCTCAAGTGCCTTACCGGCTTGCTCAATGGCGTCGCTAAATGTCGTCTCAACTTCGCAAGCTGCATCGGTCGGCCACAGCCCGACGCGCAGGCCTCGCGGCGTCGCATGGCGCGGCCCTTGCAGTTTAATTTGCACGGCTTGACGCATTGGCCCGTCATCAAGCCCGACGGTTAGATCAAGCGCCAGTTCAAGATCGGCAGGTGTATGCCCCAGCGGGCCGGCAACGGTAAGCTCGCTCGGCTCCCAACGCAGGCCGTGCGGCGGCGGCACATGGCCCCGCATCGGCACAATATTGAAGGTTGGTTTATGGCCAAACAAGCCGGTGAAATGGGCCGGTGCGCGAATGGAGCCGCCAATATCGCTGCCATATTCCAGCGGCGTCATAGCGGCGGCCAGCGCTGCCGCTGACCCGCCGGACGAGCCGCCAGGTGTATGCTCGAGATGATGCGGATTATTGGTCGTGCCGTGAACGG
>JAKMDW010000020.1 GCA_022426245.1 Alphaproteobacteria bacterium | reverse complement strand
CAGGCTGTGCTGGAGTGGATGACAGGTTTTGCTGATGCCAGTCGGCAAAAAGCCGGTTAAGGACTTAAAGTGAAAGATAAGAACTTTTTCATAACTACCGCTATTTCCTACCCAAATGGCCGACCGCATATTGGTCATGCCTATGAGGTTATGGCCACTGATGCCATTGCGCGTTATCACCGTTTGAACGGCGAGAATGTCTATTTTTCGACCGGAACTGACGATCATGGCCAAAAAATGCTGCAAACCGCCCGCGATCAGGGCAAAACGGCGCAGGAATTGGCTGACGCGCTAACGCCTGCCTTTCGCGAGATGGCGGAAGCCCTCAATTGCAGCCATGATGACTTTATTCGGACATCTGAGCCGCGCCACCACGCATCGGTTAGCGAATTATGGCAGCGCATTGCCGATAATGGGCGCGATGATATTTATAAAGACAGCTATAAGGGCTGGTATTCGGTGCGTGACGAAGCATTTTACGCCGAAGAAGAGTTAACGCCGGACGCAGAGGGCAATAAGCTATCGCCCCAGGGCACGCCGGTTGAGTGGCTGGAGGAAGACAGCTATTTCTTCCGTTTATCGGCCTATGAAGACAAATTGCTGGCGCATTTCGAGGCCAATCCAGATTTTTTAATGCCCGAAAGCCGTCGCAATGAAATTGTCTCCTTCATCAAAGGTGGCCTTAAAGACCTGTCTATTTCCCGCACCGCCTTTGATTGGGGTGTGCCGGTGCCGGGTGACGATAAGCATGTCATGTATGTTTGGATGGACGCGCTGACCAATTATCTGAGTGTGCTCGGTTATCCCGACCGCGAGGGGCGATATGCTGATTTTTGGCCGTGCAACCTGCATATTATCGGCAAAGATATTACCCGCTTTCATACGGTTTATTGGCCTGCCTTTTTAATGGCGGCTGATTTGCCTCTGCCACAACAGGTTTTTGCGCACGGTTTTTTGACGGTTAAGGGCGAGAAAATGTCGAAATCATTGGGCAATGTGCTCGATCCGATGACCTTAACCGCGCATTATGGTGTTGATGCGCTGCGTTATTTCTTTTTGCGTGAAGTGCCGTTTGGGCGCGATGGCAGTTTTTCAGATGAGGCGATTGTTAATCGTGTCAATGCCGACCTTGCCAATGATATTGGCAATCTGGCGCAGCGCAGCCTTTCCATGATTGCCAAAAATTGCGATGAAGCCTTGCCCCAACCGGAGGCTTTCACTGCCGAGGACGCGGCTGTGTTGGCTTTGTTCGATGGGCTGAAAGCTCGCATTGATGCGGTTATGGCGGGGCATGAATTGCATAATTATTTGAGCCTGGTGATGGAAGCAGTATCAGAAGCCAATCGGTATTTCGCTGCTGAGGCGCCGTGGTCTCTGAAAAAGGAAAACCCGGCGCGTATGGGCACGGTGCTTTATGTCACTGCCGAACTGGTGCGGCAGGCGGCGATATTGTTGCAACCTGTCATTCCGGCAGGCGCAGGCCGGTTGCTGGATTTGCTGGAAGTGGACGCCGCCAAGCGCGACTTTAGCGCTTTAGGCCCGAATAATCGCTTGCAAGGCGGTACGCCGCTACCGAAGCCGGAGGGCGTTTTCCCACGTCTTTCTGCGCTTGAAGAGGCCTCCGAAACCTAGCTGTTACAAAAATGTAACAATGCCCGCACTCTGTGGTATTAATGCAACGTCAACGCTATACGCATCACGCAAGAGGCGCTATGAGATTGTTATGTGTATGTAGTCGCGCGCAAAGATACGCGCAGTGAGTGTTTTGGGGAGTTGGCAGTATGAGTGAGCCTCGGCTGGCTGGCGTATTGAGAAAGCCGCGCGTTTTGTTTGACCGGCTTAAGACGACCGACAATTTTTGGCCTCTGTCGGCCTTTTTTCTCGTATTTAGTGTGTCATCGGTTAGCGCCGCCTTTCTGATGCTGAATAATGCGGTTGTTCCCGAGAATGATGTCGCAATGCTTTGGCCGCTTTTGGGGCTGAATATTGTTATTGCGGTGGCATTATTGCTTGTCTTGATATTGCGTATTTATCGCATCCGTCGTCGTCGCAATGAAGGTATTGCCGGCGCTCAAATGCAAGGCAGGATGATTGCCCTGTTTTCAATCATCGCCATCATGCCGTCCATTCTCGCCGCCATATTCGCTCTGGTCGCGCTCGACCGCGGGCTTGATCATTGGTTCTCTAATCACACCAAAACACTTATCGGCAATTCCACATCCGTTACCGATGCCTATGTGACCCGACAGCAAAACGCCTTGCGCTCGGAAATGGATATGATGGCGCGCGATCTTTCGTCAGCCGGTGGTCTTTTCGAAAGAGATAAAACGCGTTTCGCTCAATATCTGAAAACACAGGCCAAGCGGCTCGGCTTAAAACAGGCTTTGTTGATTGACGGCGACGGCGCTGTGAAGATGTCATCTTCATCGGAAGAAAGGGTTTCGATCCTTCGCCCGTCGGATTCCTCTTTGGCTGCTGCACGAGATAATACGGTCATCATTACCTCGGTAAACCAAGGCAATGTGGTGGGCTTGCGACAAGTCAGGGGAATTGAAAACACCTATCTCTATGCGGTTCGCATGATGACACCGGGCATTAGTGAAAAGCTCATCCATACAGTGTCCGCCATGCGTGATTATTCGGCTATGGAAGAGCAGCGTTTTGAGACCCAAATCACTTTTGGGGCTACTTACGTCATCCTCACTTTCGTGACATTTCTCGGTTCGGTTTGGTTGGGCCTGATATTGGCCGGGCGATTGGTGTCGCCTATCGGCATGCTTATTCAAGTGACGCAACGCTTGGGCGAGGGTGAGATGGGCGCGCGTGTTGAAACCAAAGACCTGTCGGGCAATGGTGAGATCAAGCAATTATCAGAGACATTTAATAAAATGGCAGATCGCCTGAGCGCGCAAAAGTCCGATATGGATAGGCGCAATCGGTTTATCGAAGCCTTGCTGGCCGGCGTCTCTTCCGGCATCATTGGCGTCGATAAAGATGGCGTCATCAATCACGTCAATGAAGCGACGCGAACATTATTTCAGTTGCCCGCCCAAGCACTTATCGGTGAAAAGTTGAGTATGGTGATGCCCGAATTCAATCGGTTGCTACAGATTTTGGCCGACAATCAGACAAGTCATCCATCGGTTGAATTTAGCCTAGATAATAGGGTTGGAAATGGTCGCATCATCAGAGCATCGGCGCAAATTACCGCCGATGTGAACGATGAAACAATTATCACTTTTGACGACATCACCGATTTGTTGACCGCGCAGCGCAATGCTGCATGGGCTGATATTGCCCAGCGCATTGCCCATGAAATTAAAAACCCTCTAACGCCGATTCAGCTTTCGGCTGAACGGCTGCAGGCGCGCTATGGCAAAAACCGAAAAGAAGTCGATGATATTTTCCGCCAATGCACAGAAACGATTGTTCGCCAGGTTGAAGATATTGGGAGCATGGTCGATGAGTTTGCAGCGTTCGCACGTATGCCATCGGCGCGAATGGCAAACATCAATTTGGCCGATACGATTTCCGAAGCTCTTTTGCTGCAACGGGTTGCCCATAGGGATATTGAATATGTCCTCAGTGACGTGCCGGATATTGAGATGATTGCAGACCGACGTTTGATTTCTCAATCTTTGACCAATGCCCTCAAAAACGCCGCCGAGGCGGTGCGTTTGGTAGATGGCGAAAAGCGCATTGAGCTCATGGTCAGCGCCAGTGATCGCGAGGTTAACCTGTCGATAAGCGATACCGGCAAGGGCTGGCCTGAAGAAAACAGATATGACTTGCTGGAGCCTTATAAGACCTCGCGAGATGAGGGCACAGGTCTTGGGCTGTCGATTGTGAAGAAAATAATAGATGACCATCGGGGAAAGCTGATTTTGAGCGATGCCCCGTGGTGCGCGTCTGGCGGGACGGGCGCAATGCTGCAAATGGTTTTTCCTTTGCGGCCTTCTGAAATGGTGGGTGAGTCCAAAGTGTTAAAGGAATTGTAATGTTTGGAGATGTATTAATTGTTGATGACGAACGCGATATTTGTGATTTGGTTGCGGGCGTTTTGGAGGATGAAGGCTATGAAGCTCGCATTGCCCAAGATAGTGACAGTGCTTTGCGTGAGATTACGCGGCGGTGTCCGGCGATGGTTTTGCTTGATGTTTGGTTGCAGGGCAGCCGACTGGATGGCCTTGAAATATTGAATATTTTGCGTGAGCGTTATCCGAATTTGCCGGTGGTGATTATTTCCGGCCACGGCAATGTCGATACGGCTGTTACGGCCATTCGGTCGGGGGCTTATGATTATATCGAAAAGCCATTCAAATCGGACAAGTTGCTGGTCACGGTTAGTCGCGCCATTCAGGCGGCACGATTGCAGCGCGAGAATGCTGAACTGAGACGGCGTGCCGATGTGCAGCTGACTTTGGTCGGCAAGGCGGCAGTGATGGAACAGCTAAGCACCAAAATTGATAAGCTGTCGCAGACCAAGAGCCGCGTCATGATTGTTGGGCCATCGGGAGCCGGCAAAGAGGCCGCGGCGCATCAATTACACGCACGCTCGCCGCGTGCCAGCGGCAATTTCATATCGGTTCACACAGCGATGCTGGGCGATGATATGGAACAAATTGATCGCCTGTTATTTGGTGTTGAATCGGAGGGGCGGATTGAGCCCGGCCTGTTCGAGCAATCGCATGGCGGCACGCTATATCTCGATGAGATAAGCAGTTTTCCGGTTCAGCAGCAAAAAGAGATACTGAAAATGTTGCTCGATGGCGGCATCACCCGCGTCGGTGGTAAGGCGATGGTGCATATTGATGCGCGTGTCCTGTCCTCGTGTAGCGGCGATCCGAAGGCTCGTATCTCAGAGGGTGTTTTGCGCGAGGATTTATATCACCGCCTTAACGTCATGACGTTGGAAGTGCCGGGTCTGAATAAGCGTCGCGATGACATTCCTTATCTGGTTGAGCATTTTATTCGTATTTTGGCGGCACAGATGAATATGCCGGTGCGCGAAGCGGGGCACGATGTGATGGCTGTTTTGCAGTCGCATGACTGGCCGGGAAATGTGCGTCAGTTGCGAAATTGCATTGAGCATATGATGATGTCCGCACATGCTGCTGATAGCGATGTTCTGACCCTTGATCATTTGCCAAGAGAAATCCTCAGCGATACAGATGTTGCGGAGGATGTCGGCGAGTCACGACACATAATGTCATTGCCGTTGCGCGATGCGCGAGAGTGTTTTGAGCGTGATTATCTGGTCGCCCAGATTGAGCGTTTCTCGGGAAATATCTCGCGAACCGCGGAATTCGTGGGTATGGAGCGCTCGGCTCTTCATCGGAAGATGAAATCTCTTGGAATATCCGGTGGTAATCATGCTAAAAGCCTTGCGTAGCGATTAACTTCGGAAAGAGGGACGCATGAAGGTCATTGTGTGTGGAGCCGGGCAAGTCGGCTTCGGCATTGCGCGCCATTTGGCTGGTGAAGGCAATGATGTGACGGTCGTTGACCGGGAAGCGTCTTTGATGCAACGCATTACGGATACGCTCGATGTGCGCCCGATTTTGGGACATGGCGGGCATCCGGAAGTATTGGAGCAAGCCGGCGCGGCGGACGCCGATGTTCTGATTGCGGTAACCGCATCTGACGAAGTTAATATGGTGGCTTGTCAAACCGCCAAAACGCTTTTCAAAAAACCGAAAACCATTGCGCGCGTGCGCGACCGCAATTATGTGCAGTCGCGGTGGCGCGCCTTGTTCAATGAAGATGGGATTCCCATCGACGTTATTATTTCCCCCGAAGAAGAAGTCGCTTCGGCCGTGATGCGCCGCTTGGCGCTGCCGGGCGCATTTGACAGCTCCAGTTTTGCCGGTGGGTCGGCGGAAATGATTGGTGTCGCCATTGGCGAGGATTGTCCGGTTATCGATACGCCGCTGAACCAGCTAACCGGTCTGTTTCCCGATTTGCAGGCGATTGTTGTTGGGCTGCGCCGCAATCAAAAAGTTTATGTGCCGGATTTCGACGATACGATTCAGGTTGGCGATGAAGCCTTTTTGGTAACTGCCAGCAGTGACACGGAACGCACGCTGAAAATTTTTGGCCATGAAGAGCGTGAGGCGCGTCGCATTGTTATGGTTGGCGGCGGCAATATCGGCTACCAAGTTGCCAAAAATCTGGATACGCAAGCAGGGCGTTATTCGCTCAGTATCATTGAGGCGAATGCTGACCGCGCGCGCATTGTGGCGGAAAAACTGAGCCGCTCTATTGTCTTGCAAGGGAGTGGGTTGTCGCCTGAAATTCTGGCCGAGGCGGGCATTCGCCAAGCCGATTTGGTGTTGGCCCTGACCAATGATGACCAAGTAAACATTCTGACCAATATGCTGGCGCTGCAAGAGGGCTGCCAGCGCGGTCTTTGCTTAATCAATGATAATAGTTTTCAAAACTTGGCCGGCGATTTTGGTATGGAAGTGTCGATTAACCCGCGCGCGATTACGGTGTCATCCGTCCTGCGCCATGTGCGGATGGGCAATGTGTTGCAGGTGCATGCGCTGAGTGATGAATCGGCTGAAGTGATTGAGGCGGAAATCAAGGAAGGCGCGCCGATTACCGGCAGTAAACTTCGTGATATTGATTTTGGAACATCTATGCGGGTCGGTGCGGTATATCGCAAAGGCAAAATTATTATGCCGCGCGGCGGCACTGAATTTAAGCAGGGCGACCGCGTTATCATGTTTGTCACCGCTGATGGCATTGAACCTTTTGAAACCTTACTGCTGAGTAAAGAAAAGAAGTAGCGCATGCGCTTAGGGGCGATACTTTTCACATTGGGTTATGGTGGATGCATGATAGCCCTGCTTATGGTGCTGCCGTGGATTGCCAGCCTGCTTGACCCGACATTTGCCCATGCCGGTAATTTTACCATCGGCTTAATGCTGACGACTTTCGTCTCGGGCGCTTTGCTGCTGAGCGGCTATACCAGCCGTCGCCACCGCGCCAATGGTATTGAATTACTGCTGATTATGGTTTTGTACTGGACGCTTCTGCCTGCCATTGCGGCCATTCCGTTTATCGGGGCCAGCCAAATCGACAGTCTTGTTGCTGCTTATTTTGAGGCCGTATCGGCGCTCACCACATCTGGCGCAACCATGTTGGCCGTGCCGCAGGTCGAGGCGACACCGATTTTAATATGGCGCGCCGCGTTGAGTTGGCTCGGTGGTTTATGGACATTGGTGTTTGCCGTGGCGGTGTTGGCACCTTTCGGCATTGGTGGGATTACGCTTATCGGCAGCCCGCTTTTGCAACATGAAGAAAACGCCCCCCTATCTTCGCGCCTGGGACGACCGCTGCGGCTGATTTTGCCTGTCTATTTAATGTTTTCTGTATTGGGTATTATTGCGCTGGCGGCTTTCGGCAGTTCGCTTATTGAGGCGTTTTGTTTGGCGCTTTCGGCTATTTCAACCAGTGGCATGAGCGTGCATGAACAAAGCCTGGCTGAGTTATTGAACGGCGGTGGGCAGGGTGTTATGGCGCTGCTTTGCCTTATCGGCTCAATCAGTGTGCCAATGCTGATGGTGCTGACTTTGGGGCGTGAGGCGCGCAGCGGGTTTCAAATAACTGAATTGCGGGTATTTCTCGGTCTGGTTATCGCCTATGCCGTTATCACTGTTTTGGCGGTGCCCAATAGCGGAGGGATGAGCGCCCTATGGCAATCAATCTCGCTGCACAGCACGGCGGGCTTCAACTTTTTGCCCGGTGCGGGCCTCGCTAACTGGCCGATTGTGTGGGTCATGTTGCCCGTGTTAATCGGCGGCATGGCGCTCTCGACCAGTGGCGGGGTGAAAGTCATGCGCGCTATTATTCTGGCCAAAGATTTGGGCAGCGAGTTAGGCAAGCTGTCCTATCCGTCATCGGTGCACCCTTTATCGCTTGAAGGGCGGCCCTTGCAAGACCGCGATTTCAATGCGGCTTGGGCATATATGGCCATCTTCATTCTGTTTATTTCGCTTGGTGTTTTGCTGCTTGGGTTGTTTGGCACAACGCTGGCAGATGCGTGGCCGATTGTGCTGGGTGCGTTGACCAATAGTCTGGCTATTACCGGGCATCTGGATATGCCGCTCGGATTTGCCGCAATGCCCGACGCTTTGCTAATCACCGTCGCGCTGCTAATGATTGCCGGACGCATCGAATTATTGATTTTGATGGTCCTATTTACGTCATCTTTCTGGCGTTATATGCGCTGAATGGAGAATGAAGTTTAATGAGCCGCATCGCTTATATTGACGGGGTTTATCAACCGCTGAATATGCCGGGTATTCTGGTGGAGGATCGCGGCTACCAATTTGCCGATGGGGTTTATGAAGTTTGCGCCATTCGCGGCGGCAAGCTGCTCGATGAGGCGCGTCATCTCGACCGATTGGATTATTCGCTGGCCGCATTGCATATGCCGCCGCCCATGTCACGCGCAGCCTTGCAGCAAGTCATGCGCGAAACGCTGCGCCGCAATCGGGTGCGCGACGGTATTCTTTATATCCAAGTATCCCGCGGCGTCGCTCCGCGTGAGCATATGTTCAATCCGGATTTGAAACCGGTCTTGGTCATCACGGCACGGCCAATCGCGGCTGACCGACGCGCTCAGATTATGAAAAAAGGTATCTCGGTGGTTTCTGTGCCGGACCAACGCTGGGCCAGATGCGATATTAAATCCATCAGCCTGCTGCCAAATGTGCTGGCGCGACAGTCTGCGCGCAATGCCAAAGTTCAGGAAGCCTGGCAAATTGACGGGCGGGGCATGGTGACTGAAGGCGCGGCCACCAATGCCTGGATTGTCGATGCGAAAGGTGTTTTACGCACGCGACCGGCCAGCCATAAGATATTGAACGGCATTGTGCGCCAAGTGCTGCTCGATTGCGTGGTTGATCTGGGTATGAAATTCGAAGAAAAGCCTTTCTCGCTGAAAGAAGCATTGGCGGCAAAAGAGTGTTTTTCTACCGCCTCAACCATGTCGGTTTTTCCGGTGATTGAGATTGACGGGCAGAAAATAGGGGCGGGCAAGCCCGGCGAGGTCGCCAAAATGCTATCCGATGCATATGACGCAGTTGAGGCATAAACATCGCAAAGATTGAAAATTAACTAGGTTTCAAGCCTCAGTTGTGCCAATGTTTATTGGTTAATGCGTCGTGACTGGGAGGGTCACGTCAATAAAGTAACAGGAGGGTCGCTCCGCCGTCCGCAGAATAAACTGGGTAAACCAATGTCAACAAAGACAGACTCACTTGAGGCTTCTTTCCTCG
>JAKMDW010000005.1 GCA_022426245.1 Alphaproteobacteria bacterium | reverse complement strand
TCATATTCGTCAAACGCGCCTGCCGAGACATGCGTGTCAGAGGCCGAAATAAGCCCGAATTTATAGGGATTGCCTTTGCCTTGCGCCTGCATTTCCAGACCGCGGCGATAGGCTTGGCGCACATAAGACCCATCAATGCGGCTGTCATTCCATGTCGCGATTTGATACGGCATGATTTCAAATGACGCAAATTCATCATTCGGGCTTTGCAAGGGGTGAGTTTCCGACGTGCCTTTGACTTGGGAAACCTCGACAATCGGCTCATTGCGCATACGCAAAGCCGAATAATCGGCATCAATTTCAGCGCCATCATAGGTCTTATCGGAGAACATATACCCGTCCGACCCGTTGGAATTATGCGGAATCGCGATCGAGTCCATGCCTTGCGCCCGCAGACTGTCCATCCAGCGCCACAGGTTTTCAGGGTTTTTGGAGATGAGGCGCGAATATGGCTCTTTCGGCGCGTCGCCCCTAAAAATCACATTGCGGTGCAAGTTCTCAAATGTGTCCTGCGACGAGGTATATTCATAACCGATGAAAGCGGTGAATTTACCCGGGTCATTATTGCGGTCAGCCGCGGCCTTAATTTCAGACCAAGTATCGCGCACAATATTCATGTCCAGCAGGTCGTCTTCAATCTGCTGGCCGATATAGGGCAGCAAGCCGCCGAAAGCCAAGCGGCGTTCAGTGGCTGTTTTGGCC
The DNA here is from genome assembly GCA_022426245.1 of Alphaproteobacteria bacterium. Taxonomy (GTDB): domain Bacteria; phylum Pseudomonadota; class Alphaproteobacteria; order RS24; family RS24; genus UBA8337. Next base: position 20,723 of record JAKMDW010000005.1, on the reverse strand, counting down.
TCGCGCAACCCTCTCGCGACCCGGTGCCCCGCAACGGCGCTATTCGGGTCAAACATAGCCGGCACCATGCCTAGATAAGCAGCATGGTCGGTCACGGCTTGGAAATCGAGCGGTACACGAATTTTCATTTCAAAGCCAAGCGGATGGGTAATCGCTTTGCCTTTGGCAAAATCATAAGCCGCATCAGGGCCATTGCGATTGCCGAAAATAAAGGCGTCAAAAGACAAGTTTGTATGCAAATGGGTTTCGCCAAACATCGCGCGGCGGTCTTCGGGGCCAGCCAAAGCGGTTTGTGATGCGGTTAAAAAAAGACCCAGCGAAAGGCCTAAGGTCAGTGTCGCGGCGACAGACGGTCGTTTTTTTCTTAAAGTCATAATATCCCCTCCAAATTAGGGGAATAATGCCCCAAGCGAAGTCACAAAACAAGCAGCAGGTGGCTTGAAAAAACGCCTTTCTAGGCGTTAAGCTTGCGGCGGGAGAAAAGTCATGCGTTATCAAAAACAATATCAAAACTGGGCGGATGACCGCGAAGGTTTCTGGGCCAATGAGGCCGACAGGCTGGATTGGCAAACGCCACCGCAAAAGATTTTTGAAAGCAACGCAACCGGCGACCGCTGGTATGTCGATGGGGTGATGAACACATGCTTTAATTGTGTTGACCGCCATGTCGCCGCCGGTCATGGCGACCGCATTGCTTTTATCCATGACAGCCCGATAACCGACAGCAAGACCGAGATAAGCTATGCCGCGCTGCTTGAGCGTGTCGAATTGGTCGCCGCCATGATGGTCGATAAGGGCGTGAGCACGGGCGACCGCGTTATTATTTACATGCCGATGATTGTCGAAACCGCCATTGCCGCATTGGCTTGCGCGCGCTTGGGGGCCATTCACTCCATTGTTTTTGGCGGCTTTGCGGCGGCTGAATTGGCGACCCGGATTGATGACGCCAAGCCGAAGCTCATTCTTGCCGCATCATGCGGGTTGGAGCCCGGCCGCATTGTCGATTACAAGCCGCTTCTTGATGGCGCGATTGACCTGGCCGCGCATAAGCCCGATGCCTGTCTCATCTGGCAGCGCCCGCAACAAACGGCGCCGCTGATTGAGGGCCGCGATTTTCACTGGCAGGATTTGGAAGCCGCCGCGCGCGCCGTCGATAATCGCGCGCCTTGTGTTCCCGTCGCAGCCACGGACCCGCTTTACATTCTTTACACTTCCGGCACGACCGGCATTCCCAAAGGGGTGGTGCGCGATAATGGCGGTCACCTCGTGGCGCTCAGTTGGGCCATGGAAAATATTTATGACATTGGCGCAGATGAGGTGTTCTGGTCGGCCTCGGATTTTGGCTGGGTGGTCGGGCATAGTTTCATTTTATATGCGCCGCTGGCGGTTGGCGCGACCAGCGTCATTTTTGAGGGCAAGCCCATTGGCACACCCAATGCCGGTGCCTTTTGGCGGGTGATCTCAGAACATAAAGTAAAGGCATTATTCACCGCGCCAACGGCATTTCGCGCCATTAAGAAAGAAGACCCGAAAGGTAAGCTGGTTGAGGCTTATGATATGAGCGCGTTTAAAATGCTCTATCTGGCCGGTGAACGCGTTGACCCTGACACGATTAACTGGGCCGAAGCGGCGCTTGGCGTGCCGGTGATTGATAATTGGTGGCAGACCGAAACCGGCTGGCCAATTTGTGCCAATCCGGTCGGCATTGAATTGCTGCCCATTAAAAAAGGCTCACCCAGCCTCGCCATGCCCGGCTATGAACTGGCTGTGCTTGATGAAGGCGGTAACCCGCTTGAGGCCAATAAGACGGGCGCGATTGCCATCAAATTGCCCATGCCCCCCGGCTGCCTGCCGGGTCTTTGGCAAAATAAGGAAGGTTTTGAAGCCGCTTATCTGGCCGATTATCCGGGCTACTATAAAACCGGTGATGCCGGTTTTATCGATGAAGACGGTTATCTTTACGTTATGTCGCGCACAGATGACATTATCAATGTTGCCGGTCATAGGCTTTCAACCGGCGCGATGGAGGAAGTTCTTGCCGCCCATGCCGATATTGCCGAATGCGCCGTGCTTGGCGTCAACGACCCGATTAAAGGCGAAGTGCCGCTCGGTCTTTTGGTGCTGAATGATGGTGTCAATCGACCCGATGGCGAAATTATTGCCGAAGCGGTGCAATTGGTGCGCGATGAAATCGGGCCGGTCGCCGCTTTCAAGTTGGCCATGCGGGTGGCGCGATTGCCGAAAACCCGTTCCGGCAAAATCCTGCGTGGCACAATCCGCAAAATTGCCAATGGTGAGGACTGGCAAATGCCGGCAACCATTGACGACCCGATTATTCTAGACGAAATCACCGATGGGCTGAAAAACCTCGGCTTTGCACAAGGAGCATAAAATGGAAGAACTGGTAAGCGTCGAAAAAGCCGAAGGCTATGGCGTCGTCACCCTCAATCGTCCCACCGCCATGAATGCCTTATCGGCAGAATTGCGAAACCAGCTTGCCGCCGCGATTGACGCGCTTGAAGCCGATGACACAATCCGCGTGCTGATTTTGACCGGCGCGGGGGAAAAAGCTTTCACCGCCGGTCTCGACCTCAAAGAAATGGGCGCGCAAGATGGCGATGGTCCGGCATTGGCGATTGCCAGTGATGACCCGGTTGTCACAATGGGGCGTTTTTCGGGCCCGATTATCGGCGCGATTAACGGGGTAGCCATTACCGGCGGCTTTGAAATGGCGCTGGCCTGCGATGTGCTTATCGGCACCCCAAATACGCGTTTTGCGGATACACATGCGCGTGTCGGCATTCTGCCCGGCTGGGGTTTGAGCCAAAAACTCATGCGCTTTATCGGCGCCTCGCGCGCCAAAGAAGTGTCGCTGACCGGCAATTTTATTTCCGCCGAACAAGCACTTGATTGGGGGCTTATCAATCATATTGTTGCGCCCGAAGCGCTGCTGGATAAAGCCCGCGCGCTGGCCACCGACATGCTGTCTTGCGTGCCGGAAACGCTGGCCGCTTATAAGGCGCTGATGGATGACGGCTTTGCCATGAATTTTGCCGATGGCATGGATTTGGAACAGGCCCGCAGCCGTGCCGCCAATCGCCAAGTTGGTGCCGCAGATGTGGAGGCGCGCCGCGCCGCTATTCAACAACGCGGCCAACAGCAGAAATAGGAACCGAAAATGAGCAATGATATGACTGATAGTGGGCGCATGATGCCGCTCAAAACCCATTATAATGGCTGGCGTGAGCCCGATAATGTTCGTTGGCATTTGCGCAATATGTCGACCTTGCCGGCACTGATTATGCCGCGTGGCGATAGCGTGTTTGATCTTAAAACCGGCTCTGAAAAAGACATTGAAAACCTCAATTTTGATTTTCAAGGCAAGACGCTGACGCTGGGCGACGCCATGCGCGCCGACTGCATTGACGGTTATATGGTGGTGCAAAATGGCGAGGTTCTGTTCGAACGCTATTACGATAATTTCCGCGCCCATGACCATCATATCTGGTTCTCTATGACCAAATCACTCATCTCGACGGCCTTTGGCATTGCCCAAGCCGAGTTTGGCATTGATGAGACCAAGACCCCGGCCGATTTTCTACCCGAGCTGGCCGATAGTGTTTTTGCCGAAGTAAGCATTCGCAATGTGCTGAATATGGTCACGGCGCTGAACTACACCGAAGAATATAATGAAATGACACCGGGCAGTGTGCATTTCGAATATTTCCGCCGTTTGGGCTTTATGGGTGATTTCGAGCTAATGTCGATCGACCCCAATCAATCGGATGAGCCGCGCGGCGTGCGCGATATGCTGCCGCAATTCGAGCAGGCCAATGGCGGTGTCACCGGTGCCATGTTCCAATATCAATCACCCAATGTTGATGTTATTGGCTGGTTGATTGAGCGCGTTACCGGCCGCGCCTTGATGGATTATATGCGCGAAAAATTATGGGCGCCGATGGCGACCGAGCATGATGGCGTGTTTACGGTTGATGTATCCTTCGCGCCGATTGCGACAGGTGGCTTTAACTCAACCCTGCGCGATGCCATGCGCTTCGGGCTGATGGCGCTGGGCGATGGCAAGCTGGGGGACAGACAAATCGCGCCCGCGGCTTGGATGACCGACACATATGCAATGACCGAAGAGGACACGAAGGCCGGTGCGGCATCGGTCAATTTTGACCCCAATCATGAGCGCTTTATTGACGGGTTTAACGGTTATCGCAGCTTCTGGTGGCAGTTTGACCCGTCGCAAGGCGAACGCATTGCAATGGGTGTGCATGGGCAAGTGATTTACGTCAATAAGGCGAAAAATCTGGTGATTGCCAATTTTGCCAGTCCGGCTGAAACCGCCAATCAGTTGCGCGGCAGCTTTAAGCAAATGCTTGCAGGCACACGCGCCTTGGCAGCCTCACTGTAAAGTCGGATTTAAAGTCAGGCTATTTCATGGTCGGAATGATGAAGCTTTGATCGGCGACATCGCCATCCGGCCAACGCTGCGTTACGGTTTTCACCTTGGTGTAAAACTTAATGCCTTCCGGCCCGTGCTGATTGGTATCGCCAAAAGCTGAACGTTTCCAACCGCCAAATGTGTGATAGGCGACCGGCACGGGTATCGGCACATTAATACCGACCATGCCGACATTGACCTTTTGCGCGAACTGACGCGCCGCCAGACCATTACGGGTAAAAATCGCCACCCCATTGCCATATTGATGCTCTGAGGGAAGCCGCGCGGCTTCCTCCAGGCTGTCGGCGCGCACAATTTGTAAAACCGGCCCAAAAATCTCTTCTTGGTAAGACTGCATATCGGCTTTCACATTGTCGAATAAAGACGGGCCGATAAAGAAACCGTCTTCATTGCCTTGCAAGGAAAGCCCGCGCCCATCAACCACTAAATCAGCGCCCTCTTTGACGCCCATCTCGATATAGCTCTCAATCTTGGTGCGATGCGCGGCCGAGACCACCGGCCCGTAATGCGCGTGCGGGTCGCTCGAGATGCCGACATTCAGCTTGCCGACCTCTTCCGTCATACGGCCGACAAATTCATCTGCCGTGGCCTTGCCCACCGGCACTGCGACCGGCAGGGCCATGCAGCGTTCGCCGGCGGAGCCATAGGCCGAGCCTGAGAAATCGGCAATGACTTGGTCCATATCCGCATCGGGCATGATGATACCGTGGTTTTTCGCGCCGCCCATGGCTTGCACGCGTTTTCCATTTGCCGTGCCGGTTTGATAGACGTAATGGGCGATATCGGACGAGCCGACAAAGCTCACCGCTTTGATGTCGTCATGCGCCAAAATCGCATCAACCGCTTCCTTGTCGCCATGCACCACATTTAACAGCCCTTCGGGCGCGCCGGCTTCGTGCATAAGCTCGGCCAGACGCACCGGCACGCTGGGGTCTTTTTCAGACGGTTTCAGAATAAACGCATTGCCACAGGCAATGGCGATGCCGAACATCCACATCGGAATCATGGCGGGGAAATTAAACGGTGTAATGCCCGCCGCAATGCCAAGCGGCTGACGCATTGCATAAATATCAATGCCCGGTCCGGCCCCCTCGCTATATTCGCCCTTTAGGAGATGCGGGATGCCGCAGGCAAATTCAATCACTTCCAAACCGCGCTGGATATCGCCCTTACTGTCGGCAATTACCTTGCCATGTTCACACGACAGCAATTCGGCCAGCTCGTCCATATTGGCTTCCAGCAGGGCTTTGAATTTGAACATCACCCGCGCGCGGCGCTGCGGATTGGTCGCGGCCCATTCGGGCTGCACTTTTTTCGCCGCGTCGACGGCGGCGTTTATGTCATCTGCGCCACCCAAACATACGCTGGCCTGCACTTGGCCGGTATTCGGGTCGAAGATGTCACCGTCGCGTGCTGCCGCCCCGCGGGTCATTTGCCCGGCGATGAAATGTTGAACTTGCCGCATGAAAAGCCCTCCTCAAATTTGCCCGAAAATAACAGTTCAGCAGGGAGTGGCCAATGATAATCTTGACGGTGCGCCGCAATATTGCGCCTCGACGGGGGGCAAAAGGGGTTAGAATAAGTAACTGACGCCGATTTGCGCGATGATGCTGTTATCGGCATCGAAATGATAAAATTCAGTATCAGCCGGGCCGTTTTCGGAAATTTCCAGCGAAATGCCGGTCATCGCACCGATTTGCAGTGTTTCAGCAAATGTCCAGCCGCCAAATATGCCAAACCCATAGGCGTTGAAAAATGCCCCCGAGCCGACACCGAAATAGCCTTGCTCTTCCGCGCCCAGGCTGCGCGTCACATGAAACATCGGGAAGGCGGCATCATCCTCATCAACCGTGCTCCTAAGTCGCCGCTGTTCAGCTTTATCAGCCTCATCGAGGTTTTCATCTATCGTCGTCAATGGCTCACTTTGCAAGGCCACTAATTGCAGATTTATGTTCCAAATATCGCCTTCATAAAGAAACGAAAGGGCGCTGATGGCTTGTTCGCGGTCGATATGGAAGCGCCCCTTACCACCGTCAATAATCGCCTCCGGAAGGATTGTTGCGTCGGTCTGGGAGTTGTTTTCGTCCGGCTGGAGGACATCAATGCTCCGCCCGATTGGTCGGAAGCTATCCAGCGCCTCGCGATATTCGCTTTGCGTATGCTCAAACCGCAGCGTCCATTTATCGGTCAGCCGTTGCGACAATTCCAGACCATAAGCCGTCGAGGGCGTGTATTGACGCCCCTTATCATCGGAAAAACAATAGACAGCCTCATTATTATCTTCGTTAGCGCAGTTGACGCCATCTTGTCCGTGTCGGACCAGCTCCACATCGCGCACCGGCTCGTAAAGAGCATTCACGCCCTCAACAGCAGTAAGCGCCACTGTCGTGTTGGTGCCAAAATAAACCAGCCGCGCGACGGAAAAATCATAATCGCTGATTTCCGGCTCCGTCATATTTCGAGTGTGGCCCTCAGCATAGACAATGCCATCGGAAAAGCTGTCAAAGCCGCCATAGATGTCGCGCAAGGAAGGGTCGATGCGCATTTCCGGCGCGTGGATGAGCTCTAATTCGACATTGGATAGCGGAAACAAGCTCAGTTGAATACTGTCTTGGCCATAACCAAGCTCGGCCTTATTGGCGCGAAAACTGGTATTGGTGGTGCGGGTCGGGGCCAAAAAAGCCACCGGTGAGAGATATTCGAGCTGTCCCCAGACCATTATTTGCCGCCCGACACGCAGCGTCGCATAATCCGACGCCTGCCATTGCAGATAGGCCTCGCGCATATCGACATCGTCGCCGGTCACTTCAAATTCTCTGGTTGTCGGCAACAGCTCGGGCTCAAAAGTTTCAGTGTCCGGGCAGGGGAACGATTTTCTCGCTCGCACCTTCGCTAGTTCTCCTTCCAAAAAACTATCGCCAACCCCCGTGCCATTACCTGCGTTAATATTGTCTATCTCCGCTTTCAAAAAGCGGCAATCGTCCGTGCGCCTTTTATTGACGTTCGCTCGCAGGTCTTGCGTATAGGTCAGGTCATATTCGATCGCATCAAGCGATAAGACGGTTTGAAACCGGTCGCTGGCCGGTATGTTGAAATCCGATTCCAGCACACTGATGTCGCGGTCAAGCACATCGCCATCAGCTTGCACCGTCCCGAGCGACCCGCTGACAAATTGGTTAAACTGACCCCAAAGTCCACCATCTGGCAATTCAACGGTTTCAATATCGAAGCCGCCATCATCGGGTGGCAAATCCTGCGCCAACAGATAAGTCGGCGCAAAGCAGCACTGAACCAATAGAAGTAAAAAGAGGCCAAGGCCTTTTGTCGCCCGCATTATCACCCTCGCTTTTTTTTGTTCTTATCCCGATTGGGGTTAACAAAAAACTAAGAGGGGCAAGGCGTCTTGTCAATCACTCCGCAGGGGCTAGGCGCTAACCCGCGCCTGCGCCACCGAGGTTTTGTTGAAAAAGCTGACGCTCAGCAAGGACGGCAAGAGCAATACTGCGCCCAACAGCGCCAGCACCAATCCCATCATGGTGAAACTGGCGAAACGTTGCAGCATCACCATATCGGAGCTTAAAAACACCCCTGCGCCGAAGCAGAATAGGAAGGTCGATTGCACAATCGGTCGGCCGGGAATAAACAGCGCTTGGCGCAAAGACAGACGCTGGCTTTTATGTTCGTCAACCAAATGATGCTGATAACGGTGCAATATGTGAATCGTATCGTCAATCGATAGCCCCATTGTGACACTGGCGATAATCACTGTGGCGAAATCAAACGGGAAGCCCAGCGCGGCAATCGTGCCCATGGTGATGAGAATGGGCAATGAGCAAGCAATCATGCCTGCCATGGCGAGGCGGAAATTAAACTCGAATGTCAGAATGATGAAAATAAACACGAAAGTCAGAATGACCGTGGTGAATTGCGTGTTCAGAATATAGCCCGATAATTGGCTGAAAAATACTGAGTGGCCGGTGAAGACGGGGGGCGGCAGGTCTTGCGTATCAATCAACGCCATTTGTTTTTCAATCTTACCGACCAGCGCCTCCAATTCGGTTGAACTGAGGTTTGGCGTGTAAGCGCGCACATGATTGCTGTCAAAAGTGAAATTGACGTTTTCCGCCAGCACATCGCGGCTTTCGGCACTGCGCGACCATTCCGAGAACAGCATTTCCTGCGCCAATTGTTCTTCATTTTGCGGGTATTGCGACCCGTCATCAATCAGATTGCGGTGAATATCGCCCAGCGGATTGGCATAGCTTTCGGTTGTGTTAATCGCCCGCAGATTTTCAATCCCGCTCTCAACATCCAAAATATTTTTAAAAGGCGGATAGGTGCGGAAATAATCCTCTTCATCGGTTTGAAACACCATTGAGACAACGCCCGAGCCGCCGAGCTCATTATCAACGCGGTCAAAGGCCCGATACATATCCGAGCCGGGCTTGAAAAAGACATCGAGCAAATTGCTTTCCGATTTGGCGTTCAAGAACAGCGCCGTGACCGATGCCAGCGTTAAAACGACCGCCACGGCAAACGTCGCCGGACGATTATTGCCGACCACAGACCAATCCAGTTTCAAAAACCGGTCAGCCGCGCGGTCGGGCAAAGACAGTTTATCCTTGTTGCCGCCACGGCGTAATAAAGCCCCCGGTGTGGCTGCATATAGCCCCAAAAAAACGCCGCCCATCATAATGCCATAGCCCAGCAGAATGCCGAGAAAGCTATCAATGCCAAACTCACGCAGCGGGATTAATTCGGAAAAGTAAAACACGCCAAAGCCGACGGCCGAGGTTGCAGAGGTTGTCAGGCACGGCAGCCAAGTGGCCTCCAGCGTCTCACGCAGCACATGGGCGACGGTTGTGTCATCGCGGGCCGTGTCTATTTCATTATCCCAATATCGAATAATATGCAGGCTATCAGCCACCACAATAACCGACAGCATGACCGGCAGGGCGAGCGCGATAATCGTCAGATTATGCCCGAATACGGACATCAACCCCATCGCCAGCGCCACGGCGGTCATGGCCGTGCCCAACACCAAAGCGGTTTTCCATATGCGCCCGAATAGGGAGAATAAAAACAGCGCAACGCCAATGGCGGCGATGCTCAGTATCGTGCCGAGCTGCTGTTGGGTCTTCGCGTCCAGCGTGAATTTCAAATAGCCGTCACCGGCAATCTCAGCGTCGGCGGTCAGCGGGTTTTGCGCGGCAGTCGCCAATATTTGCGCGACGACCTCCGCGCGCAAAACCGGCGCGCCGCCGGTTTCGTGTTTGATGATAAACGCCCCCAATGCGCCATCTTCAGACAGTAAACGCCCCAGATATTCGCTTTTGTAAAACTGCGTTTTAAGCGCGGCCAAATCTTTCAACTGGCCGTTTTCCAATGCCCTTCGATAGGTTGTAATGACCAGCGAGCCGCCCTCATCGGTCATAATCAGGCTGGCATCATAGGCCGAGACGACATCGACAACGCCGTCAATATTTTTAACCGCATCGGCAAAGGAAGCGGCGCGTTGAAAGCCTTTTTCGGTAAACAGCTTGTCTGCTTTGAACAGCAGCATGGTGCTTTCAAACTGGTTAAACTCGGACGCCAGCATGGTGCGGGCAATTTCATTCGGATTATCGGGCGACAGCCATTTATCATTGTCAAATTGCAGGCCGCGCGCACCGTAAAGGCCGGTGGCAGCGACGACAATCCAAAGCAGGAAACCCCCTACAATAACCGAAACGCGCTTTGACATGGACTTCCTCCCGAAGACTGAAGCCCTAGAATAGGTAATTCAAACCCAAATTGAAATAACCATCACCCTCCGGCGTGTCATAGCCTTCGGCCTCAATTTCATCGGCGCCATTAACGTCGAGCGCCAGACCGCCAAACAGACCTATTTCAAGGCGTTCATAAAACCGCCAACCCGCACTGACACCGAAGCCGAAATTTTGGCCGAATGTGCCGAAACCGGCACCGGCATAGCCTTGCTTCTCAGCGCCCAAAAGGCGCACCACATTGACGATTGGAATAATATCAGACGCACCGGAGCCGTTTTCTTCCGTGTCCTCGCCATAATAAGTGTCGTAATCCAACGCCTTGCGCCACGCTTCTTCTTGTTCGCTTGCACCCTTTTGTATCCGCTGCGCCACTTGTGCGTTCAACAGCCAGCGCTCGCCTTTGTAAATCAGACCGGCGCTTTGCATGGTGGTGTCGACATTGATATAAGGCTTGCCTTCATTATCGGCGATAAGCGCGGCGAAGAAAGGCGTGAGGTCCACTGTGCCCGCATAGGGGTCGGGATTGCCCGCATCAAATAATGGCGCATTGCCGGTAATCACCCGTGGGCGCTCACCCGCGTTCGCGCCAAACGGCAAAATGCCCAGCTCTTTCTGGCTTTCAACAATGGTCTGCTCAACGACCAAGCTGAGTTTTGAGCTAAGGCGCACAGCCAGTTCAAAAGCGATAATATCGCTTTCACCAAAACGCAGACCCTCATCATCGCTCAACCCGTAAGCGGTAAATGGCGCAGTCTCGCATTCGCTGCCCGGCGGCTCAGTGCCACCGGTAAACATGGCGCAAGGCGCACCGGTAAGGCGCGCTTCGCGGCGCGGGTCTTCATTGGCCTCAACCCCCTCAATCGCGGTCAGGCCAAGCGTAAAGCGGTCGCCATAATAGATGATGCGCGCCATCGACATGTCATTATCGGTAATATCTTGCAGCGTCGCATTGGTGGTTTCGCCCGGTGCATAATTGATAAAGCCGCCCTTCAAAGCGGAAAATTGCTCAAAACGCTTGCGGTTGGCATCATCTATCCGCATTTCCGGAATCGCCAAAAACGACACCTCTAATTGTGGCAACGGAAACACACTCAGTTGTAGCCCGTCCTGAGGAAATGAAAAATCAGCCCGCGACGCTTTGGTTTTTGTGCCCGTTGCCTTCATCGGCACAGTGAACATAAGCGGCGAGAAGACATCAAACTGACCCAGCACAATCGGTTGGCGGCCAAGCCGCACCGTGGCAAACGATGTCGGCTCCCACTGCACGAAAGCCTCGGTCAATTCGGCGAAGCTGGCATCAATAACGCGCTCCAGCTCTGGCGCGAGGTAATTGCCCTCATCATCAACGACATAATAACATTCATTATCGTAAAAATAATCAATCTCCTCTTCCGTCAAAGTGCCGCCGGCGACGTCAGCATTCGGCACATTGGCTTGGCACTCGGAGAGCGTTTGGCGGCGATTATTGTTCAGTTCCAGCTTATAAGTGTTCTCATAAGCGCCGACATCAACAGCGGCGGCGAATTTAAGCCCCAGCAGTTCAGGCAATTCGAAGCGCATCGACACTGCCGACATGGATTTATCGACCGCATTGCTGGTGCCATTATTGCTGCCGAGCGTCGCGCCGACATATTGGCTGATATTTTCCAGCAAGCTTTTTTCCGGCGCTGCGGCCTCGGTTTCAATTTCAAAACCACCATCTTCAGGCGGCAGACCTTGCGCCAGCGCACCGCTCGGCAAAATCGAGAGGATTGAGAAAGCGCCCAGCGCCGCCAGTGAAACAAATTTACGCAACATAATATACTCCGTCTCTTAACCCTTATTGGCAGTCAGCTTTAATTGGCCTTCAAGCCCTTCAGGCCGACATCATTATTTGAAAAATCAACATCAACCGTGATAGCCGACCGCTCCATGGTCGATGAACCACCGCTTTGATGATTGGTCATCACTGAATTGGAGACCATTAATTCATTGCTCACCTTAATCACCTTGCGGTTGGACAAGGTCTTCAGTTTTTCGCCGGCTTTGTCGTAAAAGGTCACGCTGCGCACGATATTTGTCGCTTTATCGACCGTGGTATAATATTTCGAATAAGCGTCAGCAGCGTCATTCGGCACGCTTTCAATGACGTAAAATTTGTCATTTTGCTGGAATACCTTATGCGCGTCTTGGTCGAGCGTGCGCCCCGCAATATCGCTGTAAGAAAAATCAGACCCCATAAAGCTGCCATCCTGCTCGGAGGAAGAGAGTTTTTTGACACTTTTCAGGGACGGAAAGTAAACCCATTGCTGTTTGGCGTTAGAGCCCATATCGGTTTCTGAGGCCAGCCCGACGCCCTTGACATTGGCGGGTTTGAAAAACTTAACCAAAGAGCGTTTAAAACTTGGGTCATTTTTCGACCGCAGATTGAAAAAACGCTCGCGTTGACGGCCTTTGTTATCAACGACAATCAGGCGAACCTGCGCCTCACTTTGCGGAAAAACATCGGATTGCTGATAGACGCGCGCCATAACTTCGCGGCCTGCTTCCGCCCAGACAGGCGGAACAAAAAAAGCCATAGCAGCGCATATCGCAGCGACCAATTTGATTTGGGTCATTATATTCTCCTCCACACTCGAGCGGACAGTAGGGAGTTGATTTTTTAAAGTCCAGCTTCACACGGCGCTCTGCACCGTTTTCTCAGCAGCTGTGGCAAAACTGCCTCGGCTTTCTTTTTATTCCGCGTTTTCTGCCGCTTCGCGCAGCATTTCAAGCTGCAACCATTCTTCTTCTGCAGCCGCCAAAGCGGCTTTAGCACTTTCAAGCATAGCAGCATTGGTTTCAAATTTCTGCGGGTCTTTGGTAAATAAATCGGCATCCGCCAGCGCGGCCTCGGCCCGTTCAATATCGCGCGCCAGCGCCGTCATTTCATCGGGCAGCTTTTCCAGCCGATAGCGATGCTTGTAACTCAGTTTGGCCGATACGGGCGTTGTCTTCTCTTTGGCTATCTTATCCGGGTCTTTGGCTATCTTATCGGGGGGTACAGCGCTTTTCGAGGCCGCCGCTTCGGCCGCATTCGCCTGATTGGTCGCTTTTTGTTGTGCCTTCATATCGGAATAGCCACCGGCATATTCAATCCATTGGCCATCGCCCTCAGCGTTAAATACAGCCGTTACAGTGCGGTCAAGAAAATCGCGGTCATGGCTGACCAAAATCACCGTGCCCTCATAGGCTGCAATCATTTCCTGCAACAGGTCGAGCGTCTCAAGGTCTAAATCATTGGTCGGCTCATCCATCACCAGCAAATTGCTGGGTTGGCGCAAGCCGCGCGCCAGAAATAGCCGCGCCTGCTCGCCGCCCGATAGCACGGTCACCGGCGTGCGCATTTGCGACGGGTGAAACAGAAAGTTTTTCATATATCCGATGACATGCATGGTGGCCTCACCAATCGACACCAGATCGCCCGCCCCATCTGTCAGCGCGTCTTTTACATTCCAGTCTTTTTTAATGCCCGCACGCTGCTGGTCGAGGATAAGCGGCGTCAAGTTTTTGCCAAGCCGCACATTGCCGCTATCGGGCTCCAGCGTGCCCAGCAGGATATTCAGCAGCGTCGTCTTGCCCGCGCCGTTAGGGCCGATAAGGCCGATACGACTGCCGCGTTTGATCTGGGTCGAAAAATTATGCACCAGCGTCTTTTCGCCATAAGCCTTATTGATTTTGTCGGCTTTAGCCACCAGCTTGCCCGAGCGCTCGCCGGCATGCAGCGCAGCCTCGACATCGCCTTGCGGCCCGCGATAATCGCGCCGCTGTTGGCGTAATTGGTGCAAATCACCAAGCCGTTTAACATTGCGTTTGCGCCGCGCTGTAACACCATAGCGCAGCCAATCCTCTTCGCGCGCAATTTTGCGGTCGAGCTTGTGCTGCGCTTCTGCCTCGCGCGCCAGTTCTTCGTCGCGCCAATCCTCGAAATGGCCAAAATGCTTGCGCATCAGCTTGGTCTCACCGCGGTCAAGCCAAACGGTTTGATTGGCCATATTGCTCAAGAAACGGCGGTCATGGCTGACCAATATCAGGGCCGAATTAATTTGCCGCAACGCCCCCTCAAGCCATTCAATAGCCGGTAGGTCAAGATGGTTGGTCGGTTCGTCCAGCAACAGCACTTCAGGGTTTCCGGCCATGGCTTTGGCCAGCGCCACGCGGCGACGCTCGCCGCCCGACATGGGGGCAATATCTGCCGTGCCCTCAATATGTAAATCGGCCATGAGCTGAAATGCCCGTTGGCGGTCTTCATTATTCATCAGCCCTTGCAGCACAAAATCCTCGGCCTTTTGAAAACCGTCAAAGCTGGGGTCTTGCGCCAAATATTCAACATGGATACCGGGCTGCACAAAGCGCTCGCCCGCATCGGCCTCAACCTGTCCGGCGATGATTTTCAGCAAGGTCGATTTACCCGAGCCATTGCGCCCGACCAGACAAATGCGGTCGTCGCGCCCAACCGATAGCGAGGCCCCCGCCAATAGCGGCGTCACACCATGCGTCAGGTGAATATCATCAACATATAAGATGGGCGGGCTGGCCGACATTTAAGCTCCACTGCTACGCTTGGGACCGCGCGCCCCCTTCATCGCCCTCTGGGGTAGGGCAAAAGGCGCTCTAAGGCAACAAGTTGCCAAGTGCTTTTATCGCCGAAGCAGGCGCGGCCCGCAAGCCGCCCTATTTATGGATTTGTATAAATTGATGGATAAGCGACACCAATATTTGCGGCACATCTTCTTGGATGAAATGTCCGGCATTATCAAAAGTCGTTATTGGCGCATCCGGCCATATGGCTTTGAAATCGGCCATGGCGTTTTCCGGCCAAATGGCGCGGTCCCGCAAACCTTGCGCCATCATCGCAGGCTTGGCCTGTAATTTCTCCAAATTGCCGGTTTTCAACCCATCGACGACAAATGGCACCATGCGGCCATAATGCACGTCCAGCGGAAATTCAATGCCGCCAATGCAAGATGCGCGGTCGGGAAACTGGCTCTCATAGGCATCAAGCCAATTACGGTCAACCGACGCCGTGTTTTCAAAACCCAGCAATTTCATAATCGACAAAACTGTGGTGCCCATCTCACCCAGCACGCCGCGCAGCGTGTCGGCTTCCTCGTGCTTGGCAATCCATTCAAACCATGGGGTGCGCTCGGGTCTTGGCGTTTCGCCCCCATAGCCGGTCAATGTGTTCATCATCACAATGCGCTTCACCCGATCAGGGTGGCGAATGGCAAAAGCACTGCCCATCGGCCCGCCCCAATCCTGCATCACCAGAGTAATATCTTTAAGGTCAAGCGCCTCGACCAGAGCGATGAGGTTTTCGACATGGGTTTGCAGCGTATATTCGCGGTCCTGCGGCGTCTCGCTTTTGCCAAAGCCCATATGATCGGGCACGACAACACGGTAATGTTCAGCCAGCGGTGCAATCATATGACGATAGAGATAGCCCCAAGTCGGCTCGCCATGCAGGCACAAAACAACTTCACCCTCCCCCTCATCAACATAATGTTGCTTGAAACCGGCGGCATTTGAAAAATGCGGCTTATACGGCCATGTGCCGTTAAAGGTTTCATTGGCGTCAATCATCTTTCGCTCCCGTTTGCGCGTTAAGCCTCTAATCCCGCAAATCAATGGCCGGGTTGCGGTCAAAGAAATTGCGCGGTTTCAGCACAATCTCATCAACTTTTGACGGCATAACCGGCCAGTCTTCCGCCATCGGCACATGGTGAAACCCAATCGTCGCCCACCCAACAATATCGGCATTTTCCAGCGGCTCATTATCGGCAATATATTCCGGCAAGCCGAGCCAGGGGGCCGATTGATTGGTCGACACGCCGGTGGCAAAAATCTCATCGCGCTTAAACCGCGTGACCCACAGGTTTTTCTGCACAAAATATGCCCGCTTAAAGGTCTCATCCATTTGTGTCACCAATGGCTTCACATTCGGCATCATCAGCTGATAGCTCGTGTCATAGCCCATGGCATTTTTGCGCGCTTCATTGGCAAATAACAATAAGGCAGGCCGCTCGGCATTCATATCGGTCTGTGCCTGTTTTTCAGTCCCAATGCGTCTCGGCACGACTTCCCAAAGCCCTCGACGTTGCGCCCCGACCGGCGGCTTGGCAGCGCGCAACATGTGGCGTTCAAAATTATTATCCTGCCCGTCGACATCCATATCAATGCGATAGCTGAAATAATGGTCGTGATTAACCCCCAGACGGTGCGGTGCAATCAACGTGCCGGTGGCAATCTCATCTGCCGCGCGCGGGTCGGATAAATCAGCCGACATCACCGCTTTGGTAGCATCAAGACCTGTTGAGATGAGGCGAATACGCAAACGCCCGTCCAGCCCAAACACATAATCCTGATAATAATCATAATTGCCAATGGTCGCGACCATGCGCACCACCAATTCAGTGGCCCGGCGCGATTGATGGGTTTCCAGCCCCGGAACCACGGCGAGCAGCGGCTCTTCGTGACGCCAAATCGGATTACCCGGATCATGCTCGAAAATACAAACGCGGTTTTCGGCCTGCATGGGTGAGCCGTCGGGCAGGTGCAAATCAACATTCAGATATTGCGCATGAGATGGACAATCGGCTTCTTGCAATTCGGTCGCCAAATTGCCGAAGCCATATTCACCCATGTCGAAATAAGCGCGATAGAACCAATTCGGATCATTATCGTGATAGGGGACAAACATTTCCGACATGGCTATTTCATAGGCGACCGAGCGGAAACCGTCTTCGGTTTGGTGGCCGATGCGATTAATCACCGTGCCCTGGCGCGGGTCAAAACGCAGACGGAACTGCCAGCCTTGCCAATCAATACGGCTACCGGCGATTTTATAATTCACACCTTCGGGGCGCGATTGTGCCACATGCTTCACCTTGCGCGTGCCATTGTTAAACTCACCGGTCGGCAAATCATGCGGTGGCGCATTGCCGAGGCGCGTGTCTTTAATCTCAATAATCTCGTCTGTCGTGACATTGAATAAAATCGCAAGACCTTCAATCGGGCGCGCATAAAGATTGGTGCTGGGCAAAATGCCAAGCGCGCCGTCACCGGCAATATTAAAGCAATCCAAGCGCAGCAGGCGGTCGCGCGCAGGGTCGGCTTGCGCGGCAAAAAAGCGGCCAATGGTGCGCGGCAGACAGATGCCCTGCCCCGCCTCGACGCCGCGCGCTGCCAATGCGGCCAACACATCAGGGTGCTCTGACAATTTGACGACAATCGGCTCTAACTCACCCGTGCCCGACAGCATGGGCTGGCCACCCCGCATCGGTTCATCCGAGATAATTCGGTTGCCGGTCAAATCGAGGCGCGCCAGACGCGGTTTGCCGTTTACCAAAAACGTGACCTCGGCATCGCGTTGCGCGGTATCGGCGTCGCGCCATGCCAACGCCACGGCCTTTTCGGGCTGGCGCAAACTGATGCGGTTGAACATCACATCATCGCCATGCACCGCCTTTAACACAGCGGCGGCTTGGGCATATTCGTGCGGCTGCAACCCATCCCATGGTGAAACAGAAACCTCGGCTTGCGCTGCGGATTGTGTGGTTGCAATCGACTGATTAAGCAGCCAGGCAAGACCGCCGATAAGAGCCAGCGTCAGCGGCAACGCCAAATTCCTCAAAATACCCATAATGTCTCCCTCATTGCCGCTAATCTAAGCAAGCGCCCAGCCATAGAGCAAGAGGTGATTATGCAATATCCAAACCGTTCAGACGGTCTTGTGCCCGCCATTTTGCCAGCAGGTCGAAAAACGCGACCGGCCCTTCGCCATAGGCTTGGTCCTGCTGGCGGCGTGTCAAATGACCTTCATTATTATAATAACCCGGCGTGCAGGCTGCTTGAAAGCTCTCCGTCTCGCGTGCCTTCTCGACAATCTCATCGACCCAAGCCGCCTCAGCCATAGGTGACGCCTCGGCACGGTTTTTGCCGCGCTGCTTCATCGCATCAATAATATAGGCAACATGGCGGGCTTGTTCGTCCAGCGCATAAGTAAAGTTCGCACTAAAGCCGCCTTGCACCGGCCCAAAGAAATAGGCATTGGGGAAACCGCGCGCATGCATGCCGTGAAAGCTGGTCATGCCGTCCGCCCATTTATCCGAAATGGCGAGGCCGTCAACGCCGGTCACTTGATAACCGGCGCGGCGCGCATAATCCGTGCCGACCTCAAATCCGGTGGCGAAAATAATGCAATCAACCTCATAAGCCACACCGTCAAACATCACGGCGTTTTGCGTCACGCGCTCGACACCGCGCCCATCAGTATCAACCAATTGCACATTGGGGCGATTGAAGCTTGCGAGATAATCATCATGAAAACAGGGCCGCTTGCAGAACAAGCGATAATAGGGTTTGAGCGCATCGGCCGTGTCGGCATCGTCCACCACATTGTCAACGCGGTCCCGAATGGCTTGCATTTTGTGGTAATCGGCAATTTCCATCGCCTCGGCCAGATTCATAAAGCGCATCGCTTTATCGGTGAGGTATTTTTTCAAACCGCTTTTATACATGGCCGAATTGAAAAGCCCGCCTAACGCCCATAAAGCGACGCGGCTTTTTGATGGCGCTTTATCGCGCAACCCCCCGACCAGCAATTTAAACGCATCGGTCCAGCCATCGGATACCAAATCCTGTCGCACCGGCTTCCCGGCCAATAGTTTTTCAAAATTCCGACGTCGCTCATCGTGCCAACCGGCATCTTGGTTTTGCAACCACGCCGCATCCGTAGCGCCATTATTGCGCACCTCAACCGAAGACGGGGTGCGCTGAAAAACATAAAGCTGCTCCGCAGACGCGCCGATATGCGGCACGCATTGAATGGCTGTCGCGCCGGTGCCGATGACGGCAACTTTTTTATCGGCCAAGCCGCTAAGCCCGCCGCTCGATGTGCCGCCCGTATAGCCATAATCCCATCGGCTGGTATGAAATGTATGACCCTTAAAATCACCAATGCCCTCAATGGCCGGTAATTTGGGACGGTTGAGCGGGCCATTGGCGTGGACAATAAAGCGCGCCGCCAATTCATCCCCCATTGCCGTGCTTACCTGCCAACGACACGCCGCTTCGTCCCATGTGGTCGCCGTCACCTCGGTTTGAAACAGCGCTTTATCAGCCAGTTCAAATGTCTCGGCAATCTGGCGACAATAGGCCAGCGTCTCGGAGGCATTTGTGTATTTTTGCTGCGGCACGAAACCGGTTTCTTCCAAAAGCGGGAAATAAATATAGGATTCGATATCGCAAGACGCGCCGGGATAGCGGTTCCAATACCAGGTGCCGCCAAAATTGCCGCCCTTCTCCAAAATAACGAAATTATCAATGCCCTGCTGCTTCAGCCGCACAGCCGACAACATGCCACCAAAACCGCCGCCGATAATAACCACGTCAACATTGCGTTTTTCGGGCGCACGCTGCACCACCTCGTCGATATAGGGGTCATCAACAAAATAAGCGAAGTCACCGGTCACTTCCTTATATTGCTCATTGCCATCAGCCCGCACCCGCTTGTCGCGCTCGGCACGATATTTGGCCCGCACCGCTTCCAAATCAACGTTTTGTCTTTCTACCGCTTGCATAAGAAATCCCTATATCGGTTTTATTCCGTGTTGTGTGAATTCAGTATTTCGAACAGCTCATCGATTTCATCGTCTGATAGGTCATAAATACTCACCCGACCCTCTAAAATAGGGCGTCCGGCCATTTTGCGAAGACGCCGCATTTCCGGCTCTCTTTGCGCGCGAAACCCGAAAGTCGGATTGCCGAAACGGTCGAGTGTGCTGTCGTTAAACTGCTCCAGCGTTATGCCGGGGCCACCCAAAACATCACCGACCTGCGCCTGCACCGGCATCGCCCAGCAAACACATAGCAGCGCAGTCAGAAAAAAAGCCGTTCTTGTTCTCATGAAAGTCATCTTCGGCAGGTTAAACCAGACAGACGCGCGCGCGCAAGACGCGAGATGGCCGGTTGACCTTACCCGCACAACAAAAAACCCCCGCTTTTCAGCGAGGGTTTTTGGTTGCGGGGGTAGGATTTGAACCTACGACCTTCAGGTTATGAGCCTGACGAGCTACCGGGCTGCTCCACCCCGCGGTAAAAGGACTTAAATTGCGAAGCAATTTTTAGTCCGCCGTCCGCCCTACCGAAAGGGGGCGGTAAAATCGCTTAGCAGCTTGTCTGCTTTAGCGTGCCTTCCGCCTTACCGAAGAGGGGGCGTTAAGTTGGCGTGTTGTAACACACTTGAATGATTTGCATAGAGCAGAAGCTCAAAAAATTCCGCTTTTTTGAGATTTTTTCGTTTTCAACTTGCCGGTCGTGTTGGTAGGTTTGCCCTTGCGGCTAGAGTAACGCGGAGCACAATAATAACATGTATTTGGATATGCAATTTGCACCACAAAAACTGGGCCTTGCTGACGCCGAGCCGATTGGCATGGGCAATCGCCGCCGCGTATTTGAGCATCCTA
>JAKMDW010000002.1 GCA_022426245.1 Alphaproteobacteria bacterium | reverse complement strand
TTGTCGGCGTCCTCAAGCTCGCTCTGATGCCGCTGGTGGTTTATCTGACGGCGCATTATCTATTCGGGCTTCCCCCGCTTTTTGTTGCCACCATCACGCTTTTATCGGCCATGCCGACAGGTGTGTTCACGGCCGTCTTCGCGGCGCAATATAAAGCGGCAGAGGCCGAAGCCTCGAGCGCGATTGTCGTGACAACCGTTTTATCGGCACTGACGATTTCGCTATGGCTGACTTTCTTCGACGATTTATTAATCGTCGCCGGATAGATTTTTAGAAGCGATAGCCGATATTCACCCGCGCCGAAAAAATATCGCGTTGTTGGGAAAAGCCGATTGTGTTGCTTTCGGTTTCGCTCGACTGATAGCCCAGCGTGAAGAAGACATGGCTCAAAAGCGGCGACAGCGTGCTGCCCAAAAGCAGATAATCGATACTGGTGCCGGTAATCTCGTCTTCGCGTATTTTGCCGTCTGCGGGCGTGCCGTCGGACGGGTCATAGCTGTGCGAGTAAACGCTCTCATGCTCGGTTTCAGTATAAGATGCGCCAAGCGTTAGAAAATGCCCCTGCATCAGGCCGAGCCGCACGGTCAGGCTGGCGCCAAATAGGTCTTTATCGAGATCGGCATTTTCTTCGCTATCGACCTTTTGGTAGAAGCTGCCGAAATTGGTCGAAAGACGGCGACCGATAATCTCCTCCCAGCCGAAGGAGCCGGAAATAGTGCTCGTGTCATTGCGGTCAAGCGTGTCGTCAAAGGCCAGTTCAGTAATGCCGGTGGATACGCTGAGACGGGTTGTTTGGCGCGCTTGCCATTGGGCCGTCAGCGTGCCGCTGGACAATGTGTAATTGCCCAGACGGTCCTCAAAATCATTCTCGACCTCGGCCATGCTGAGCCGGGGTGTCAGGCTTACTTTGCCGCGCCGCAATTTGGCACCAATGCCGATATGCGTTGTCTCGCCGTCCAAATAGCCGCTCTCGCCCTCGCTATTGGCGTTGACGCCAAGCGAGATATTGAGGTCGCGAATAAATTGCAGGCCCGGGTCGTAATGCGCGCTTAAGGCGAGATTTTGCGTTATCACATCATCTTTGACGGCCTCGGTAATCGGGTCCGAACCATCGAGACGCGGCAGTGAGTAACGGTTTTCGCCATCGCTATCAACCACTGCGCCGTTCAGCAAAATCGTATTATCCGCAGGCCAATTTGCCGCATTGTCATTTTCCATAAAGCCAAGCGCCAGGTTAAGGCGTGCTGAAAAACGCCGCTGCCGGTCGCTCAACCGCTCGCGTAATTTTTTGACCCGCCGCTTAATATCAGCCGGCAAGGGCAGGGCTGCGAGTGCGCGCAATTCGCCCTCCGCTTGCAGGTCAGCCCCAAGTGCCACCAGAACTTCGGCGCGGAACAGGCGCGCGCCAAAATTTGTCGGCTCGGCCACCAGCACACGCTCAACCGCAGCCAAAGCGGCTTTGGCGTCACCACCTGCCAATCTTTCATTGGCAAATTGTTGGTTGAGTGCCGGATTATCCGGGTCGGCCAGAATATCGGCATAAGAAATTTCAGCCTGCGCGGGGAGGGCGAACAGACCCGTAATAAGACAAGCCGTAAGACAGCCGGCAAGCAATGCCGACGGCGCGGCAGCATGAATAGAGCGTTTCATATGATTAGTCCTCGACTGTGCGCTTCATCGCAAAAATTGTGCCGCGCGCCGAAGCGCTTGGTGTCATTTCAGTATTGCCCGACGCGTTTTCGCCATCGGGGATGTCGTAGCTAAAGACGTCCAGCGCGACCATGCCTTCGCCGACCGACGCGGTGGGTGATGCGCCGTCATTGCGGTCAACATTGGACAGGAAGCTGCTGACATTAACCTGCATTTGAAAGGCGCGCGATGCCGAAACATTATCGACAAAAATTTGTTCGCTGGCCGGGTCGAGTGCAGCAAAGGCGGAGATACCTGCCGCTTCGGGCACCGGATTATTGGGGTCATTGGGTGCGCCGACTTCGCGGAACATGCTTGGCGGGGCATTGTCGCCGCCACCAACTTGCGCGAAGACATGGACGGGATCCATCGCGCCGGTCTGCGGGTTGGCGCTGAACGAGGTTGAGAAACTGACATTCGCCATGCCGCCCGCATCGGCAAAGCTTAGGGTCTGGGTGTTGTCAACCAAAGTGCCGGTGATGAAACCCGCCGTTCCGACGGCCAAATCGAAATTGCCCGAAATCGTGCTGGAGACGTCTTGCGTGGCGTAGTCCCATATTTGGGTCAGATTGAACGTGCCGCTATTGCGCCCGTTCAAATCCTCAATCGTCGCGCCCGAGCCGGTAAAGGTCACGCGTCCGGTCGGGCCAAAATCAGCCAAGTCGGAAATCAAAGTCGGGCCTAAATATTCAAAATCACCCGACAGCAAATTGCCGATATCCTCGCCCAGATTAATGCCCTGGAAAAAATCGCCGCCCTCGCCATTGGCCGCGGCCAGTGCGTCATTGCCGAATAAAGTGACGGCGACCTGTTGCAATAAATCGCGATCATTGGTGACGCCACCATCCGTGCCGGTCGATTGCAAAATCGCGCTCGATAATTCGGCATTGGCGGTATAGCTGTCGAGCTGCCCGTCGCCATCGCTGTCTTTACCTTCTTGCGCAATAATCGCGCTATTGTCGACGCCCAGCCCTTCGGCCAATTCAGAAACCGCATCTTCTGAAAGGGCTTGCTCAAGCTGGCGGATTTGTTGCGTGGTTGCTTGCTGGGGTGGCTCGGGCGCAACTGAGGCAGCGGCAATCTCTGTAACGAAGCCGGGGCGGGTAATATCAACCCCACCGGCTTCATTGGCGACATTAATCACGCCCGCCGGTAAGCCGAGATTATTATCAATGGCCGGGCCCAGCAAAATCACTTGCGCCGCGCCGCTCGCGCTCACCTCACCGGCAACCGAGGTGCCGCGCACCCCAATCGTGGCGGAAGGCAGCTTCACCGTCATCGCATCGGCCCCGCGCCGCGCCACTTGGCCGGAGACGAAGCGAAAAGCGCCTTGCGTGATGGAGGTGGTTAGCGTGTTGTTCGACGGCGCGGTCGGGTCAAAAACAAACTCGTCAATTCGCATCACCGAATTGGCACCCAGCGTAAATATCGTTTCATCGAGGAGCATGACTTGTAAGCGGCCATCGCCGCCGAC
>JAKMDW010000125.1 GCA_022426245.1 Alphaproteobacteria bacterium | reverse complement strand
GTGGTTGCCGAGGTCGGACGCACCGGAAATGTTGACCGGCCGCAGCTTCATTTCGAGCTTCGCAAGGGCACACGTGCGGTTAATCCGCAATCGCTTATCTAACTCACTGATTTAGGGCTTAAATGCTTGGCGTTGTGGCGCTTCTTGCGTATAGTCCGGTTCACGAATACGGAGATTCTCATGTTAATTACACCTGCTTACGCGCAATCCGCTTCCGGCGGCAACGCCCTGTTTGAATTGCTTTTTCCGCTGGTGATGGTTTTTGCCATCATCTATTTTTTGATTATTCGCCCGCAACAAAAGCGTCAGCGCGAGCATCAGACAATGGTCGATAGCGTGTCACGCGGCGATACAATTATCACGCAAGGCGGTTTGGTCGGTAAAGTTGCCAAAGTCAACGATGATGAGCTCGACGTGGATTTCGGTGAAAATGCGCGTATGAAGGTCGTGAAATCTATGATTATTTCCGTACGCGGAAAGAATAACGACTAATCAGGTCGCCAGAGGCGTTTCATGCTGCATTTCTCAAATTTCAAAATTACCGGCATTGCATTGCTTATGCTTGTCGGCGTGTTGTTCGCGCTACCGAATTTTATGCGCGAAGAGACGCGTCTGGCGCTGCCCGGTTTCATTCCCTCCGGCACACTCAATCTAGGGCTGGATTTGCAAGGCGGTTCGCATTTGCTGCTATCCGTCGACACGGATTCGGTGCAGCGCGAGCGGCTTGAAGATTTGACTTCAGATATTCGCCTCGCTTTGCGCGGCGCACGTATTGGTTATTCCGGTTTGTCGCGTCTCGACAATGGCGTCAGTGTAACCATTCGCGATACCGCTGATATGGAGAAAGCAACGACGGTTCTGCAAGATTTGGCGCAGCCCGTGAGCGGCGGTGTTTTAACAAGTTTTGAACAGCGCACCGATTTGGATATCGAGAACACGCAAGGGCAGACTTTTGTTCTGAGTGCCACGGAGGACGCGATTGCAGCGCGCAACACGCGCACTGTGCAGCAATCGATTGAGATTATTCGTCGTCGTGTAGACGAGTTGGGCACGACTGAGCCGACCATTCAACGTCAGGGTGAAAAGCGCATTCTGGTGCAAGTGCCGGGTCTTGATGACCCCGAGCGTTTGAAAGCGCTGCTTGGTCAAACTGCCAAAATGAATTTCCATTTGGTTGATCAAAACATCAGCGGTTATGAGGTGGTTGACGGCAAGCGTCCGCCTGCCGGTTCGCGCCTTGTTTACAGCGATACTGAGCCGGAAGTGCCTTATGTCATTCGTCGGCGTGCCATTGTCAGCGGCGAGCGTTTGGTTGATGCAAGCGTCGGCTTTGACCCGCAAACCAATGTGCCGGAGGTTAATTTCCGCTTTGATGCGCTTGGCGGGCGCAAATTTGGTGAGGTGACGCAAGCCAATATTGGGCGCCCCTTCGCCATTGTGCTTGATGAAAAAGTGATTTCAGCCCCGATTATCCAGTCGGCCATTCTGGGCGGTTCGGGTCGCATTACAGGTAATTTCAGCGTCCAAGAGGCCAATGATTTGGCAATTTTGCTGCGCGCCGGTGCGTTGCCTGCCCCGATGAGCATTCTGGAAGAACGCACTGTCGGGCCCGGCCTTGGTGCAGATAGTGTCGCCGCCGGTCGCATTGCTCTTATTATCGGCTTTCTCGCTGTTATCGGCTTTATGGTCGTGAGTTATAGCCTGTTCGGCGCGTTCGCCAATATTGCACTGATTGCAAATCTGTTGCTGATTATGGCCGTGCTGTCGGGCTTGCAGGCGACCCTAACGCTGCCCGGCATTGCCGGTATCGTGCTGACGGTCGGCATGGCGGTCGATGCCAATGTGCTGATTTTTGAGCGTATACGCGAGGAATTGGCCGCCGATAAAAACCCGATTATCGCGATTGATATGGGATATAATCGCGCCTTAAGCACAATTTTTGATGCCAATGTCACCACATTTTTGGCGGCGATTATTCTGTTCCAGCTTGGCTCCGGCCCGATTAGGGGTTTCGCCATCACGCTGGCTATCGGCATTGTGACATCAGTTTTCACCGCTTTCGTATTAACCCGCTTGTTTGTGTCGCTATGGCTTCGTCGCCAGGGCCGACCCGAAGCTTTACCGCTTTAGTCGGAGAGAAAAGATGAAAACGTTAAAACTGGTTCCGGCAAAAACGGCCATAGGCTTTATCCGTCACCGCACGATTGCGATGTCGCTTTCTCTGGCTTTGGTGATTGCTTCTATCGGCGTGTTTCTCGCCAATGGGCTTAATTTCGGCATTGATTTTCGCGGCGGCACGCTGATTGAGGCGAGCGCTGAAAGCCCGGTTGATTTGGGCGCGCTGCGCTCTCGCTTGGGTGCCCTCAATTTGGGCGAGGTGCAAATTCAGGAATTTGGCAAAAATACTGATGTGCTTATTCGTATTGCCGAGGCTGACGGCGCGACAGATGCCAGCAATAATCTGTCGGCGGTTGAACAGGTGCGCGGCGAATTGGCCCGCGATTTTGATGTGCGCCGTGTTGAGATTGTCGGCCCGCAAGTGAGTGCTGAGCTTATTCAAACCGGTATTTTTGCGGTTGTGGCCGCGATTGCTTCCATGCTGATCTATATTTGGTTCCGCTTTGAGTGGCAGTTCAGTGTCGGTGCGGTGCTGGCGCTTGTGCATGATGTAGCGCTGACCATCGGTATTTTCGCGCTGTTGCAGCTTGATTTTAACCTGTCCATTCTGGCGGCGATTTTGACCATTGTCGGTTATTCGATGAATGACACAGTGGTGGTATATGACCGCGTGCGCGAGAACTTGCGCAAATATAAGAAAATGGATTTGGCTGAACTGCTGAATATTGCCATTAATGAAACGCTGTCGCGCACGGTGATGACCTCGGTCACCACCATGTTGGCTTTGCTGGCGCTCTATATTCTGGGCGGCGAGGTTATTCGCGGTTTCACTTTTGCGATGATATGGGGCGTCATTGTCGGCACATACTCATCAATCTTTATCGCCTCACCCTTGCTGATGTTGTTGGGTGTCAAACGCGATTGGTCAGGCACACAAGTAAACTAAGCGCCGGTTGCTTCGGCCTTTTGTCGGGTGCTAAGATACTAATTAATAGATTCGGAATAGGGGAGGCTATTATGGCTGCAAATCTTTCATCACTTCGCAATACGGTCATTGCGGGTTTCGTTCTGGCCTTCTTGCTGGAGCTTATGTATCTCAATAGTGGCGGGACTTTTGACACGACATTCTGGGCATTTTTGTTCCGTTGGCTGCATGTGCTGAGCGGCATTATGTGGATTGGCCTGCTGTATTATTTCAACTTCGTTCAAATTCCAAATATGCCGAATATTCCTGATGAGCAGAAGCCAGCCATCGGTAAGGTGATTGCACCGGCCGCTTTGTGGTGGTTCCGTTGGGCCGCTATGGCGACTTTGATCACCGGTCTTATTCTGGGTTATCTGAACGGCTATATCCATGACGCCATGTCACTTGGCGCGATGAATGACTTCGCCGTGCCGAAAAATATCGCCATTGGTATCGGCATGTGGCTCGGTATTATCATGTGGTTCAATGTTTGGTTCGTTATTTGGCCAAATCAGAAAAAGGCTCTGGGCATTGTAGAGGCCGATGCTGATGAGAAAGCGGCATCGGCGCGCACTGCCATGCTGTTCTCGCGCACCAACACATTGCTTTCCATACCAATGCTGTTTGCTATGGTTTCCGCTCAGAACCTTTACTAAGCGGCAAGAAATCTGGAGGAGGGGCCGCCATTGTGCGGCCCTTTTCTTTTTAGGAGTAGGCAAAATGGATGAAGAGCTTTTGCGCCAAGAGCTGCGCGGATTGGATGGCGATTTATATTTGTGCCATCTATTTGTCCCCGCCACACATCGTCCGGCCTTGCTGACGCTCTATCATTTTTATGCCGATATTGCCCGCATTCCGGCCTCAGTATCTGACCCAATGGTCGGGGCCATTCGCTTGCAATGGTGGCGCGATTTGGTTGGCGCTGTGGCCAATGGCGATGCGCGCGGCACACCGATTGGCGAGGCCTTGTTGGCGCACCCTATGGCTAAGGACGGGCTTTTACCTCTTATTGACGGGCGCGATGCCGCCTTAGGGGAGGGCACGCGCGGCATAGATGAATTGGTTTCCGAGGCCGCTCAAGTCGGTCCGGCTCTGATGCGGCTGGCGACTGAAATTTGCGGTGCGTCTTGCGATGATACGCTATTGCGCAAAGCCGGAACGGGGTTTGAACTGATGCGGCTTGTGCCGGAAAATGGTGAGGCCGTCGCAGCGCGGGCAGCGGAGTTTTTGGGTGAAGCATGCACCGCATTCAATAAATTGCCGCGCGCCGCCCGCAAGCAGCTATTGCCGATTTTTCTGCCAATCGGCCTGGCACGACGCCAAGCGCACTATTTTCCACGGCAGCGTAGCTTGCTGATTTATCAGCTAATCCTGTTAAAGACGGCGTTTATAGGTCGGCTTTGATTTGCACATGCTCACCCTTTCAGTCTAGGCTAGAGCGGTTCTAAAATAAAAATAAAGGGAACGCTTATGTTAGATTTTTATCCAAATGAGCGGTTTGCCGTCTTTATCGACAGTGCCAATTTTCGGCGCTCAAAACAAAGCATCAATATGTATGTCGATGATGTGAAACTGCTTGAATATTTCCGAAGGAATAATGGCGAGAGTATTTTTCTGCGGATTTACCACTATGAATCCATTCCCAAAGAAGACGGCTCACAGGAACGCTCTGAATTGGTGCATCGCATTCATCGGCGGCTCGATTTCATGGCCTATAATGGCTTCACGGTCGTCACCAAAGCATCGAAAGATTTTATCGATAGTTCGGGCGAGGCCGTGTTGAAGGGCAATATGGATGGGGAGATGATTGTCGATATGATGGCGATCAGCGAGAACCTCGATCACATCGTCATATTCTCAGGTGATGGCGATTTTCGGTATGCCATTGAAAAACTGCAAGAGCGGGGCAAGCGCGTGACCGTCATTTCGTCAGAAGGCTCGATTGCCAATGAGTTGAAGCGGCAGGCCGACACTTATGTCGATTTGGAGGATCTGCGCCCCAATATTGAACGCTCGCATGAGGCGACCCGCGAGGTTGCCGAAGTGTAAATTAACCGGCTTGGTGCCAGGTTGAGAAATCGGCCCGCGCGCGCGTGGTGAAAGCGCGTTGCCGCGCTTGCTTCTTGGCTTGCATGCGCGGTTTGCCCCGCAGGCGCTTGCCGTCTTCACCGACCGGAGCGGGCAGTTCGCCAAGCTCCGGCATCAGCCCGAAATTAACATTCATCGGCTGGAAGGTCTTGGCATCAGCATTAACGGTAATATGTGCCAGCAAAGCACCGAAAGCGGTCGTCATTGGCGGCGTGGCAAAGTTTTCACCACGCATTTGCGCGGCGGCAAAGCGCCCGGCCATCAAGCCGATGGAGGTGCTTTCGACATAGCCTTCAACACCGGTAATTTGTCCGGCAAAGCGAATATGCGGCGCATTCTTCAAGCGTAATTCGCCATCCAGCAGGCTGGGGCTGTTCAAAAACGTATTACGATGCAGGCCGCCAAGTCTGGCAAAACGGGCATCTTCAAGACCCGGAATAAGACGGAATACATCTGTCTGTGCGCCATATTTCAGCTTGGTTTGAAAGCCCACCATATTGAACAAAGTGCCGAGTGCATTGTCTTGGCGCAATTGCACCACCGCATGTGCTTTAACGTCAGGATTATGGACATTGGTCAGGCCGCGCGGCTTCATCGGCCCGTGGCGCAGCGTCTCGCGCCCGCGTGCCGCCATAACCTCAATCGGCAAGCAGCCGTTAAAATAGGGCGTGTCTTCTTCCCATGCCTTAAAGTCAGCCGTGTCGCTATCAATCAGCGCGTCAAGAAATGCGTTATATTGCGCCTCATCCATCGGGCAGTTGATATAGTCCTTGCCGGTGCCGCCCGGCCCCAGCTTGTCATAGCGCGACTGGTGCCAGCAAATATCCATATCAATGCTGTCGCGATAAATAATCGGCGCAATCGCATCGAAGAAAGCCAGCTTGTCGCTGCCGGTCATCTTGCCGATAAGCGCCGACAAAGCAGGCGAGGTAAGCGGGCCGGTGGCGATAATGACGTGCTGCCAATCGGCGGGAATATCGGTCACTTCTTCGCGCGCAATGGCGATATTGGGGTGCGCTTCAATTTTGGCCGTGACGGCTTGCGAAAACCCTTCGCGGTCAACTGCCAGCGCCCCGCCGGCCGGCACTTGATGCGCGTCGGCGCACGCCATAATCAAGCTGTTGCTGTCGCGTAATTCGGCGTGCAACAGACCGACAGCATTGGTTTCGGCATCGTCGGAGCGGAAGGAATTGGAGCAGACCAGTTCGGCCAGCCCGTCAGTCACATGGGCATCGGTTTTTTTAACCGGCCGCATTTCATGCAACACCACTTGCGCACCGGTCTCCGCCACTTGCCACGCGGCCTCAGAACCGGCCAGCCCACCACCAATAATATGAAGCACATTTTCCATGCGCTTCCATTACACGGTTTAGCGGTGCAACGGAAGCATTTGAGTTAAATTTCCGATGCGGCTTTTTGCAATGTCAGCAGGGTGAACATGTCGAGCGGGCCGAAACTGTTTTCATGCGTCAGATGAAAGCCCGTCTCCGCCATGTTAAGTTGTGAGCGGCAGAAGTCGGAATGAAAGCCGACTTTGCGCGACGCCGGAGCTATGGCGCGCACGGCCATCGCCAATACGCGATTATCCTCTTCATCGGCCCGTAAATAGTTTAATAAATATACCCGCCCACCGGGGCGTGTGACACGTGCAATCTCCTGCAAAACTTGCGCGGGATTGGGCACGACCGACTTCACGAAAGTCGCCAAAACGCTGTCAAAAGCGCCATCATCAAATTGCAGATTACCGGCATCCATGACGTAAAGACCGGCGATATTTTTCAGTTTTTTACGCTGCGCGCGTTGCTCGGCGCGGGCCAGCATATCCTCTGAAATATCAATGCCGGTAACCGTCAAATCATGCCGAAAATAGGGCAGAGACAAGCCGGTGCCGGTGCCGACATCCAGCACATGACGGCCATGCGTCTCATCGTTTAGGCGATTGACGATTTTTTTAACGTATTTGCGCCCGAAAAGGGCAAAGGTGAAATCATAATGTCCTGCCCAGCGGGCGTAGGAACGGCGCACATCATCGGCACGCAACGGTGTATGAACTGTCATTTTGTTTCCATTTGTTGTTTTTATTTGGAAACACTTATTCAGCGGCGGCCTTTTTAGCAACTGATTTTTTTGGTTTTAACAATCGCGCAAGATATTGGCCTGTATAGCTTTTTTTAACCTTTGCCACATCTTCCGGCGTGCCTGTGCCGACAATCTCGCCGCCGCCATCGCCGCCTTCAGGGCCGATATCAATAATCCAGTCAGCGGTTTTAATGACTTCGAGATTATGCTCAATCACTGCCACCGTATTGCCACTATCGACGAGCTCGTGCAGCACCTCCAGCAGCTTGGCAACATCGTGGAAATGCAGGCCTGTGGTCGGCTCATCGAGAATATAAAGCGTGCGCCCGGTGGCGCGTTTCGACAATTCTTTGGCCAGCTTCACGCGTTGTGCCTCACCACCCGACAAGGTTGTGGCTTGCTGGCCGACTTTGATATATCCGAGGCCGACGCGTTGCAGCGTTACCATTTTATCGCGCACCATCGGCACGGCCTTAAAGAAGCCGGCGGCTTCATCGACGGTCATGTCCAGCACGTCGGCAATCGACTTATCCTTAAATTTCACTTCCAGCGTTTCGCGATTATAACGCTTGCCGTTGCAGCTATCGCATTCGACATAAACATCAGGCAGGAAGTGCATCTCGATTTTAATAACGCCATCGCCCTGACAGGTTTCGCAGCGACCACCCTTCACGTTGAAAGAAAAGCGCCCCGGCTTATAGCCGCGCGCCTTGGCTTCCGGCAGTCCGGCAAACCATTCGCGTATCGGTGTGAAGGCGCCCGTATAGGTCGCGGGGTTGGAGCGCGGCGTGCGGCCAATCGGTGATTGATCAATGTCGATAACCTTGTCGAGCAAGTGTAGTCCGTCAATCGTGTCATGCTCGGCGGGTGTGCCGCGTGCATTATTGAGCTTGCGCGCCAGCGATTTATAAAGCGTGTCGATGAGCAGGGTAGATTTGCCGCCGCCCGAAACACCGGTGACACAGGTGAATGTGCCGAGTGGGATTTCTGCCGAGACATTTTTTAAATTATTGCCCCGCGCGCCCTTAACGGTAATGCATTTGCGGGCATTGGTTTCGCGCCGCTGCTTCGGAACCGGCACTTCAAGCGCGCCCGATAGATATTGTCCGGTCAGGCTCTTTTTGGCGGCAACGATTTTCTGCGGTGTGCCTTCGGCAATCACTTCACCGCCATGAATACCGGCTCCGGGGCCAATATCAACCACATGGTCGGCGGTCATAATGGCTTCCTCATCATGCTCAACCACGACAACCGTATTGCCGAGGTCGCGCAGGCGCGTCAGCGTTTCAAGCAGGCGTGAATTATCGCGCTGATGCAGGCCAATGCTCGGCTCGTCCAGCACATAAAGCACGCCGGTCAGGCCCGAGCCGATTTGCGAGGCAAGGCGAATGCGCTGACTTTCGCCACCGGATAATGTGCCGCTATTCCGCGACAGGGTCAGATATTCCAAGCCGACATCATTCAGGAACTTCAAGCGCTCGCGAATTTCTTTGAGAATACGCACGGCGATTTGCTTCTGCTTGCTGTTGAGCTTTTTCTCCAGCTTATCGAACCAATCCTCAGCCGCTCGGATCGACATTTGCGAAACCTCACCAACATGCAGGTCAGCAATTTTTACCGCCAGCGCTTCCGGTTTCAAGCGATAGCCGCCGCAAGCGTCGCAATCAGTGATGGACTGAAATTTTTCAATCTCCTCGCGTGCCCAACTGCTATCGGTTTCTTTGTAGCGACGTTCCAGATTTGGAATAACGCCCTCAAACGGCTTCTTCGTTTTATAGCTGCGCAGCCCGTCATCATAGGCGAAGGTAATGACCTCTTCGCCTGTGCCGTAAAGAATGACTTGCTTGGCCTCCTTCGATAAATCGTTCCAGACATCGCTCATCTTAAAGCCATAGTGACGGGCAATGGCTTCTAATGTTTGGGTGTAATAGGGCGAGGAGGTTTTCGACCATGGCGCAATCGCGCCTTTATAAAGTGTCAGTCCGCCGTCAGGCACAACCGCAATCGGGTCGATGAAAAACTGCGTGCCAAGCCCGTCGCATGAGGGACAAGCACCAAACGGATTGTTAAACGAGAATAGCCGCGGCTCGATTTCTTCAATGGTGAAACCCGAAACCGGGCAAGCAAAGCGTGCCGAAAAGATGATGCGCTCGGCGTCCTTGTCATCATTTTTCTTGTCAGCCATTTCAGCCACGGCGATACCATCAGTCAGCCCAAGCGCCACTTCCATCGAGTCGGCAACGCGATTACCGAGATCGGGCTTGATAACGAGCCGGTCAACAACGACATCAATATCGTGCTTCAGCTTTTTATCGAGGGCCGGGACATCAGCGATTTCATAATAGGTGCCATCCACTTTAACGCGCTGAAAGCCGCGCTTTTGCAGTTCGGCAAAGTCGCGGCGATATTCGCCTTTGCGACCGCGCACAATCGGCGCCAGCAAATAAAGCCGCGTGCCCTCAGGCAAGGCCATCACCTTATCGACCATCTCGCTGACCGTTTGACTTTCAATCGGCAGGCCGGTGGCGGGCGAGTATGGAATGCCCACGCGCGCATAAAGCAGGCGCAGATAATCATAAATCTCGGTCACTGTGCCAACCGTTGAGCGCGGATTGCGCGAGGTGGTTTTCTGTTCAATCGAAATAGCCGGAGACAGACCGTCAATCTGGTCAACATCCGGCTTTTGCATCATCTCAAGAAATTGCCGCGCATAGGCCGATAGGCTTTCGACATAACGGCGCTGCCCTTCGGCATAAATCGTATCGAATGCCAGCGAACTTTTACCCGAACCAGACAGACCTGTGACAACAATCAGCTTATCGCGCGGCAGGTCGAGCGAGACATTTTTCAAATTATGCTCGCGCGCGCCAATAATGCGAATTTGCTTGGCCTGGGGGGCTTTGGTTGTTTTGCGGGGTGCCATATAAATTCCTGTTTGAGCCTTAACTTAGCCCTGTTTAGAGTTTTGACAAAAGGCCATTTCGTCACCCCTTAAGCTTGCCCTGTATTGGGTTGAGTAATCCACAGCATTAAGCCGACTGACTGGTCACAGCGATAGGCGTTGCCCGGCGATTCACCTAGTGTGATGCGATAAGAAGGAGAAACATCATGGCAGGAAGCGTTAATAAAGTTATTTTGGTCGGCAATCTTGGGGCAGACCCCGATGTGCGCAGCACGAAGGATGGCCGTCCGGTGGTTAATTTGAGCGTCGCAACAAGCGAAAGCTGGCGCGATAAAAGCTCGGGCGAACGCCGTGAAAAAACCGAATGGCACCGTGTTGTTATCTTTTCTGAGGGTCTGTGTCGCATTGCCGAGCAATATCTCAAAAAAGGCTCAAAAGTATATGTCGAAGGCCAGTTGCAAACGCGCAAATGGCAAGACGATAAGGGCAGTGACCGCTACTCAACCGAGGTCGTGCTACAAAATTACGGCGGTGTGATGACCATGCTGGATACCCGCAATAGTGGCGGTGATTTCCAGGCTGTCGGCAATGATTCGGCACCGATGGCAGCGCCAAGTGGCGGCGGCGGTGAAATCAACGACGATATCCCGTTTTAGGGCTTTAAGTCTCAATAAAAACAATAGCTTAAAAGCTGTGGGCAGGCGGTGTTTTAACTGCTTTATGTCGGCTTTTTGTGCTACTATTTTTGCTGAAAACAGCGCTGATTTCAGCGTTGTTATGAAAGAGGCATTTTGACCGTAGAACCCGAAAATCAGAACGAAAACGAAGGTCAAATCGACGGCAATGTCGAGGACGATATCGCTGATGATATTGTCGATGAAGAGGTTTCCGAGGCGCCTGCCGAAGAAGGTCAGGGGTCGGATGACGAGGGTTCCGGTTCTGGTGGTAGGTCAGGAGATGGCCCACCGCCCGAAGATGATGGCGATATTGAACCGATAAGCATTGAGGAGGAGATGAAGACCTCCTATCTCGATTACGCGATGAGCGTTATCGTTTCGCGTGCGCTGCCTGATGTGCGCGACGGTTTGAAACCGGTGCATCGCCGCATTTTGTTCTCAATGAATGAGAACGGTTATGACTACAACAAGCCCTATCGCAAATCAGCCCGTGTGGTTGGTGACGTTATCGGTAAATATCACCCGCATGGTGACCAGTCGATTTACGATGCGTTGGTGCGAATGGAGCAAGAGTTTTCCATGCGCCTGCCTTTGCTTGACGGGCAAGGCAATTTTGGTTCGGTTGATGGCGACCCGCCTGCGGCCATGCGTTATACCGAAGTGCGTATGGCCAAGCCGGCGCAGGCATTGCTTGAAGATATCGACCGCGACACAGTCGATTTTCAAGACAATTACGATAATTCCGAACGCGAGCCGGTGGTGCTTCCGGCGCGTTTTCCAAATTTGTTGGTTAATGGCGCGAACGGTATTGCCGTTGGTATGGCAACCAATGTTCCACCGCATAATCTGGGTGAACTGATTGACGCGACGCAAGCCATTATTAGCCAAGACGAAGTGACCGACGAAGAATTGCTGCAAATCGTGCCCGGGCCGGATTTCCCGACCGGCGCGCTTATTTTGGGTCGTAATGGCTCCACATCTGCCGTGATGACGGGGCGTGGCTCGATTGTTATGCGGGGCCGTGCCGCGGTTGAAGAAATTCGCAAAGACCGGGAGGCCATCATCATTACGGAAATTCCGTATCAGGTGAACAAAGCCTCGATGGTTGAGAAAATCGCTGATTTGGTGCGGGATAAAACGATTGAGGGCATTTCCGATTTGCGCGACGAAAGTGACCGCGATGGTATGCGCGTTGTCGTTGAGCTGAAGCGCGACGCGGTTGCCGAGGTGGTGTTGAACCAGCTTTATCGGTATTCGCAGCTGCAAACCAGCTTTGGTGCCAATATGCTGGCGCTGAATAATGGCCGTCCACAGCTGATGAATTTGCGGCAAATGCTGGAGGCGTTCATCGCCTTCCGCGAGGAGGTCGTTACCCGTCGCTCGAAATTTGAACTTAATAAGGCCCGCGACCGCGCGCATGTATTGGTCGGGCTGGCGATTGCCGTCACCAATATTGATGAAGTGATTGCGCTTATTCGCAAAGCCCCGTCGCCGCAAGAGGCGCGCAGCCAATTAATGGGCCGCGCTTGGCCGGCGCAAGATGTTGCCGAGCTTGTTGCGCTGATTGATGATCCGCTGCATCGCGTGGCTGATGACGGCACTTATCGACTGAGCGAGGCACAAGCCCGCGCCATTCTGGAGCTTCGTCTGCAACGTCTGACCGCTATGGGGCGCGATGAGATTGGTGATGAGCTGAAAGTGCTGGGCGAACAGATTGCCGATTTGCTCGATATTCTTCGCAGTCGCGCGCGTGTTATGGCGATTATTCAAGAAGAACTGACCGCCGTTAAAGAGGAATTTGCAACGCCGCGCCGTTCTGAATATGTCGAGGATGATGGCGAGGTTGATGACGAGTCGCTGATACCTCAGGAAGACATGGTGGTGACGGTCAGCCATGCCGGTTACATTAAGCGCGTGCCGCTCTCGACTTATCGCGCGCAACGGCGCGGGGGTAAGGGGCGTGCCGGCATGTCAACCAAAGACGAAGATTTCGTCAGTCGGATATTTGTCGCCAATACCCACCAGCCGGTATTGTTCTTCTCGACCACCGGTATTGTTTACAAAATGAAGGTTTGGAAGCTGCCCGCCGGTAGCCCGCAATCCAAAGGCAAGGCGCTGGTCAATCTGCTGCCGCTCAATGAGGGCGAAACCATTGCCGATATTATGGCTTTGCCGTCTGATGAAGAAAGCTGGGCTGATTTGAACGTTATGTTCGCCACCAGCTTCGGTAATGTGCGGCGCAATGATCTGTCTGATTTCGTGCAGATTAACCGCAATGGTAAAATCGCCATGAAGCCGGGCGAGGGCGAGCGCATTATCGGCGTGGAAACCTGTAATGAAGATGATGATGTGCTTTTGACCAGTTCCAGCGGGCGTGCCATTCGCTTCCCGGTGGATAAGGTGCGGGTGTTCCGTAGCCGAAATTCGACCGGTGTGCGGGGCATTAAGCTCGATGAGGGCGCGAGCGTTATCTCGCTGGCGATTTTACGCGGCAGTGACGCAACACCGGCCGAGCGCACGACCTATCTGAAGCAAGCTGCTGCCATTCGCCGTGCCGCTGCCGGTGATGATAACGAGATTGAAGAAGTCAGCATTGATGAGGATACGGAAGCCGTTGAAGAAGTGGCACTGTCCTCAGAGCGTTATGCCGAAATGGGTGCAAAAGAGCAGTTTATTCTGGCCGTGAGTGAGAACGGTTATGGCAAGCGGTCTTCAGCCTATGAATATCGCGTCTCCGGTCGCGGCGGTAAGGGCATTATCGCCATGACACTATCAGAGCGTAACGGCGAGCTTATTGCAGCGTTTCCGGTCGATGAGAGCGACCAGATTATGCTGGTGACGAACAATGGCACGCTTATTCGCTGTCCGGTCGATGATATTCGAATTGCCGGCCGTAATACGCAAGGCGTGACGATTTTCAAAACCGATGATGACGCGAAGGTTGTCTCGGTCGCTCATTTGGGGGAAGCTTCAGATGAAGACGAAGATGAAGACCGAGATGATGGCGAGGAAGAGGCCACCATTGATGCTTCGGACGCGCGTTCGCCCAATGAAGAAGCCTCCGGTGAAGCCGAGGAGGGCGAGGCGGATGCTGGTGATGATAGCGGCGAGGAGAGCTGATAAATGCGTGTAGGGCTTTATCCGGGCAGTTTTGACCCGATTACCAACGGGCATGTTGATATTATCAAGCGGTCATTGGGATTGGTTGATAAGCTGATTGTTGGTATCGGCATCAGTGCCACCAAGACACCGGTTTTCTCATTTGACCAGCGCCAGCGCATGATTGAGGCCGAAGCCGGTGGGGTGGCCAAGCAAAAGGGTGTGGCGCTTGAAGTTATCGCCTTCGATGAGCTTCTGGTCGATGTTGCGCGCAAAAATGGGGCAAATATCATTCTGCGCGGTTTACGCACGGCGGCTGACTATGAATATGAGGCGCAAATGACCTCAATGAACCGCTCTATGGCACCCGAGATTGAGACCGTATTTCTGCCTGCGACACCTGATGTCAGCTTTGTCTCATCGACGTTGGTGCGACAAATTCTGGCCATGGGGGGCGATATCAGCCCATTTGTGCCGCGTTCAGTTTTAGAAGAAATCAAGTAAATTTAATTAGTTAATAGGAGATATTCATGCGTTACGTAATCGCAATGGCCATGCTGATGGGTGTGCTCGCTATTCCGTTTTCGACGTTGAATGAAGCACAAGCTGCCAATCAAAAGGAGTCAGTAATGTTGATGGAATTGAAGACCGGAACAGTTAAAATCAAATTGCGCGAGGACCTAGCGCCGAACCATATCGAGCGCATTAAAACGCTGATTGGCGAGCAATTTTATGATGGCATCGTCTTTCACCGCGTGATTGACGGTTTTATGGCTCAAACGGGTGATCCGACCGGCACCGGCATGGGTGGCTCTGACTACCCGGATCTACGGGCTGAATTTTCCAGCGAAGCGTTTAAACGCGGCACTTTGGGCATGGCGCGGTCGCAACATCCCGATAGCGCGAACAGCCAGTTCTTTATTTGCTTCGACGATTCCACCTGGCTGAATGGCCAATACACGGTTTTCGGTGAAGTGATTGAGGGCATGGAGCATATTGATGCCATCGCCAAGGGCGAGCCACCGGCTGACCCTGACAAAATCATTTCTCTGCGCTTGGAGGACTAATATCCCATGCAGGTCGATGATTTCGATTTTGACCTGCCGGAAAGTCTGATTGCGTTAAGACCTGCTCAGCCGCGCGATACTGCGCGGCTGTTGCATATTCCGGCCGGAAAACCGCGCGTTGACCGCAATGTCGGCGATTTGCCGGATTTGCTGCGCGCGGGTGATGCGCTGGTGGTTAATGTCACCAAAGTTATTCCGGCGCGTTTAATCGGCACACGCCTGCGCGATGGCGGCACGGGTGCAAAAATTGAAGTCACGCTGATCGAAAGATTGGGTCCGGTTGAATGGCGGTGTTTTTTGAAGCCTGCCAAACGCGTCAAAAACGGTGAGATTATCAATTTTGACGGTGTTGAGGCGCAGGTGTCGGCGCGTGAAGAAGGCGCGGCGCGTTTGGTTTTCAGCCTCGCGCCCGATGCGATGGAAACCACTTTGGCCACGCTCGGCACCATGCCGTTACCGCCTTATATTGCCGGAAAACGCGCGCCCGACGCGCAAGATAATGATGACTATCAAACGCTGTTTGCTCGCGAAGAAGGGGCGGTTGCCGCGCCGACGGCGGGGCTGCACTTTACGCCCGAACTGGTTGAAAAGCTGAAGGCCAAGGGCGTAAGCCTGCACGAAGTGACGCTGCATGTCGGGCCGGGCACATTTCTGCCGGTTAAAGTCGACAATATAAATGACCATAAAATGCATGGCGAATGGGGGCAGGTCGACGCTGACACCGCCGCCGCGCTGAACAAGCTGCGCGCTGATGGTGGCCGTATCATTTGTGTCGGCACCACCTCATTGCGGCTGATTGAAAGCGCGACGGATGAAGCCGGCGTGGTTCACCCGTTTGAAGCGGTGACGGATATTTTCATTTCGCCCGGCTATCGGTTTCGTGCTGCCGATATGTTGCTGACCAATTTCCACCTGCCGCGCTCCACCTTATTCATGCTGGTCTCGGCTTTGGCAGGATTGGAAGAGATGCAAGCCGGCTATGCCCATGCTATTGCTGACGGCTATCGCTTCTATTCTTACGGCGATGCGTGTTTGCTAGAGAGAAAATAGAGGGCGATTACAGCCATGAAATTTACGCTGAAGAAATCGGATGGTGCCGCGCGTTTGGGCGAAATTGAAACGCCGCGCGGCAGTATTCGCACACCGGCTTTCATGCCGGTCGGCACGGCGGCTACGGTTAAGGCAATGTATCCCGACCAAGTGCGCGCGCTTGGTGCCGATATTGTGCTCGGCAATACTTATCATTTAATGCTGCGCCCGGGCGCCGAGGAAGTGGCGGCACTTGGGGGCTTGCAAGAATTTATGCAGTGGGACGGGCCGATTTTGACCGATAGCGGCGGCTTTCAGGTGATGTCATTGTCGAAGCTCGCCAAAATGAGCGAGGAGGGTGTGCGTTTTCAAAGTCATCTCGACGGCAGCGAACACATGCTGACACCCGAGCGCAGTATCGAAATTCAAACCCTGCTCGGGGCCAATATCCGCATGGTGCTGGATGAATGCACGCCTTATCCGGCGACGCATGAGCAGGCCGAAACCTCAATGCAACTTTCAATGCGCTGGGCCGAACGCAGTAAAAATGCTTTCGCAAAATATGATGCAGGCGACGGCGACGCATTGTTCGGCATTGTGCAGGGCGGCGTCTATGAAGATTTACGCCAGCAAAGCGCGGTCGCCTTGCAGCAAATCGGCTTTGACGGCTATGCCGTTGGCGGGCTGGCGGTCGGCGAGGGGCATGATGCCATGTGTCAGGTATTGGATTTCACCACGCCGACACTGCCGCAAGACAAACCACGTTATTTAATGGGTGTCGGCACGCCGGAGGATTTGCTTGAGGCGGTGGCGCGCGGTGTCGATATGTTTGATTGCGTTATGCCGACCCGCGCCGGGCGCCACGGCACGGCCTACACATGGCGCGGCAAGGTCAATATCCGCAATGCGCGTCACGCCAATGACCCACGGCCACTCGATGAAAGCAGCTCTTGCGAAGCCTCAACCCGCTATAGCCGTGCCTATTTGCATCACCTCAATCGCTGCGGTGAATATCTCGGAGCCATGCTGTTGAGCTGGCATAATTTGGCATTTTATCAAGAGCTCATGGCCGCGATGCGCGCCGCCATTGAGGCCGGCAAATTTGAAGATTTCCGCGCTGATTTTTATGAAAAACAAAAAGCCGGTGACATAAACCCTTTTTCATAACTTGCTATCATCATTTTTCATGGATTAGATTTATCCGACCAAATAATAAAACAAGGAATGGTCGATGCGGTTACCGATAATTATTTTTCTATCCGCCATTATTGTGGCTTGCTGTTCGCGTTCATTGCCAATGTTAGAAAAGGCAGCCGCGCAAGGAGACGTGGACGCCCAGCTGCATTTGGCTGAACGCTATTTTGTTGGTGATCGCGTGCCATCGGATAAATCGAAAGCAATTTTCTGGTTCAAGGCAGCGGCTTCTCAGGGGCATCAATACGGCTTTTATCGCTTGGCGCAAATCTATGAATTTGGGCAAGGGGCCAATCCCGACATACAGCTTGCGGCGCAATATTACGAAAAGGCGGCACGGCTCAATGGGGCCGACGCGCAGAACTCATTGGCGCGTTTGCACGCCAGCGGCGCGTTGTGTGAGAAAGACTATCTGGCAAGCTATATGTGGCAACTGCTTGCCGCGCGTCACGACGGATTAATGTTTGAGGCAGGGCGTTTTGGGGCAGCGCAATATTTGTCCGAGGCGCAGCAGCAAGAAGCCAAGCGCGCCGCTGACAATATCGCGCGAGGATTTCGGTAGCTCGAATTTGTTTAACTGCGCGGTGCGACCTTCTTCAAAATACCGCTAAACGTCGCCAGCGTGTCGTCGCCATAAAATATCTCGCCTTTGACAAAGATGAGAGAGCGGGTGTTACGGGTTACTTGGCCGCGCGCATAAACCAAATCACCAAGCGGTGCCGCGCCTTTCAGGAATTCGGTTTGGCAAGAGACTGTGACCGAGTGTTCGTCTTCCAGTTCATCATGCGCGATAACAAACAGAGCGTAATCGGCAAAACTCATCAGCATGCCGCCATGCAAAAACCCACCGCCATTAAAGTGGCGTTTCTCACATAAGAAAGCCGATAAATGCGCACCGCCATCGGCATCAAGTTTCATATAAAACGGTCCGGCATGGTCTTCAAACGGCTCTTGGCCACCCCATTTGGTCCATCCATTTAACTGTGCCGGTGTGTCTGTCATGTGCTGTCTCCCTAATTGCGGCGCACAATAGGGGGCATCTCTGCATTTGCGCAAGCTGCAAATTTTATGACTTTGGGAAGCCGACAAGGCGGCTGAGTTCTCTAAAGCTGACACTATCTGTCGTCGCCGCATCGTCGTGCAATCCTTGATAGGCGGCTTGCAATGTGGCGGCGGCGCTGGCCATTGCGGCAACCGGATAAATGATAAAGTTAAACCCCATGCCGACCAGGACATTGCGTGCAAGAAGCGGGCTGCGCCCACCCGCAACCATATTGGCCAGTAAGGGCATATTGCCCAAAGCCGCGCCGACTTGTTCGAACTCGTTTTCGGTTTCGGGTGACTCGATGAACAAAATATCCGCACCTGCCTCAGCGAAAAGGCGACCGCGTTCTATCGCCTCTTCAATGCCGTTTTGCTCGCGTGCATCGGTGCGGGCGACAATCAGAAAATCATCGTCTTGGCGCGCGCCAACAGCCGACGCAATGCGCGCCACCGCCGCATCGCGACTGATAACCTCGCGCCCCGGAATATGGCCACACAGTTTCGGCGTTTGCTGGTCTTCGATCTGAATGCCACAGGCTCCGGCTGCCTCATAGGCCCGCACGGTCGCGGCAATATCGTCAAAGCCGGTATCAGCATCGGCAATCAGTGGTGTGGTAACAACCTCGCAAATGGAGGTGATGCGGGCTTGCATATCTGCGCGGGTCAAAAACCCGTTATCGGGTTTGGCCAACTGGCTTGCCGACAC
The DNA here is from genome assembly GCA_022426245.1 of Alphaproteobacteria bacterium. Taxonomy (GTDB): domain Bacteria; phylum Pseudomonadota; class Alphaproteobacteria; order RS24; family RS24; genus UBA8337. The sequence goes on along the minus strand of JAKMDW010000125.1, from coordinate 3,737 downwards.
GCCATATCCTGAGAGATAAAGCGCATCAAAGCCCGCCGCATCGGCAATGCGCGCCGACAGCCCGTCATAAACGCCGGGTGCGATAATTGGGTGCTGGGCAAGTTTGCTGCGAAAAGCGGCGCGATTAACGGGCATAAGACAATCCTCTCCCACAGATTATCCATTTTTCGCGGGCTGATGCCAGCGCAAAGCAACAGCATGCTTGCGCCGCGTCATCACCCAAAAGCCGGCCCGTTATCAGTGTCTATGCGGTCAATTTTTTGACGCCGAAAATAATTCCGTCTTCGGCCGACATTTTACCGTCGAGCATATCGAGATAGGCGGCCTTTATCGTTTCGCTATCGGTAAACTTTTTAACCTTTAGCCAGCCCGCCGCTTCTATCATTATGCCGATTGTGCGTTCACCAATCGAGCTTAGAATATTTTTGCTGTTATTGCCTTGCGAGAGCAGGGCAATCTCATCCGGGCCCGACCAGAATACCGGAGCGGGGCCGGGCAAGTCCGGGTCATTGCGACCGCCTTCTTCCCAATGGGTCGCGCCCACAATGCCGCTATAGGCGATAAAATCGCCCAAATGTTGGTGAACCTTGCTGCGCAATTCCTCATTACCGGCCATGTCAAAAACGACACTGGCCTCAAGCGGTAATTGGTCAATCTCATCATAGGTCAGCACCTCATCATAACAGCCGGTTTTTTCAACAAACGCTTTGTTGCGCGCTGAGGTCAGGCCAATCGCGCGGCACTTATCCTTGTGGCCATTGGTCAGAAAATGACCAAAGCCGAAAGCCGTTTTGCTGGAGGCGCTGGTGATGACAATGTTTTTTGCGCCATAAAAATTATGTCGGCTAATATAATGCTCAAGCAAGAAAGAGGTGCCGATGACCGGCCGCAACAGGCTTTGCATATCGTCAAAATCGGGGTGATAACCGGGCTCGGCAAAAGACCTTGCATACTCACGATAAAATTCCGGAATAGTGTCGCGCGCGGGGGTTATATCAGCGCATTTTCTGGCATTGACCTTATCCATTTTGGTCAGCAAATAAGTCGATAAAGGATAAAAGCCATAGAGCCGCTCACCGACCGGTAAATCATCATGCGCCGAGGCGACGATATCGCCAAATCCCCAAAACGGCATGCGCGCGTAAGGCGCGTCGGTCGGGAAGCTGTCGAGATAGCGTATCATGCCGGACTTACCGGCAATGCCGTAAGATATGGTATTGGCGGTAAGGGCGAGACGATCAACGGCGATAATCACTTCACCGTCTTGCAATTGGCTGTCGTCTAATGCGGCACCGGACACAAATTTAGCATCGCGGAAATCGGCCGGATTGAAAACAAAGTCTTGGCTTGTGTAGATCATTGCTACTGATTAGCACCGGCTTGACAAGAAGACAATAAAAAGTGACATCTATAGTGCCATAAAAAATTTTGGAGGTTTTATGTCCACGCCAATCACTCAAATCAGAATGAGCGACTATCCGGGTAGCCGCGCCCCCCGCGAGATTTGGCAAACAACCCATGACCCGCTGCCGCCGCTCAAAGAGGGGCAGGTCGCCGCGCGGATTGATTGGGTGTCGATTGACCCGGGCATGACCGCTTGGATTACCGATAAGCGGGGTTACATGCCACCGGTGCGCCCGGGCGGTGTTATGCGCGCTTTTGGGGTTGGCGAAGTTACCGAAAGTCGCAGTGAGAATTTGGCTGTGGGTGATTGGATTACCGGTTTTCTCGGTGTGCGCTCGCACGGCGTTTTTAACGATAAAGATGTGCGCCCCATTGCGGTTGATATGGCGGCGCCGGAATTATATCTCTCCGGCCTCGGCATGACCGGCTATACGGCCTATTTCGGCATGATGGATATTGGCCGCCCCGAGGCAGGTGAAACAGTTGTCGTGTCAGCCGCCGCCGGTGCGGTTGGCAGCATTGCGGCTCAACTGGCCAAAAATGCGGGCGCGCGCGTTATCGGCATTGCCGGAGGTGCTGAAAAATGTCGCTATCTGACCGAGACGTTGAAGCTTGATGCGGCGATTGATTATAAGTCAGAGGATGTGGCGGCGCGGCTCGATGCCTTAGCGCCTGATTACATCGACCTTTACTATGATAATGTTGGCGGTGAAACGCTGGACCTCGCTTTGGAGCGCATGAAATATCGTGGACGCATTGTCGTGTGCGGCGCGGTTTCTCAATATGAGAACATGGGCAATCCGCAAGGGCCTGCTAATTATCTGCAAATTGTTATGCAGAGCGTAAAGATGCAGGGCTTCACCATGCGTGACTATATGCACCGCGTCCCTGAGGCTTTGGTCGCTCTGGCGGCCGGCCTGGAAGATGGATCTTTGATATGCCGTCAGCATATTCTTGACGGGATTGACAGTTTTCCCGACGGACTTGAATTGCTTTTGGCCGGAGGCAATCAAGGCAAATTGCTGATACGGATAAATCATTAGGGAGCGTAACGCGCCTGCGACAAGCTGAATCGATAAAAAGGTTGAAATACCTTTGCCTTGAAGATTTTCTGATGCTATAGCAAGCGCGACTTTTGTTGCTGCTTTCGAATCGACGAGACTCCAAGCACAAAAATCAATGTGGGCCCGTAGCTCAGGTGGTAGAGCAACTGACTTTTAATCAGTGGGTCGAAGGTTCGAATCCTTCCGGGCTCACCATAATTTACTTTTGCGTATTTTGTTTGTTGAGCGCAGTAAACAGTCATTTTTTGAGAAATCAGCGATAAATGAAACTTCATTCGAGTGGACTGGAGTGGACAAAAATCGACAAAATCAACACCACTGGTGTTTTATAAGCCATAAAACACCAAATAAAAAACCAGTAAACACTATCTATCGACTGCTTGGCGGAGATAATCTGGCGACAAGTGCATGTAATTTTCTTCGACTATTATTAATCTTCGACATCCAGTCGCTTAATCTAAAATTAAATTAATTGTTGTGCTCGTGTATGGCGTATTTAATACGCAAGAAGCATTTGGGTCTCCTGAGCAGCCCACCAAAACTCTAGCTTTATCCGTCAACGTTGTCTCGAAAGTCATATTCTTTTTAGACGCAGTTACCTGAATAGGGTCAGAGAGATTTTGAATAACCAAAACGTATTCTGTGTTGCCCTTATTTGCTTCATTCTTGTCAAAAGTAATTTTCTCTGATGATGTAAAACTTATTTTCCGAAAGCGCTTTTTCTGACAGCGCTGCAGCTGTCCAAAAGAAACAATTAAAGGAACTTTATCATGTCTTACATTCACCCCGAATATCTCATCCGTGTCGATCAACTTGCCCAACAGATAGAAGACCCCTCGTTGCGCGTTTTTGATACATCGGTCTTGCTTCATCACGGCGATGGCGGTTATCGCTCTGAGCCCGGTCGCGCGGCATATCTCGAAAAGCATATTGCCGGTGCCGGTTTCATTGATCTGAGTGTGGCTTGGTCGGATACGACATCGCCATACAGCAACACACTGCCGGCGATGGATACACTGTGCGCAGCGATCGGCGAGGATGGTATCGGCAATGACAATCCAGTGGTTTTGTATTCTTCCGGTCACCTCATGTGGGCGACCCGCGCTTGGTGGCTGTTGCGCTATGCTGGCCATAACGATGTACGCGTGCTGAACGGTAATTTGAACGCCTGGCTCGCAACTGGCCTGCCGACCAAAAGCGGCCAAGAAAACTATCCCTCGGCGACCTTCACGGCGTCGCCGCGCCCCGAATTATTTGCCGGCACTGAAG